>NZ_KV787881.1:0-32955 GCF_001807145.1 Enterobacter sp. HMSC16D10
GGGTTCGAGTCCCGTCCGTTCCGCCACTTATTAAGACATTAAGCCTGCCTTACTGGCAGGCTTAATGGCAAAAAACTTTAGGGGCGTAGCTCAGTTGGTAGAGCACCGGTCTCCAAAACCGGGTGTCGCGAGTTCGAGTCTCTCCGCCCCTGCCATATAGAATCCTTTGCTTCGGCAAAGGATTTTTTTTGCCTGAAAGACTGTAAAAACGTCTCTTCTTACTATTCAGCCAGCATTCCTGCTGGCTGATGTATCAATCCATTACATTGATTTTTAACAGATCTTTTATCTGCGACTGCTTATCACTGTTTTGCAGCCAAATCGCATACAGCGGTCTGGTAAGCGTGGTGGAATCCATTACGGTATGCAGCCCAGCTTTAGTGTCTGCCCAGCGAACAGGTAACCAGGTACAACCTCTCAGCAAGGGCAGTTGCTGACAGGCGATCTCTGCAGAGCTGGTCGTTAACTGTGGGACGTCATCAGGTGCAATCAAGCCCGTCTCATGCTGCTGAAAATCAGGCCCCCATTCCAGGCGCAAATAGGTCAGGTCTGCCTTCATCATCGAAGGTTCAGAGGCATAAAGCGCCAGGCCAAACTGGCCCACAATCTGGCTGCTAAATTCGTCCATCTTGGGGGCTTCGGTTGTGATAAGAAGATCAAGCTGGCGCTCATGAAGTTGCTTAACCAGCGACTGCCGTTGCGCAATCCTGGCTTCAAATTGCAGGTGGCTATGAGATTGATAAAGCCGGGTAAGCCACTGACTTAGCATACATTCCCACAGGGAAGCGCTGGCCCCTATCGAGAACTCATTATGCCTCGAAGTATGTGCAACCTCTTTGCGTGCCGCCTGCCAGGTATTCATCAGCGTTTCTGCGTACGGCAGTAGTTTTTCGCCGGCGGGCGTGAGGCGGATATTGTTGCGATGGCGGGTAAAAAGATTCACACCCAGTTGATTTTCCAGCTGTCGAATACGAAAACTGACTGCTGACTGCGTCAGGTAAAGGGCTTCAGCTGCTCGCCCAAAGTGGCGTGTTCTGCTCACTTCAAGGAAAGTTTTAAGCAATTCCGTATCCACATCTTTCTCCGCAAAATTATTTGTCGTTATGATTTAAATGTTTTGTTTTACACTCTGTCAAGCGTAACTAATACTCCGCGCCATAAATAGCTCGGCCAAAGAATTAGGAGCGTGTAGGATGGCGGAAAGCTTTACGACGACTAATCGTTTTTTCGACAATAAACATTATCCGCGCGGGTTCTCTCGTCACGGCGATTTCACCATCAAAGAAGCTCAACTGCTTGAGCGCCATGGTTATGCCTTTAACGAGCTGGATCTGGGCAAGCGTGAGCCTGCTACTGAAGACGAAAAACAGTTTGTTTCTGTTTGCCGTGGTGAGCGTGAGCCGCAGTCTGAAGCGGAACGTGTATGGATCAAGTATATGGCACGCATTAAGCGTCCAAAGCGCTTCCATACGCTGTCTGGCGGTAAGCCGCAGATGGAAGGTGCAGAAGACTACACCGAGTCTGATGACTAAGATGATAAGAAGGGGCTACGGCCCCTTTTTTTATGCCAGCAACTTCTGCAGGTGCAGCAGCAAACGATCGATAGCGCGATAACTCAGCGCCTCCTGCAAGTGTTTCCTCTCAATGTCAGTACATCCCTCCACGTCAGCAATGGTTCTGGCCACTTTTAGCAAACGTTGCCACGCACGTATAGACAGCCCAAAGCGCGTCAATGTCTCTTCAAGCCATCCTGCATCTTCACTATTAAGCGAACAAAACTGCCGGATCCCGGCATTATCAAGCCGAGCATTCAGCCTGTTTTGACGGGCGTATTGTCGTGCCTGGGCAGCGATCACCCGCCCGCGCACTTTTGCTGAGCTCTCACCCGTTATGCCCGTCTGCCTGAGCAGGCCCGGCGGCGGAAGGGGGATTTCGAGAGACAAATCGAAACGGTCGAGGAATGGGCCGGAAAGCTTTCCCAGATAGCGCAGCGTCTGCTCTGGCGTACAGCGGTTATGGTTGCCCTGATAATGCCCCGTGGGGCTGGGGTTCATCGCAGCGACCAGTTGAAACTGCGCGGGATAGCTTATTTTGGCCCGCGTGCGCGAGATATGTATTTCACCAGATTCAATAGGTTCTCTCAGTGCATCCAGCACGCGACGCTCAAACTCAGGCAACTCATCAAGAAACAGAATGCCATTGTGTGCCAGTGAAATCTCACCCGGTCCGGGGATAGACCCACCGCCGACCATTGCCGTCAGTGAAGCGCTATGATGTGGGGAACGAAAAGGGCGATGGCGCCACTGTTTTTGCAACGATGCCGAACTGATGAGGCTATATATAGCAGCGCTTTCCAGCGCTTCATGGTTATTGAGCGGCGGGAGCAACCCGCTCAGCCTGCTCGCCAGCATCGTTTTACCTGTACCAGGCGGGCCAATCAGCAGGAGATTGTGTCCACCTGCAGCCGTAATCTCCAGCGCCCGTTTACCTTGCTCCTGTCCCATGATCTCACTAAGATCTTCTGGCGCATCTGCTACAGCCTCGTCGCACTCCTCCGGCTCGGACAGTTCATGTCGGCCTTCCAGCCAGGCACATACTTCCTGAAGATGCCCGGCGATAAGGCACCCCTTTTCGGCAATAAGACTCACTTCTGATGCGTTTTCATTGGCGACAATGATTTGCCGCCCTGCACGAATGGCTTCCAGCGCTCCCGATATTGCACCGGGAACGCCTCTCAATGCGCCTGTGAGCGCGAGTTCACCCACGAACTCGTACGAGCCTAGCCTGGTCGTAGTAAGCTGCTCAGAAGCCGCGAGAAGCGCAATTGCGATAGGTAAATCGTATCGCCCGCCCTCTTTGGGCAGATCGGCGGGGGCAAGGTTGATGGTGATCTTCTTCGCGGGGAAGGTATAACCGCTATTTATTATTGCGCTGCGAACGCGATCCCTGGCCTCTTTAACCGTCGTTTCAGGTAACCCGACAAGCGTGAGTCCGGGCAGCCCATTACTCAAATGAACCTCTACGGAAACAAGCGGTGCCTTTACCCCGAGAGCCGCACGCGTATAAACAACCGACAGTGACATTTGCACTACCTCCTGGTGTGACTATGCCAGTGCGCGTTATGCCTGTTTAGCGCTATTTATCGAATTTACGCTGCTTTTTCAGGGATTTTAAAAGCACAATGAAACTATTGCACAATCGTGGAACCCTCCTCGCAGAGCGAAAAAAAACCTGTTTTGACGGTTAGCGGAGGAGTAAAAAAGTGAAAAATATTCATTTTCTAATTTCCGTATATAAAACAACGATTTTAAGAAATATGATTCGCGGGCTAACCAAATCCGTCATAAATAAATCTTGTGTTTGATTTAAAAACTGTGATAACTCTTTAGGTATTCCTTCGAACAAGATGCAAAAAGAACTGAAAATGACAGCCCTTCTACGAGTGATTAGCCTGGTCGTGATTAGCGTGGTGGTGATTATTATCCCACCGTGCGGGGCTGCACTTGGACGAGGAAAGGCTTAGAAATCAAGCCTTAACGAACTAAGACCCCCGCACCGAAAGGTCCGGGGGTTTTTTTATGACTAAAAAACGTAAATGAGGAGCAGAGAATGATGACTAGCACAAAATTCTGTTTCTCCCGATTTATGACGGGGAACTAACTATGAATGGGGCACAGTGGGTAGTACATGCGTTGCGCGCGCAGGGAGTCGAGACAGTATTCGGTTATCCGGGTGGCGCAATTATGCCGATTTACGATGCACTGTATGACGGCGGCGTGGAGCACCTGTTGTGCCGACACGAGCAGGGCGCAGCGATGGCCGCCATCGGTTATGCTCGTGCCACCGGTAAAACCGGTGTCTGTATGGCGACCTCAGGCCCGGGCGCAACGAACCTGATCACCGGTCTGGCTGATGCACTGCTGGATTCTGTTCCCGTTGTTGCCATCACCGGGCAGGTGGCGTCTCCGTTCATCGGCACCGACGCGTTCCAGGAAGTCGATGTACTCGGTTTATCGCTGGCCTGCACCAAACACAGTTTTCTCGTTCAGTCTCTGGAAGAGCTGCCGCGCGTAATGGCAGAAGCATTCGAGGTTGCCAGCTCCGGCCGCCCTGGTCCGGTTCTGGTCGATATCCCGAAAGATATCCAGGTCGCACACGGCGAACTGGAGCCGCACTTCTCCACCGTTGGAAACGACGACGCGTTTCCGCATGCGGAAGTCGAAGAGGCCCGTCAGATGCTGACGCAGGCGAAACAGCCGATGCTGTACGTTGGTGGTGGCGTAGGTATGGCGCAGGCGGTTCCTGCCCTGCGCGAATTTATCGCGGCAACGCAAATGCCTGCCACCTGCACGCTGAAAGGGTTGGGTGCGGTAGATGCCGATTACCCCTACTATCTGGGCATGCTGGGGATGCACGGCACCAAAGCGGCAAACCTGGCGGTGCAGGCGTGCGATCTGCTCATCGCCGTCGGTGCCCGTTTTGACGACCGCGTCACCGGTAAGCTGAATACCTTTGCGCCGAACGCCAAAGTTATCCATATGGATATCGACCCGGCGGAGATGAACAAGCTGCGTCAGGCGCACGTCGCGCTGCAGGGCGATCTCAACGCGCTGTTACCGGCATTGCAGCAGCCGCTGGATATCAACGCATGGCGTCAGCACACCGCAGACATGCGCGCCGAGCACGCCTGGCGTTACGACCATCCCGGCGAGGCCATCTACGCGCCGCTGCTGTTGAAGCAGCTGTCCGACCGTAAGCCCGCCGACAGCGTGGTGACGACCGATGTCGGCCAGCATCAGATGTGGTCCGCCCAGCACATGGCCTACACCCGTCCGGAAAACTTCATTACTTCCAGCGGGTTAGGGACGATGGGCTTCGGCCTGCCAGCCGCGGTTGGCGCACAGGTTGCCCGCCCGAACGATACCGTTATCTGTATCTCCGGTGACGGCTCCTTCATGATGAACGTTCAGGAGCTCGGCACCGTGAAGCGCAAGCAGTTACCGCTGAAGATCGTGTTGCTCGATAACCAGCGTTTAGGGATGGTTCGCCAGTGGCAACAGCTGTTCTTCCAGGAACGTTACAGTGAAACCACCCTGACCGATAACCCCGATTTCCTCACCCTGGCCAGCGCCTTCGGCATTCCTGGCCAGCACATCACCCGTAAAGACCAGGTTGAAGCGGCACTCGACACCATGCTGTCAAGCGAAGGGCCATACCTGCTTCATGTCTCAATCGACGAGCTTGAGAACGTCTGGCCGTTGGTACCGCCCGGTGCCAGTAACTCACAAATGCTGGAGAAATTATCATGATGCAACATCAGGTCGCCGTGCAGGCTCGCTTCAACCCGGAAACATTAGAACGCGTTTTGCGCGTGGTGCGTCATCGTGGTTTTCAGATTTGCTCTATGAATATGGAGACGGCCACCGACGCGCAAAACATCAGTATCGAATTAACCGTTGCCAGCCCGCGGCCGGTCGACTTACTGTTTAGTCAGTTATCAAAGCTGGTAGACGTTGCCCATGTTGCCATCTGCCAGAGCACAACCACATCACAACAAATCCGCGCTTAAGCGTGACAGGACGAAAAAATGACGACAAAAAAAGCTGATTACATTTGGTTCAACGGTGAGATGGTTCGCTGGGAGGACGCGAAGGTCCACGTGATGTCCCACGCGCTGCATTACGGTACCTCCGTGTTTGAAGGCATCCGCTGCTACGATTCTCACAAAGGGCCAGTGGTGTTCCGCCATCGCGAACACATGCAGCGTCTGCATGACTCAGCCAAAATTTATCGTTTCCCGGTTTCTCAGAGCGTGGATGAGCTGATGGAAGCCTGCCGCGACGTGATCCGTAAGAACAACCTGACTAGCGCCTATATTCGTCCGCTGGTCTTCGTGGGCGACGTCGGCATGGGCGTGAACCCGCCAGCCGGTTACAACACCGATGTGATCATTGCCGCGTTCCCATGGGGTGCCTACCTGGGGGCTGAAGCCCTGGAGCAGGGGATCGACGCAATGGTCTCTTCATGGAACCGCGTTGCACCCAACACCATCCCGACCGCGGCGAAAGCGGGCGGTAACTACCTTTCTTCCCTGCTGGTCGGCAGCGAAGCGCGCCGTCACGGTTACCAGGAAGGTATCGCGCTCGACGTGAATGGCTACATCTCCGAAGGTGCAGGTGAAAACCTGTTTGAAGTGAAAGACGGCATTCTGTTTACGCCGCCATTCACCTCGTCCGCGCTGCCTGGCATCACCCGTGACGCCATCATCAAGCTGGCGAAAGATCTGGGTATCGAAGTGCGCGAGCAGGTGCTGTCTCGCGAATCCCTGTACCTGGCCGATGAAGTGTTCATGTCCGGTACCGCGGCTGAAATTACGCCGGTGCGTAGCGTAGACGGCATTCAGGTGGGCGAAGGCCGCTGTGGCCCGGTGACCAAACGCATTCAGCAAGCGTTCTTTGGCCTCTTCACCGGCGAGACAGAAGATAAATACGGCTGGTTGGATCAGGTTAATCACTAAATATAAATTTGGGACGGCACGCACCGTCCCATTACATAGTCAGACGGGAGTAAATAAAGCATGCCTAAGTATCGTTCAGCCACCACCACCCACGGCCGTAACATGGCCGGTGCCCGCGCGCTGTGGCGCGCCACCGGAATGACCGACGCCGATTTCGGCAAGCCGATTATCGCCGTGGTGAACTCCTTCACCCAGTTCGTACCGGGCCACGTGCACCTGCGCGATCTCGGTAAGCTGGTTGCCGAGCAAATCGAAGCCTCCGGCGGCGTGGCGAAAGAGTTCAACACTATTGCAGTGGATGACGGTATCGCGATGGGCCACGGGGGCATGCTCTATTCACTCCCGTCGCGCGAGCTGATCGCCGACTCGGTAGAGTACATGGTTAACGCCCACTGCGCCGATGCGATGGTCTGTATCTCCAACTGCGACAAAATCACCCCGGGGATGCTGATGGCCTCCCTGCGCCTGAACATTCCGGTGATCTTCGTCTCCGGTGGCCCGATGGAAGCGGGGAAAACCAAGCTCTCCGACAAAATCATCAAGCTCGACCTGGTCGATGCGATGATTCAGGGCGCGGACCCGAAAGTCTCTGACGAGCAGAGTGACCAGGTGGAGCGCTCCGCGTGCCCGACCTGCGGCTCCTGTTCCGGTATGTTCACGGCGAACTCCATGAACTGCCTGACCGAAGCGCTGGGTCTGTCTCAGCCGGGCAACGGCTCGCTGCTGGCGACCCATGCCGACCGTAAGCAGCTGTTCCTCAACGCCGGTAAACGCATCGTTGAACTGACTAAGCGCTACTACGAGCAGGACGACGCCAGCGCGCTGCCGCGCAGCATCGCCAGTAAAGCGGCATTCGAGAACGCCATGACCCTGGATATCGCCATGGGCGGTTCCACCAACACCGTTCTGCACCTGCTGGCCGCCGCGCAGGAAGCCGAAATCGACTTCACCATGAGCGACATCGACAGGCTCTCCCGTAAAGTGCCGCAGCTGTGTAAGGTCGCACCGAGTACCCAGAAGTACCATATGGAAGACGTGCATCGCGCGGGTGGCGTCATCGGTATCCTCGGCGAGCTGGATCGCGCCGGGCTGCTGAACCGTGACGTGAAAAACGTGCTTGGCCTGTCGCTGCCTGAGTCGCTGAACCAGTACGACGTGATGCTGACCAAAGACGACGCGGTGAAAAAGATGTTCCGCGCGGGCCCTGCCGGTATTCGTACTACCCAGGCGTTCTCGCAGGACTGCCGCTGGGATACCCTGGACGATGACCGCGCTGAAGGCTGCATCCGCTCGCTGGAGCATGCCTATAGCAAAGACGGCGGCCTGGCCGTGCTGTACGGTAACTTTGCGGAAAATGGCTGCATCGTGAAAACCGCTGGCGTGGACGACAGCATCCTGAAATTCACCGGTCCGGCGAAGGTGTACGAAAGCCAGGATGAAGCGGTAGACGCCATCCTCGGCGGCAAAGTGGTGGAAGGCGACGTGGTGGTCATTCGTTACGAAGGGCCAAAAGGCGGGCCGGGCATGCAGGAGATGCTCTACCCGACCACCTTCCTGAAATCCATGGGCCTCGGTAAAGCCTGCGCGCTGATCACCGACGGTCGTTTCTCCGGTGGCACTTCCGGCCTCTCTATCGGCCACGTTTCCCCGGAAGCAGCAAGCGGCGGCAACATTGCCATCATCGAAGACGGCGATCTGATCGAAATAGACATTCCGAATCGCGGCATTCAGCTCAAGCTGAGCGACCAGGAGATTGCGGCCCGCCGTGAAGCCCAGGAAGCCCGCGGCGACAAAGCCTGGACGCCGAAAGACCGCCAGCGTGAAGTCTCCTTCGCCCTGCGCGCCTACGCGAGCCTTGCCACCAGTGCAGATAAAGGCGCGGTGCGCGATAAATCTAAACTTGGGGGCTAACGATGGCCGAGTCGCAACCCTTATCCGCCGCCCCCGAGGGGGCGGAATATCTGAGAGCGGTGCTTCGCGCGCCGGTCTATGAAGCCGTTCAGGTCACGCCCCTGCAGAAAATGGAAAAACTCTCTTCGCGCCTCGACAACGTCATTCTGGTGAAGCGCGAAGATCGTCAGCCGGTGCACAGCTTCAAGCTGCGCGGCGCCTACGCGATGATGGCCGGGCTGACCGACGAGCAAAAAGCGCGCGGCGTGATTACCGCGTCAGCGGGCAACCACGCCCAGGGCGTGGCGTTCTCGTCTGCCCGTCTGGGGCTGAAAGCGCTGATCGTGATGCCAGTTGCTACCGCCGACATCAAGGTCGACGCGGTGCGCGGTTTCGGCGGCGAAGTCTTGCTCCACGGGGCCAACTTTGACGAAGCAAAAGCCAAAGCGATCGAGCTGGCGCAGCAGCAGGGCTTCACCTGGGTGCCGCCGTTCGACCACCCGATGGTGATTGCCGGCCAGGGCACGCTGGCGCTTGAGCTGCTGCAGCAGGATGCCCATCTCGACCGGGTCTTTGTCCCGGTGGGCGGCGGTGGTTTAGCCGCAGGCGTGGCGGTGCTGATCAAACAGCTGATGCCGCAGATCAAAGTCATTGCCGTGGAAGCGGAAGACTCCGCCTGCCTGAAAGCGGCGCTGGATGCCGGGCATCCGGTCGACCTGCCGCGCGTCGGGCTGTTTGCCGAGGGCGTGGCGGTGAAGCGCATTGGCGACGAAACGTTCCGCCTGTGCCGGGAATATCTCGACGATATCGTCACGGTGGACAGCGACGCTATCTGCGCGGCGATGAAAGATCTGTTCGAAGACGTGCGTGCGGTGGCGGAACCCTCCGGCGCGCTGGCGCTGGCGGGCATGAAAAAATACATCGCGCAGCACAACATCCGCGGCGAGCGTCTGGCGCACGTGCTTTCCGGTGCCAACGTGAACTTCCACGGCCTGCGCTATGTGTCCGAGCGCTGCGAGCTGGGCGAACAGCGGGAAGCGCTGCTGGCGGTGACGATTCCGGAAGAGAAGGGCAGCTTCCTCAAGTTCTGCCAGCTGCTGGGCGGCCGTTCGGTGACGGAGTTCAACTACCGCTTTGCCGATGCCAAAGATGCCTGCATTTTTGTCGGCGTGCGTCTGAGCCGTGGCGTGGAGGAGCGCAAAGAGATCCTTAGCCTGCTGCATAACGGCGGCTACAGTGTGGTCGATCTTTCTGACGACGAGATGGCGAAGCTGCACGTGCGCTACATGGTCGGCGGGCGTCCTTCCAAGCCGCTCAGGGAACGCCTGTTCAGCTTCGAGTTCCCGGAATCACCGGGCGCGCTGCTCAAGTTCCTGCACACGCTGGGCACGCACTGGAACATCTCTCTGTTCCACTACCGCAGCCACGGCACCGACTACGGCCGCGTGCTGGCGGCGTTCGAACTGGGCGAGCACGAGCCTGATTTCGAAACGCGGCTCAACGAGCTGGGCTATGAGTGTCACGATGAAACCCACAACCCGGCGTTCCGCTTTTTCCTGGCAGGCTAAGGGTTGAGCGGCATGTAGGCCGGGTAAGCGCAGCGCCACCCGGCTTTAGTGGTTCGGCAGTATCGTCCAGAACGCATCAATAAGCGGCTCATGCAGCCGCTTTTTTTGTGCGCACACGCCAAGCTCAAACGGCGTTTTCTCATCGCTGCGTTCCAGAATCATCACGCGATTGCGCACCGGTTCCGGGCTGTTGTCCAGCACCACTTCCGGCAGCAGCGCCACGCCGCAGCCCAGCGCCACCATCGACACCATCGCCTCATGGCCGCTGACGGTGGCGTAAATCGACGGGTTGCTGATTTTCTGACGGCGGAACCACAGCTCAATGCGGCGGCGAACCGGGCCCTGATCGGCCATGATAAACGGCACCGTGGACCAGTCCGGTTTTTCCACCGATACCTGGTTACGCACCGGACAGGGCAGCGCCGGGGCAATCAGCACCACCGCCAGATTTTCCAGCATCGAGAACGCTACCGCGCCCGGCAGGGTTTCCGGCTTCCCGGCAATGGCGAGATCCGCTTCGCCCGTTACCACTTTTTCCATCGCGTCGGCAGCGTCGCCGGTGGTGAGCTTAATTTCAACCGACGGATGCGCCGCGCGAAAGCGGTCAAGGATGGGCGGCAGATGGCTGTAGGCGGCGGTCACGGAGCAGAAAATATGCAGCTCACCGGAGAGTGACGGCCCCTGCTGATCGATAGAGTGCCGCAGCTGCTGGTACTGCAGCAGCGTCTGCTGGGCAAAAATACGCAGCTCTTCGCCCGCTTCCGTGAGGGTGACGGTGCGGTTATCGCGCACGAACAGCGGCTGGCCGAGATCTTCCTCAAGGCGCTGGATCTGGCGCGACAGCGTGGAGGGGCTGACGTGCATCGCCCGGGCGCTGCGGCCAAAGTGACGGCTTTCCGCCAGGTGCAGGAACATTTTCAGATCGCGTAAATCCACCGATTCCACTCCCTCTTTTTACATTGCATAAATTGCAATGTGACGTTGTGAATATATCAATTTCCGCAATAAATTTCCTGTTGTAATGTGGGTACATTCTCGCTGAAACGCGAACCGAACAATAAGACACACAACATCACGAGGTATCACCCATGGCTAACTACTTTAATACACTGAACTTGCGCCAGCAGCTGGCGCAGCTGGGCAAATGCCGCTTCATGGCGCGCGATGAATTTGCCGATGGCGCGAGCTACCTTCAGGGTAAAAAAGTGGTCATCGTCGGCTGTGGCGCACAGGGTCTGAACCAGGGCCTGAACATGCGTGACTCCGGTCTGGATATCTCCTACGCACTGCGCAAAGAAGCGATTGCCGAGAAGCGCGCTTCATGGCGTAAAGCGACCGAAAACGGCTTCAAAGTGGGTACCTACGAAGAGCTGATCCCGCAGGCGGATCTGGTGGTTAACCTGACGCCGGACAAGCAGCACTCTGACGTTGTGCGTTCCGTACAGCCGCTGATGAAAGACGGCGCGGCGCTGGGTTACTCCCACGGCTTCAACATCGTTGAAGTGGGCGAACAGATCCGTAAAGACATCACCGTGGTGATGGTGGCACCGAAGTGCCCAGGTACCGAAGTGCGTGAAGAGTACAAGCGTGGTTTCGGCGTGCCGACGCTGATCGCGGTTCACCCGGAAAACGATCCGAAAGGTGAAGGCATGGCGATTGCCAAAGCGTGGGCTGTGGCGACCGGCGGCCACCGTGCGGGCGTGCTGGAATCGTCCTTCGTTGCCGAAGTGAAATCCGACCTGATGGGCGAGCAGACCATTCTGTGCGGCATGCTGCAGGCCGGTTCTCTGCTGTGCTTCGATAAGCTGGTGGAAGAGGGCACCGACCCGGCATACGCGGAAAAACTGATTCAGTTCGGCTGGGAAACCATCACCGAAGCGCTGAAGCAGGGCGGTATTACGCTGATGATGGACCGTCTGTCTAACCCGGCAAAACTGCGTGCTTACGCGCTGTCTGAACAGCTGAAAACCATCATGGCGCCGCTGTTCCAGAAACATATGGACGACATCATCTCCGGCGAGTTCTCTTCCGGCATGATGGCTGACTGGGCAAACGACGACAAGAAACTGCTGACCTGGCGTGAAGAGACCGGTAAAACCGCGTTCGAAACCGCGCCACAGTATGAAGGTAAAATCGGCGAGCAGGAGTACTTCGATAAAGGCGTCCTGATGATTGCGATGGTGAAAGCAGGCGTTGAGCTGGCGTTCGAAACCATGGTGGATTCCGGCATCATTGAAGAGTCTGCGTACTACGAATCACTGCACGAGCTGCCGCTGATCGCGAACACCATCGCCCGTAAGCGTCTGTACGAAATGAACGTGGTTATCTCGGATACCGCAGAATACGGTAACTACCTGTTCTCTTACGCCTGCGTACCGCTGCTGAAAGAGTTTATGACCACTCTGCAGCCGGGCGATCTGGGTAAAGCGATTGCAGAAGGTGCCGTGGACAACGCGCAGCTGCGCGATGTGAACGAAGCGATTCGCAGCCACCAGATCGAGAAAGTGGGTCACAAACTGCGTGGCTACATGACCGACATGAAGCGTATCGCGGTAGCGGGTTAACAACTTTGTCGGGTGGCGCTTCGCTAACCCGACCTACAAAACCGTAAGATGTAGGCCGGGTAGGCGCAGTCGCCACCCGGCTTGTTTATTTGCGGTACAGCACTTTAATCACGTGGTAGCCGAACTGCGTGTGCAGCGGGCCGGTTGGCTCCAGCACCGGGCAGGAGAAGACCACTTTATCGAATGCCGGTACCATCTGACCCTGGCGGAATTCACCCAGATCGCCGCCGCGTTTGCCTGACGGACAGATAGAGTGCTTCTTCGCCAGCTTGCCGAAGTCGGCGCCGTTTTTGATCTGCTCCAGAAGATCCAGAGCCAGTTTCTCTTCTTTAACAAGAATATGCAGTGCTGCTGCTGTTTTTGCCATGATCGTGCCTTGAGTGGTATGGATTAGGCTCGCTATACTACCACGCTGTTATTCTCCCCTCCTGACTTTCATTGAGTGATCATTTATGCGTTTAAACCCCGGACAACAACAAGCCGTCGAATTTGTCACCGGACCGTGTCTGGTGCTGGCGGGTGCAGGATCCGGCAAAACGCGCGTTATCACCAATAAGATTGCGCACCTGATCCGCGGCTGTGGCTATCAGGCCCGGCACATTGCGGCGGTAACCTTTACCAATAAAGCGGCGCGTGAGATGAAAGAGCGTGTCGGCCAGACGCTGGGACGAAAAGAGGCGCGCGGCCTGATGATCTCCACCTTCCACACGCTGGGGCTGGATATCATTAAACGCGAGTATGCTGCGCTGGGAATGAAGTCCAACTTCTCGCTCTTCGATGACACCGACCAGGTGGCGTTGCTCAAAGAGCTCACCGAGGGGCTGATCGAAGATGACAAGGTGCTGTTGCAGCAGCTGATCTCAACGATCTCAAACTGGAAAAACGATCTGATGACCCCGGCCCAGGCCGCGGCGATCGCCAAAGGCGAACGGGATCGGATCTTCGCCCACTGCTACGGTCTGTACGATGCACATATGAAAGCGTGCAACGTGCTGGACTTTGACGACCTGATTCTGCTGCCCACGCTGCTGCTGCAGCGGAACGAAGAGGTTCGCGAGCGCTGGCAGAACAAAATCCGTTACCTGCTGGTGGATGAGTATCAGGACACCAACACCAGCCAGTACGAGCTGGTGAAGCTGCTGGTGGGGCAGCGCGCGCGTTTCACCGTGGTCGGCGACGACGACCAGTCAATTTACTCCTGGCGCGGCGCGCGTCCGCAAAACCTGGTGCTGCTGAGCAAAGATTTTCCGGCGCTGCAGGTGATAAAGCTGGAACAGAACTACCGCTCCTCCGGGCGTATCCTGAAGGCAGCAAATATCCTGATTGCCAATAACCCGCACGTGTTTGAGAAGCGTCTCTTCTCCGAGCTGGGTTACGGTACTGAATTGAAGGTGCTCAGCGCCAATAATGAAGAGCATGAGGCGGAGCGCGTGACGGGCGAACTGATCGCCCACCACTTCGTCAATAAAACCGAATATAAGGATTACGCGATCCTCTATCGCGGCAATCACCAGTCGCGCGTCTTTGAAAAGATGCTGATGCAGAACCGCATCCCGTACAAAATTTCGGGCGGTACGTCGTTCTTCTCACGGCCAGAGATTAAAGATCTGCTGGCCTATCTGCGCGTCCTCACGAACCCGGATGACGACAGCGCGTTTCTGCGCATCGTGAATACGCCGAAGCGCGAGATTGGCCCTGCGACGCTGCAAAAGCTGGGCGAGTGGGCGATGACGCGTAATAAAAGCCTGTTTACCGCCAGCTTCGACATGGGGCTGAGCCAGACGTTAACCGGCCGCGGTTACGATTCTTTAACACGATTCACCCACTGGCTCGGCGAAGTGCAGCGTCTCGCGGAGCGCGAGCCGGTGGCGGCGGTGCGCGATCTTATTCACGGCATCGACTATGAGTCCTGGCTGTACGAAACCTCGGCCAGCCCGAAAGCCGCTGAGATGCGCATGAAGAACGTTAACCAGCTCTTCAGCTGGATGACCGAAATGCTGGAGGGTTCTGAAATCGACGAGCCGATGACCCTGACGCAGGTCGTCACCCGCTTTACCCTGCGCGACATGATGGAGCGCGGCGAGAGCGAAGAAGAGGCCGATCAGGTACAGCTGATGACGCTGCATGCGTCAAAAGGTCTGGAGTTCCCGTATGTCTATCTGGTTGGTATGGAAGAGGGGTTGTTACCGCACCAGAGCAGCATTGACGAAGATAACGTCGACGAGGAGCGCCGTCTGGCCTACGTGGGGATCACCCGTGCGCAGAAAGAGCTGACGTTCACGCTGTGTAAAGAGCGCCGTCAGTATGGCGAACTCGTCCGCCCGGAGCCGAGCCGTTTCCTGCTGGAGCTGCCGCAGGACGACCTGATCTGGGAACAGGAACGCAAAGTGATTACCGCAGAAGAGCGGATGCATAAGGGGCAGGCTAACGTGGCGAACATTCGCGCCATGCTGGCAAAAGCCAAAGAGAAAGGATAATGATGAGTAGGCCGGGTAAGGCGAAGCCGCCACCCGGCAATGTTCAGCGTATTATTTCACTTCCAGCACCCAGTGCACATAGCTCTGCCACTGGCACTCCTGCTCGATCATCTCTGCCCCAAGCGGGTGACGTTCAATCCAGTTTTCCGGCAGCGTCAGCGACAGTTTTTCGTCATCGGCCACCAGATTGATTGCAGGCAGCAAATCATCGCGACGGCGGCTGGCAAAGAGAATCGCCAGACGCAGCAGGCGGCACAGATGCTCGGCTACGCGCGGCGGTACGGCGTTTTGCTGATGCAATGATGAGAGATCAACGGCGTTGGTCTGGTTCAGCAGCAGCGTTGCCAGCAGCTTTTTCTGTGCGGGCGTGTAGCCCGGTAAATCCAGGTTGCGAACCAGATACGCTGCGTGAGCAGGGGCCTGCTTAAAATCAATGCTCAGCCCCACTTCATGCAGCGCACAGGCGCTCAGTAATAAATCGCGGCTCAGATGATCAAGATCCCAGACGTTAGCGACCTGATCGGCGAAGCGAGATGCCAGCTGCGATACGCGTCCTGCCTGATCGATATCAACCAGAAAACGACGCTGTACGTTGCGCAGGGTTCGGCTGCGGATATCCTGATCGACCGACAGATGCAGCATCCCGTAGACCAGGCCTTCGCGCAGCGCGCCGCCGGCAAGGGTCATACACTGGATGTTGAGCTCGGTGAAAATGGCGATCAGAATGGCCAGCCCGCTCGGGAAGACCAGCGCGCGTTCCAGCGTCAGGCCTTCAATTTCCAGTTCTTCCAGGCGTCCGCACTGGATGGCGCGCTGTTTTAGCTGCTGAAGTTTGGCAAGCGTAATCCGCTCGTCCATTCCCTGCGCCATCATGATTTCCTGCAGGGCCTGCACGGTCCCCGACGCACCCACGCACACTTTCCAGCCGTGATAGCGCAGTTCGTCCATCACGGGACGTAATACCTCGCGCGCGGCATTTTCTGCCTCGTCGAAGTTCTCTTTACCCAGATTACGATCGGTAAAATAGCGCTCAAGCCAGGTCACGCAACCCATCGACAGGCTGAACAGCGACGTAGCCTGCGCGCCGGTGCCGGTCACCAGCTCGGTACTGGCTCCGCCGATATCCACCACCAGGCGGCGATCGTCACCCCCCGTAGTGTGTGCAACACCCTGATAAATCAGACGAGCTTCTTCTTCACCGCTGATAACCTGAACCGGGCAACCGAGAATCTCCTGCGCTCTGGCAATAAAATCCACGGCGTTAACCGCCAGGCGGAGTGTCGCAGTGGCGACAACGGTGATTTGGGCGTGCGGGATATCCTGCAGACGCTCGGCAAAGAGTCGCAGGCACTGCCAGCCACGTTCCATAGCTTCAGGCGAGAGGTGATTGTCGCTGCTCAGGCCCGCCGCGAGGCGGACCTTGCGCTTAATGCGCGTCAGCGTTTGTATGCTTCCCGCCACCTCGCGCACAACCAGCATATGAAAACTATTCGAACCGAGATCAATTGCCGCATAAAGCGAGGTGGAGCTGAGCATATTTTCTTAACCTGAACGACGACGATTACGCGGTGCGCCGCCTGAACGACGCGGACCATTGCCGGAGCGTGGGCGGGTAAGACGCTTAGGCGGCGGCAGTTCGCTTAACAGCGCTTCCGGATTGTATTTGCTCTGCGGAATAGAGTGACCGATGTAGGTCTCAATGGCCGGAAGGTTCAGCGCATACTCTTCACACGCAAGGCTAATAGAGTGACCGCTTGCGCCCGCGCGACCGGTACGACCGATACGGTGTACGTAGTCTTCACAGTCGTCTGGCAGATCGTAGTTAAAGACATGCGTTACGGCTGGAATGTGTAAACCACGTGCAGCCACGTCGGTGGCGACCAGAATATCGAGATCGCCACGGGTAAACTCTTCGAGAATACGCAGGCGTTTTTTCTGCGCCACGTCGCCGGTCAACAGGCCAACACGGTGACCATCGGCAGCCAGGTGGCCCCAGATGTCTTCACAACGGTGTTTGGTGTTGGCAAAGATAATGGCGCGATCTGGCCACTCTTCTTCAATCAGCGTTTGCAGCAGGCGCATTTTCTCTTCATTTGAAGGATAGAAGAGCTCTTCTTTAATGCGGTGACCCGTTTTCTGTTCCGGTTCCACTTCAACGTATTCGGCGTTGTTCATTTGTTCGAACGCAAGTTCGCGAACGCGGTAGGAGAGGGTTGCAGAGAACAGCATATTCAGGCGCTGATTAGCCGGAGGCATACGGCGGAACAGCCAGCGGATGTCTTTAATGAAGCCCAGATCGTACATGCGGTCAGCTTCATCGAGCACCACAACCTGGATGGCACCGAGGTTAATGTGGTTCTGTTTGGCGTAATCGATAAGACGGCCGGTGGTACCGATCAGGATATCCACACCGCTTTCCAGCACTTTCAGCTGCTTATCGTAGCCGTCGCCGCCATAGGCCAGGCCCAGCTTCAGGCCGGTAGCCTGCGCCAGGGGTTCAGCGTCTGCGTGGATCTGTACCGCCAGTTCTCGCGTCGGGGCCATAATTAGCGCGCGCGGCTGGTTAACTTTGCGGTCTGCATTCGCTGGGTGAGAAAGTAAATAATGAAACGTTGACGTTAAAAACGCCATCGTTTTGCCGGTACCGGTTTGCGCCTGCCCGGCAACATCGCGACCGGCCAGCGTCAGCGGCAGCGCGAGGGCCTGAATGGGCGTGCAGTTATGAAACCCTTTATTTTCAAGGGCTTCAATCACCTTCGGGTGCAGCGCGAAGTCGGAAAACTTCTGTTCTGTTAAATGTGTTTTGCTCATAGTGTGGTAGAATATCAGCTTACTATTGCTTTACGAAAGCGTATCCGGTGAAATAAAGTCAACCTTTAGTTGGTTAATGCGACATCAACGCGTCGTTGGTGGAGACAAAACCAACGTACCAGGCTTATTCCTGTGGAGTTATATATGAGCGATAAAATTATTCACCTGACTGACGACAGTTTTGACACGGACGTACTTAAGGCTGACGGGCTGATCCTCGTCGATTTCTGGGCTGAATGGTGTGGTCCTTGCAAAATGATCGCCCCGATTCTGGATGAGATCGCCGACGAATATCAGGGCAAACTGACCGTTGCCAAGCTGAACATCGACCAGAACCCGGGCACCGCACCAAAATACGGTATCCGTGGTATTCCGACCCTGCTGCTGTTCAAAAACGGCGAAGTGGCGGCGACCAAAGTGGGCGCGCTGTCCAAAGGTCAACTGAAAGAGTTCCTCGACGCTAACCTGGCGTAAGGTTTCTCCGCTGTGCGTTCAGAGCCCCCGGCTAAATGATTCGGAACTCTGGACGCCCGGCTGAAGTCGTGCTAAGTTAGCTATGACTTCGTTTTAAACATATCTTGTTGTTTGAATCTTGTTTTACCCGATACTTCCCGTTGTTAACATGAACAGTGCGTGAAGTGGCTAAATTCCGGGCTTGTCACTCAATCCGTCTTGTCGTTTCAGTTCTGCGTTCTTTCCCTGTGACCAGACAGCGAACAGACATGAGTTGATGGCCGCTAAACAGGCATGGATGACCCTGCCATACCATTCACAACATTAAGTTCGAGAATCACCCCGAGTTTAAGAACCCACACCATTATGAATCTTACCGAATTAAAGAATACGCCGGTTTCTGAGCTGATCACTCTCGGCGAAAATATGGGGCTGGAAAACCAGGCTCGTATGCGCAAGCAGGACATCATTTTCGCCATCCTGAAGCAGCACGCTAAGAGTGGCGAAGATATCTTTGGCGACGGTGTGCTGGAGATATTGCAAGACGGATTTGGTTTCCTCCGCTCTGCAGACAGCTCCTACCTCGCCGGCCCTGACGACATCTACGTATCCCCCAGCCAAATCCGCCGTTTCAACCTCCGCACTGGTGACACCATTTCAGGTAAGATTCGTCCTCCTAAAGAGGGTGAACGCTACTTTGCGCTGTTGAAAGTCAATGAAGTTAACTTCGATAAGCCAGAAAACTCGCGCAATAAGATCCTCTTTGAGAACTTAACGCCGCTGCATGCGAACTCTCGCCTGCGTATGGAGCGTGGTAACGGTTCTACCGAAGACTTAACCGCGCGCGTTCTGGATCTGGCCTCACCAATCGGTCGTGGTCAGCGTGGTCTGATTGTGGCGCCGCCAAAAGCGGGTAAAACCATGCTGCTGCAGAACATCGCGCAGAGCATTGCTTACAACCACCCTGACTGTGTGCTGATGGTGCTGCTGATTGACGAACGTCCGGAAGAAGTGACCGAGATGCAGCGTCTGGTTAAAGGTGAAGTGGTTGCTTCTACTTTCGACGAACCAGCATCTCGCCACGTTCAGGTTGCGGAAATGGTTATCGAGAAGGCAAAACGCCTGGTTGAGCACAAGAAAGACGTGATCATCCTGCTCGATTCCATCACCCGTCTGGCGCGTGCCTACAACACCGTGGTCCCGGCGTCTGGTAAAGTCCTGACCGGTGGTGTGGATGCTAACGCCCTGCATCGTCCAAAACGTTTCTTCGGTGCTGCACGTAACGTCGAAGAGGGCGGCAGCCTGACCATCATCGCGACGGCGCTGATCGATACCGGTTCCAAAATGGACGAAGTTATCTACGAAGAGTTTAAAGGGACAGGCAACATGGAACTGCACCTCTCTCGTAAGATCGCTGAAAAACGCGTCTTCCCGGCAATCGACTACAACCGTTCCGGTACCCGTAAAGAAGAGCTGCTCACCACCCAGGAAGAGCTGCAGAAAATGTGGATCCTGCGCAAAATCATTCATCCAATGGGTGAAATCGACGCGATGGAGTTCCTCATTAACAAACTGGCAATGACCAAAACCAACGACGATTTCTTCGACATGATGAAACGCTCGTAACGCAAATAAAGCCAGCGAACGCCACGTTTTTACGTGGCGTTTTTCTTTTATGGACTATACGCTAGTACCACCTACTCCCAATTTTGACTGGGCAGTGCGACAATAAGATAATTCGCACAGTAAAAACATTAATAGCTTGAATAATAAACAAATGGAACTGTAAGAGGTTTGCTTTATAACTTCAGGCTCAGCGCCTTGATGGTTATACTTCCTTGACTAACATTTGTTGAGAACATCCATTGTGAACCTACTTGATACGTTTACTGAACTAACCAGTATTTTCTTGTTTACCACCTGCTTTTTGTTTCTGGCACGTAAGGTGGCGAAATATCTGGGGTTAGTGGATAAACCCAACTTCCGTAAGCGTCATCAAGGCATGATCCCTTTGGTCGGAGGTATCTCTGTTTTCGCGGGGATCTGCTTCACGTTTGCCATCGCGGATTACTATATCCCACATGCCAGGCTGTACCTAACCTGCGCGACGGTGCTTGTGGTGGTTGGCGCTCTTGACGACCGTTATGATATTAGCGTCAAAATCCGCGCCTTCGTTCAGGCTGCTGTGGCTATTGCTATGATGGTGTTCGCTAAGCTGCACTTGAGTAGCTTGGGCTATATTTTTGGCTCCTGGGAGATGGAACTCGGTCCGTTCGGTTATTTCCTGACACTTTTTGCCGTGTGGGTGGCGATTAACGCATTCAACATGGTTGACGGTATTGATGGTTTGCTGGGAGGCCTGTCCTGCGTCTCATTTGCCGCAATTGGTTTCATTTTATGGTTCGATGGGCAATATAGCCTTGCTATGTGGTGTTTTGCCATGATTGCGGCCATCCTGCCTTATATCCTGTTAAATCTCGGTGCATTGGGCCGGCGCTATAAAGTATTCATGGGTGATGCGGGTAGCACGCTTATCGGCTTTACTATCATTTGGATCTTGCTGGAAACCACTCAGGGTGATGTACACCCCATTAGCCCGGTAACAGCATTATGGATTATCGCTATCCCGTTAATGGATATGGTTGCGATTATGTATCGCCGTCTGCGTAAAGGGATGAGCCCTTTCTCTGCTGACCGCCAGCACATTCATCATTTAATCATGCGAGCCGGATTCACTTCCCGGCAGGCATTTGTGCTTATTACGCTGGCGGCTGCTATTCTAGCGGCGATTGGCGTGACGGCGGAATATACACATTTTGTACCTGAATGGGCTATGTTGGTATTGTTCTTGCTAGCTTTTTCTCTCTACGGCTACTGCATTAAGCGCGCATGGAAAGTGGCTCGGTTCATTAAACGTATCAAACGCAGGATGCGTCGTAACAGTGGCAACCATACAACATTAACTAAGTAAAACCGGGACTATGATGACTCAACCGTTGGCGGGAGCGAAATCAGTGGTAACTGAGAATGAACTGGATATTCGGGGTTTGTTTCGCGTGTTATGGGCAGGCAAACTTTGGATTGCGGGGATCGCGCTGGGGTTTGCACTGTTAGCGCTGGCCTATACGTTCTTTGCAAAACAAGAGTGGAGCGCCACGGCAATCACTGACAAACCAACGGTTAACATGCTTGGGGGGTTCTATTCCCAACAGCAATTCCTGCGAAACCTGGATATCAAAGCTAACCTCGCCACGCCGGATCAGGTCTCCGTTATGGATGAGGCCTATAAAGAGTTTGTGATGCAACTGGCTTCGTGGGATACGCGCCGCGACTTCTGGTCCCAGACGGATTACTACAAGCAGCGTCGAGTTGATAACACCAAAGCCGATGCCGCCCTGCTGGACGATCTGATTAACAATATTCAATTTATGCCGGGCGACGCGCTGCGTAACGTGAATGACAGCGTCAAGCTGATTGCAGAAACCGCGCCGGACGCCAACAACCTGCTGCGTCAGTATGTCGCGTTTGCCAGCCAGCGTGCCGCAAGCCATCTTAACGAAGAGCTTAAAGGCGCCTGGTCGGCTCGCACCATCCAGATGAAAGCGCAGGTGAAACGTCAGGAAGAGGTGGCTAAAGCGATTTTCGCTCGCCGTGTACACAATATTGAGCAGGCGCTGAAAATTGCGGAACAGCACAATATTTCCCGCACTGAGACGGACGTGCCGGCTGATGAACTGCCTGATTCAGAGATGTTCCTCCTTGGCCGCCCCATGTTGCAGGCACGTCTGGAAAACCTTCAGGCCGTCGGTCCTGATTTTGACCTCGATTACGATCAAAATAGCGCGATGCTCAATACGCTTAATGTCGGTCCATCTCTGGACCCGCGTTTTCAGACCTATCGTTATTTGCGAACGCCTGAAGAACCTGTAAAACGCGATAGTCCGCGTCGTGCATTCCTGATGATCATGTGGGGGATTGTAGGCGCACTGACGGGCGCTGGCGTGGCGTTAACGCGTCGTCGCACAAACTAAGAATGCCGTCTACGATGAAGGCTGCGGCCTTCATCGCCTAATCGAAGAGAATCGATGTGAAAGTACTAACCGTATTTGGCACCAGGCCGGAGGCCATTAAGATGGCACCTCTGGTTCATGCGCTGGCCAGCGATCCTGATATTGAAGCGAAAGTGTGCGTCACGGCCCAGCACCGTGAGATGCTCGATCAGGTGTTAACGCTCTTTTCCATCGTCCCGGATTACGACCTCAATATTATGAAACCGGGGCAAGGATTGACGGAGATAACCTGTCGCATTCTGCAAGAGCTGAAGCCTATCCTGGAGTCATTCAAGCCTGACGTGGTGCTGGTACACGGCGACACCACCACGACCGTGGCGACTAGCCTGGCCGCGTTTTACCAGCGAATTCCCGTGGGGCATGTTGAGGCGGGTCTGCGTACCGGCAATCTTTATTCGCCGTGGCCGGGGGAGGCCAACCGCACGCTAACGGGCCACCTGGCGATGTATCACTTTGCGCCTACGGAAAACTCGCGTCAGAACCTGCTGCGTGAAAATATCGCCGATAACAAGATCTTTGTGACCGGCAATACGGTCATCGATGCGTTAATTTGGGTACGTGACCGGGTCCTGGCAAACCACGAGCTTAAGAACGAACTCGCTGCCCGCTATCCATTCCTGCACAACGGCAAAAAAACCATTCTGGTCACCGGACATCGTCGCGAAAGCTTTGGCCGGGGTTTTGAGCAAATCTGTCACGCGCTGGCTGAAATCGCGGCGCAGAACGACGACGTGCAGATTGTCTATCCGGTCCATCTCAATCCTAATGTCAGCGAGCCGGTTAACCGCATCCTGGGTCATATCGAGAATGTCCTTCTGATTGAACCTCAGGACTATCTGCCGTTTGTCTGGCTGATGAACCATGCCTGGCTGATCCTTACCGATTCCGGCGGCATTCAGGAAGAAGCGCCTTCTCTTGGCAAACCGGTGCTGGTGATGCGTGAAACCACCGAACGTCCGGAAGCGGTCAAAGCCGGTACGGTGCGTCTGGTCGGCACCAACGCGGAACTCATCGTCGAAGAGGTCACGCGCCTTCTGCATGACGACGAAACGTATCAGGCGATGAGCCGGGCCCATAATCCGTATGGAGACGGGCAGGCTTGTGGCCGTATTTTGCATGCACTTAAACACAATCGGGTATCGCTATGAGTTTTACTACCATCTCTGTCATTGGTCTTGGCTACATTGGCTTGCCCACCGCGGCGGCGTTTGCCTCTCGTCAGAAACAGGTTGTCGGTGTAGATATCAACGCCCGTGCGGTGGAAACCATTAACCGTGGCGAAATTCATATTGTCGAGCCCGATCTTGACCGCGTGGTGAAAGAGGCGGTGGAGGGCGGCTTCCTGCGCGCCAGTACCACGCCCGTTGAAGCGGATGCTTACCTGATTGCCGTTCCAACGCCCTTTAAAGGTGACCACGAGCCCGACATGGTCTACGTCGAGGCGGCGGCAAAGTCCATTGCCCCTGTGCTGAAGAAAGGGGCGCTGGTGATTCTGGAATCAACCTCTCCGGTCGGTGCTACCGAGCAGATGGCGCAGTGGCTGGCCGACGCGCGCCCTGATTTAAGCTTCCCGCAACAGGCGGGGGAGCAGGCGGATATCAACATTGCCTACTGTCCGGAGCGCGTGCTACCGGGCCAGGTCATGGTCGAACTGATTAAAAACGACCGCGTCATTGGCGGTATGACGCCCGTCTGTTCCGAGCGTGCCAGCGCGCTGTACAAGATTTTCCTGGAAGGGGAGTGTGTGGTGACAAACTCCCGCACCGCCGAGATGTGCAAGCTGACGGAAAACAGCTTCCGTGACGTTAATATCGCCTTTGCGAACGAACTGTCGCTGATTTGCGCCGATCAGGGGATTAACGTCTGGGAGTTGATTAGCCTGGCGAATCGCCATCCGCGTGTAAACATTCTCCAGCCAGGCCCGGGCGTGGGTGGACACTGCATCGCCGTCGATCCGTGGTTTATTGTGGCTCAGAATCCGGCGCAGGCGCGCCTGATTCGCACCGCGCGTGAAGTGAACGACAGCAAACCTCACTGGGTGCTCAATCAGGTCAAAACCACGGTAGCGGATTGTCTGGCAGAGAGCGGAAAGCGCGCCAGCGAGCTGAAAATTGCCTGCTTTGGTCTGGCCTTCAAACCCAACATTGACGACCTGCGCGAAAGCCCGGCAATGGAAATTGCTCAGATGATTGCCGAATGGCACAAGGGTGAAACGCTGGTGGTTGAGCCGAATATCGATGAGTTGCCGGCAAAACTGGCGGGGCACTGCACGCTGGCTGCGCTGGATGAGGCGCTGGCGACGGCGGACGTGCTGGTGCTGCTGGTGGATCATAAAGCGTTTAAAGCGACGTCCGGTGATGCGGTGCGTCAGAAGTATGTGGTTGATACCAAAGGTGTCTGGCGTTGAACAGCCTGAACGGGGTACTTGAGCCCCTGCAGTGGGAGAGTGCCTTTTTCGGCCTGCCGTCGGCCATTGTGCGTCTGCGCGATGATGCGCCGGTACTGGCTGAATCGGATTTCATCACCTGGCAACGGATTCAGGCGAAGATCCCGGCGGACCGTACCGACCTGCTTGATGCGCTCCAGCAACGCGGCTTTCAGCTGGTGGAAGGTGAGGCAGACCTTTCCATAACCCTCACCCGGCATGATGCGCCCGGTGCGGAAATGGCAACCGAACAGGATATTCCCGTGCTGCGTCAGATGGCGGCTCAGGCGTTTGCGCAGAGTCGCTTTCGTACGCCCTGGTACGCACCTGACGATAGTGGACGTTTCTATGCCCAGTGGATAGAGAATGCGGTTAAAGGCACCTTTGACCACGTCTGCCTGGTTTTCCGCGCAGGGGACGGTCAACTCCAGGGGTTCGTCTCGCTTCGCAAGCTCAACGTGCGCGAGGCGCGTATTGGCTTATTAGCCGGGCGCGGCATGGGTGAGAAACTTATGCAGGCGGCGCTGCACTGGGCGCAGCAGCAGCAGGTTGAGACGCTGCGGGTGGCGACCCAGGTGGGCAACACCGCCGCGCTTAAACGTTATATTGCGAGTGGTGCCAACATCGACGCCACCGCCTACTGGTTATACAGGTGACAAGATGATTCCATTTAACGCACCACCCGTCGTCGGAACGGAACTCGACTATATGCAGTCTGCCATGGGCAGCGGCAAACTCTGCGGTGACGGCGGTTTCACCCGTCGCTGTCAGCAGTGGATGGAACAGCGTTTTCGCAGCGCCAAAGTACTGCTGACCCCGTCCTGTACGGCATCGCTGGAAATGGCCGCACTGCTGCTGGATATCCAGCCCGGCGATGAAGTGATCATGCCGAGCTACACCTTCGTTTCCACGGCGAATGCGTTTGTCCTGCGCGGGGCGAAAATCGTCTTTGTGGATATCCGCCCGGATACCATGAACATTGATGAGACGCTGATTGAAGCGGCGATCACCGACAAAACGCGCGCGATCGTGCCGGTTCACTACGCAGGTGTGGCCTGTGAAATGGACACCATCATGGCCATCGCCAAAAAACATAACCTGTTTGTGGTGGAAGATGCCGCGCAGGGCGTGATGTCGACCTACAAGGGACGCGCACTGGGCACCATCGGCCACATCGGCTGCTTTAGCTTCCACGAAACCAAAAACTACACGGCAGGTGGAGAGGGTGGCGCGACGCTGATTAACGACCGGGCGCTCGTGGAGCGTGCGGAAGTGATCCGCGAAAAAGGCACCAACCGCAGCCAGTTCTTCCGTGGCCAGGTAGACAAATATACCTGGCGCGATATTGGCTCCAGCTATCTGATGGCGGATCTGCAGGCCGCGTACCTGTGGGCGCAGCTGGAAGCCGCGGATCGCATCAACCTGCAGCGCCTCTCCCTGTGGCAAACCTATTACGATGCGCTGGAACCTCTGGCCAAAGCCGGGCGTATTGCGCTGCCAACCATCCCGGCAGATTGCGTCCACAACGCGCACATGTTCTATATCAAGCTGCGCGATAACGACGACCGCAGCGAGCTCATCGCCTGGCTGAAAGAAGCCGAAATTATGGCGGTGTTCCACTATATCCCGCTGCACTCCAGTCCGGCGGGCGAAGCGTTTGGAACGTTCGCGGGTGAAGACCGTTACACCACCAAAGAAAGTGAGCGGTTGCTTCGTCTGCCACTGTTCTACAACCTCGCGCCAGTTAACCAGCGTACGGTGATTAATACCCTCCTGAGTTATTTCGGCTGATATGTCTCTGGCAAAAGCATCGGTGTGGACCGCCGCGTCCACGCTTGTAAAAATTGGGGCCGGGCTGTTGGTCGTCAAGCTCCTGGCCGTCTCATTTGGCCCGTCAGGAGTGGGGCTGGCGGGTAATTTCCGTCAGCTTGTCACCGTCCTTGGCGTGCTGGCCGGTGCCGGTATCTTCAACGGCGTCACCAAATACGTTGCGCAGTATCATGATGATGCGGCCCAGCTCCGCAGGGTGGTGGGCACCTCCTCGGCGATGGTCACGGGTTTTTCGACCCTGATGGCGATCATCTTTCTGCTGGCGGCGGCGCCCATCAGCCAGGGATTATTCGGCCACACCCACTATCAGGGGCTGGTGCGTCTGGTCGCATTGGTGCAGATGGGGATTGCCTGGGCTAACCTGCTGCTGGCGCTGATGAAAGGGTTTCGTGATGCTGCCGGGAACGCGCTTGCGTTGATCCTGGGCAGCGTCATCGGCGTGATTGCCTATTATTTCTGCTATCGCCTGGGTGGCTATGAAGGCGCGCTGCTGGGGCTGGCGCTGGTTCCGGCGCTGGTGGTTGTGCCTGCGGCATTTATGCTGATGCGTCGGGGCGTCATTCCGCTGAGCTACCTGAAACCGCAATGGGACTCGATGCTTGCCAGCCAACTGGGTAAATTTACCCTGATGGCGCTCATCACCTCCGTCACGCTGCCGGTGGCCTACGTGATGATGCGAAACCTGCTGGCGGCGCACTATAGCTGGGATGAGGTCGGGATCTGGCAGGGCGTAAGCAGTATTTCCGATGCCTATCTTCAGTTTATTACGGCTTCCTTTAGCGTTTACCTGCTGCCAACCCTGTCGCGTCTGACGTCCAGACAGGACATAACGCGCGAGATTTTCCGATCGCTGCGCTTTGTATTGCCGGCCGTCGCGGCTGCCAGCTTTACCGTCTGGTTATTGCGCGATGTCGCCATCTGGCTGCTGTTCTCGGCGAAGTTCACCGCCATGCGCGATCTCTTTGCCTGGCAGCTGGTGGGTGATGTACTGAAAGTGGGGGCTTACGTTTTCGGCTATCTGGTGATCGCGAAAGCGTCCCTTCGGCTCTATATCCTGGCGGAAATTAGCCAGTTTGCATTACTGACTTCGTTCTCGCACTGGCTGATACCCGCGCACGGCGCGCTGGGGGCGGCTCAGGCCTACATGGCAACCTATATCGTTTATTTCGCCGCCTGTTGCGGTGTATTTTTATTGTGGCGTAAACGCGCATGACTGCACTGATTCACATCCTGGGATCGGATATCCCACACCATAACCAGACCGTTTTGCGGTTCTTCAACGACGAGCTGGCATCGGGAGATCCTGATGCGCGTGAGTTTATGGTTGCAGGCCAGGATAAGGGCCTGAGCGAGGCGTTTCCGGCACTGACGATTCGCTTCTGGCCGGATAAGGCCTCACTGGCGAAGGCGGTGGTTGCCAAAGCCAAAGCGGATCGTAAGCAACGTTTCTTTTTCCACGGGCAGTTCAATACCGGCCTGTGGCTGGCGCTTCTCAGCGGAGGGATTAAACCCTCCCAGTGCAGCTGGCATATCTGGGGAGCCGATCTTTATGAAGTCTCCCGCGGCTGGAAATTCCGTCTTTTTTATCCCCTGCGCCGCATGGCTCAGGGGCGCGTAGGCTGCGTTTTTGCTACCCGCGGCGATCTCAACTATTTTGCTAAACAGCACCCGAACGTGCGCGGCGAGTTGCTCTATTTCCCCACCCGCATGGATCCGGCGCTGAACGCCATGGCGAATGACGCGGTGCGTGAAGGCAAGCTGACGATTCTGGTGGGAAATTCCGGCGATCGCAGTAACGAACATGTCGCGGCGCTCAGGGCGGTGCATCAGCAGTTTGGCGACACGGTGAACGCGGTGGTGCCGATGGGCTATCCCGCCAACAACAACGCCTATATCGACGAGGTTCGTCAGCAGGGGCTGGCGCTGTTTAGCGCTGAAAATCTGCACATCCTCAGCGATAAGCTGGAATTTGATGACTATCTTGCGCTGCTGAGAAAATGCGATCTCGGTTATTTCATCTTTGCCCGGCAGCAGGGGATTGGCACGCTGTGCCTGCTGATTCAGGCAGGTGTACCGTGCGTGCTCAACCGCGACAACCCGTTCTGGCAGGACATGGCCGAGCAGCATATTCCGGTGCTGTTTACCTCAGACACGCTGAATGTCGAGGTGGTACGTGAAGCTCAACGTCAGCTCACGCTGGTGGATAAAAACAGCATCGATTTTTTCAGCCCGAATTATCTCACGCCGTGGCACCGCGCGCTGCGTATCGCTGCAGGAGACAAAGCATGAGTCAGTTGCAATTCAGCGGCTTACTGGTTGTCTGGCTTCTGAGCAGCCTGTTTATCGCCACGCTCACCTGGTTTGAATTCCGGCGCGTGCGCTTCAACTTTAACGTCTTCTTCTCGTTACTGTTTCTGCTGACGTTCTTTTTCGGCTTCCCGTTGACCAGCATACTGGTCTTCCGTTTTGACGTGAGCGTCGCGCCGCCGGACATTCTGCTCCAGGCGCTTCTGGCGGCGACCTGCTTCTATGCGGTCTACTACGTCACGTATAAAACGCGTCTGCGTTCAGCGCAGGCTGCAGCCCCACGCCGGGCGCTCTTTACCATGAATCGGGTGGAAACCCACCTGACATGGGTGATGCTGATGACTATCGCCCTGGTCAGCGTTGGCATCTTCTTCATGCATAACGGCTTCCTGCTTTTTAAACTCCACTCCTACAGCCAGATTTTTTCGGCAGAAGTCTCGGGCGTGGCGCTTAAGCGTTTCTTCTACTTCTTCATTCCGGCGATGCTGGTGATCTTCTTCCTGCGCCAGGACAGCAAAGCGTGGCTGTTCTTCCTGGTCAGTACCGTCGCATTTGGCATCCTGACCTACATGATTGTGGGCGGTACGCGCGCGAACATCATCATCGCCTTCGCGATCTTCCTGTTTATCGGCATTATCCGCGGCTGGATCTCGCTCTGGATGCTGGTTGCAGCAGGCGTGTTTGGCATTGTGGGAATGTTCTGGCTGGCGCTAAAGCGCTACGGGATGAACGTGGCGGGTGATGAGGCGTTTTACACGTTCCTTTACCTCACGCGCGATACGTTCTCGCCATGGGAAAACCTGGCACTGCTGCTGCAAAATTACGACAAGATTGATTTCCAGGGGCTGGCGCCGATTGTTCGCGACTTCTACGTCTTTATCCCTTCCTGGCTATGGCCGGACCGTCCTGGCGTGGTGCTGAATACGGCGAATTACTTCACCTGGGAAGTGCTGAACAACCATTCCGGTCTGGCAATTTCACCCACACTGCTCGGTTCCCTGGTGGTGATGGGCGGGGCATGGTTCATTCTCCCCGGAGCGGTTGCCGTAGGGCTGATTATCAAGTGGTTCGACTGGCTTTACCTGCGTGGCAATGAAGAGACCAACCGCTATAAAGCGGCCATTTTGCACAGTTTCTGCTTTGGTGCCATTTTCAATATGATCGTTCTGGCGCGCGAAGGTCTGGACTCGTTCGTTTCGCGCGTGGTGTTCTTCATGGTCGTTTTCGGCATCTGCCTGTTACTGGCCAAACTGTTGTACTGGCTGTTTGACAGCGCCGGGCTTGTGCACAAGCGCGAGCGGCAGGGCAGCACAACGCTGTCGCAAGTCTGAGTAAGGATAGTAATGACTGATAGAATTTCTGCACCGCGCTATGCGCTACGTGGTCTGCAGCTGATTGGCTGGCGCGACATGCAGCACGCGCTGGATTTTCTGTTCGCCGACGGCCAGATGAAATCCGGTACGCTGGTGGCCATCAACGCGGAAAAGATGCTGGCGGTTGAGGATAACGCGGAAGTCAAAAGCCTGATAGACGCGGCCGAATTTAAATACGCGGACGGGATCAGCGTGGTTCGCTCTATCCGTAAAAAGTATCCTGACGCTAATGTTTCCCGCGTGGCGGGTGCCGATCTCTGGGAGCAGCTTATGGCCCGCGCAGGCGCGCAGGGAACGCCCGTGTTCCTGATTGGCGGGAAGCCGGAGATACTGGCCCAGACGGAAGAGAAACTGCGTCGTCAATGGAATGTTAATATTGTCGGCAGCCAGGATGGTTACTTCAAACCGGAAGATCGGCAGGCGCTGTTTGAGCGCGTTCGTGACAGCGGGGCGAAGATTGTCACCGTGGCGATGGGGTCCCCGCGCCAGGAGATCCTGATGCGTGACTGTCGTCTGGTCTGCCCGGATGCCCTCTACATGGGCGTTGGCGGCACATATGACGTCTTTACCGGCCACGTCAAGCGTGCGCCAGCGGTCTGGCAACATCTGGGGCTGGAGTGGTTGTATCGCCTGCTATCGCAACCGACACGCATTAAACGCCAGATCCGTCTGCTTCGCTACCTCGCCTGGCATTACACCGGGAAAATGTAATCAAAATGTAGCGCGATATGCTATTCGCGCTGCAACTCGCCTGCAAAACTGCTGATAATCTGTGCAATGCATTCATTTTTTTTATGCATCGTTTGCCATTTGGCACATTTTAAGAAACCATTCGCTCCGTATTTTAGTCCCCCTAAAAAACAATACCCGGTCTTAAGTCGGGAAACAGCAAACACAATCGAGGATCTATGGCAGAGAAAAAACCGGAGCTACAGCGTGGGCTGGAAGCTCGTCATATTGAACTGATAGCGCTGGGCGGCACTATCGGCGTGGGCCTGTTTATGGGCTCCGCAAGCACGCTCAAGTGGGCAGGCCCTTCCGTATTACTGGCGTACATTATTGCCGGGCTGTTTGTTTTCTTCATCATGCGTTCCATGGGCGAAATGCTCTTCCTGGAGCCGGTAACCGGCTCCTTCGCCGTTTACGCGCACCGGTATATGAGCCCCTTTTTCGGCTACCTGACAGCCTGGTCATACTGGTTCATGTGGATGGCGGTGGGCATCTCCGAGATCACCGCGATAGGGGTCTACGTCCAGTTCTGGTTCCCGGACATGGCCCAGTGGATACCCGCGCTTATTGCCGTGGGGCTGGTGGCGCTGGCAAACCTGGCCGCCGTGCGTCTTTATGGTGAGATCGAGTTCTGGTTCGCGATGATTAAAGTCACCACCATCATCGTGATGATTGTTGTCGGCCTGGGCGTGATTTTCTTCGGCTTTGGCAACGGTGGACACGCTATCGGTTTCGGTAACCTGACCGAAAACGGCGGCTTCTTCGCCGGCGGCTGGAAGGGTTTCCTGACGGCGCTGTGTATCGTTGTGGCTTCGTATCAGGGCGTAGAGCTGATCGGTATTACTGCCGGTGAAGCGAAAAATCCGCAGGTCACGCTGCGTAGCGCGGTGGGCAAAGTGCTGTGGCGCATCCTGATTTTCTATGTGGGCGCGATCTTCGTTATCGTAACCATCTTCCCGTGGAACGAAATTGGCACGACGGGTAGCCCGTTTGTTTTAACCTTTGCCAAAATTGGCATCACGGCGGCGGCGGGCATCATCAACTTTGTGGTCCTGACGGCCGCGCTGTCAGGCTGTAACAGCGGGATGTACAGCTGTGGGCGAATGCTCTATGCGCTCTCGAAGAATAACCAGCTGCCTGCGGCGATGAGCAAAGTGTCACGTGCTGGCGTGCCGGTGGCGGGCGTGGCGGTTTCCATTGCAATACTGCTGATTGGCTCTTGCCTGAATTACATTATTCCTAACCCACAGCGCGTGTTCGTTTACGTCTACAGCGCCAGCGTCCTGCCGGGCATGGTGCCGTGGTTTGTTATCCTCATCAGCCAGCTGCGTTTCCGTCATGCGCATAAAAAGGCGATTGAAAGCCATCCGTTCCGTTCAATTCTGTTCCCGTATGCGAACTATTTAACGATGGCGTTCCTGATTTGCGTATTAATCGGAATGTACTTTAATGAAGATACCCGCATGTCGCTGTTTGTCGGGATGATCTTCCTGGCCGCTGTAACGGCTGCCTATAAGCTTTTTGGTCTCGGTCGCCGTGCCACCACGCAGAAAGTGGAGGAATAAGCGGCAAAATGTGCAAACGATAACCAAACGCGCATTTTTTTCAAAAAAGCACTAGACAGCGGGGACGGAGGTACGTAATATCCAGCCCCGCAACGGCGCTAAGCGCCCGTAGCTCAGCTGGATAGAGCGCTGCCCTCCGGAGGCAGAGGTCTCAGGTTCGAATCCTGTCGGGCGCGCCATTTTAGTCCCGGCGCTAGAGCTGCGGTGGTCTGAGAAGTAGTCAGTACCGCGTGAAAGAATACAGTGGTGGCTATAGCTCAGTTGGTAGAGCCCTGGATTGTGATTCCAGTTGTCGTGGGTTCGAATCCCATTAGCCACCCCATTATTGAAAGAGTTGTGAATTGCGAAGGTGGCGGAATTGGTAGACGCGCTAGCT
>NZ_KV787881.1:32975-81113 GCF_001807145.1 Enterobacter sp. HMSC16D10
GATGTGGGGGTTCGAGTCCCCCCCCTCGCACCACGACTTTTTAAATGAATTGAACTAAAAATTCAAAAAGCAGTACATCGGCGAGTAGCGCAGCTTGGTAGCGCAACTGGTTTGGGACCAGTGGGTCGGAGGTTCGAATCCTCTCTCGCCGACCAATTTTGAACCCCGCTTCGGCGGGGTTTTTTGTTTTGTGCCACTTTTCACCCCTGTAGTGATTCCCCGACAGCGCCCTGTTTCATTGTCGCGATTCAGCGACATATAATGCATTGAAAATAAACATATTTACTATCCATAGGTTTTGCTGTCTCCTCCTGGCGACATATTTCTGCGTTGACCGATATGTTGTAGCGATTAAGACGACGCTTAACAGCATAATTTCCTTTTATCTTAAAATGTTGCGTCATGTAAAAGTTCTGCGTGTCATGTTGGCACGTTACGTGCAATAATATGCGTGTAGATGCTCATTCCATCTCTTATGTTCGCCTTCGTGCCTCATAAACTCCGGAATGACGCAGAGCCATTTACGGTGCTTATCGTCCACTGACAGATGTCGCTTCGGCCTCATCAGACACCATGGACATAACGTTGAGTGAAGCACCAAATATGTTGTCTTACAGACCTGTTTTAACGCCTGCTTTTATAGCAGGCGTTTTTTTATGCCTTATTCCCGATACCGGCGCACGATCAGGGCAACCATCACCAGGGCCGCTGACGAGACAGCATAGAGTGCGGCTACTGAGCCAAACCCGGCAGCCACTGCCGCTGCGATGCCGGTGAAGAGAGAGGCGCTGAGCGTTTGCCAGCGCCAGGCTTTACCACTGGCCGAAGCGGTTTGCGTAATATGAAAACTACTGAGAACGCCAAACGTCCCGGCCGCGAACAGAACATTCGAAGCCAGATGCGCGATAAAGATCATCCCCAGCGCACATGCCATCCACCCGGACAACAACGGCAGCATTCCATAAGCGGCCAGAAAGATGCCGAGACAAACGATGATGCGTGGCGTGCGAGCGGCAAAGCGCGTCAGGCTCTCTTTTTTTAGCAACATGGGGCCGCAAAGCTGTCCCAGGCTCCTTGCGAAAAGCAGCGGCAGAGCAAGGCCCGCCGCATCCTGAGGATGGATTTGCTGTGCCAGTGCCGGAAGCAGTGCCATGGCCGGCGAGCCGACGGCCGCCAGCGCTGGCAGGATGAGCAGACTGCGTTTCTGCCGAACGGTCAACGTCCGCCAGCGTAATGCCGCAGGGGCTTCCTCTTCCTCGAGGGACGGGAGTGATGGCGCTGAAAACCGGCGTCCAGCCAGCCATAGCATGAGCAGTGACCCGAGAAAGCTGGCGGCATCAATGGCCAGAAGGGTAAATACGGATATCTTCTGAAACAGCATCACGCCCAGGCCGGTCCCCAGCAAAACCTGAGAAGCAAAAATCACATTTTCCAGACAGGTCGCAGCAGGCAGCTCCGCTTCGCTGAGACCGCGCTTGAAGAGCAACGTCAGCGCGGGCCAGCTCATCCCGCTGAGCAGCGCTTCGGTGGATTGCACGGCGAGTAACGCGGTAACGCTGTGATAACCCACACCAAGGAGGGGAAAGAGCAGGGCGAGCAATCCCAGCGCCTCGGTCAGTATCAGCAGGGCGATCGGAGAACATCGGGAGCACAGCTTTTCGCCGATCGTACTCCCGATAAACCCCGGCACCGTAGCGAAAAGAAAAGCGAGGGTGAGCAGTGCGGGCGGGGCTGACCATGCTAACAGCAAGCCGAAGACCACGACCTGGGTTAAGCCATTCCCCAGCGAAGAAAAGATAAAAGCACAAGCAAGGAGGCGCAGCCAGCGGTGGCAGCGCAGCGCTTCAATCAGCGCATAGAGAAGCGAGTTCATGACGATTTCCTTTCAAAAACGATTTAATCCACGCTGCAGAATGTGCGCGTGTGTGAGAAAAAGTTAATGAAAAGAGATCGTTACATTGGCGGGCTCGTTTGCGGATGCAGGTGTAAAGAATGTAGCAGCAGAAAGGCGATAAAAAAAGGAGGCCGTTTGGCCTCCTTTTTGATTATTGCTGGGTACCGTTGTTTTGCAGGGTCAGCAACAGCCCGTCACGGCGCATGGCGGCGGCCTCTTCCGGCTTATGCTGCTTGTCCAGCGTATCGGCAAGCCAGGCGTAGTCGAAGGCGTCCGGACGCTGCTTCAGCGCTGCACGGAAGGCGAGGCTCGCCTCCTGCCATTCGCCGTGCTTCATCAACGACTGGCCGAGCGTGCTCCACAGCAGCGGTCGATCGCCGACGGTTTTAATCTGCTGACGCAGCACTTTTTCGATTTGCTCAGGATTGTTGGTTTTCAGGCGCGGGATCACCATCACCAGACGATCGTCGTACTGACGCTTCAGACCGTCGAGGAGGATCTCCTGAGCCGTGTCGTGATCGTCACACTCGATGAGATGTTCCGCCATCGCCACCTGCAGAGGAACCTGCTGACGCGTTTTACGGCTCTGATTCTTCCACCACGTTTTCAGACCGTCGCTTCCCAGGTCTGCGCGCGCCTGATCCATCAGGCCAATCCACGCCAGACGCTGAAGCTCATCACGATGTTCATCGTCGCCCACCTCGGCCTTCACCATCGACGGAATGATGTCCAGCAGTGAGCCCCAGGCGCCGGTACGAATATAGGCCTGCTCGGCAAGGCGCAGCACTTCCGGATGACGCGGCGCGACTTCCAGCAGACGGTCAATGCCGTGGCGAGCCGCGTGATTCTCATTGCGTGCCAGCTGCAGACGAACGCGCGTGATTTCCACCGGAATCGGGTCGCCGTGAGCCAGCTCAGCCGCACGCTCCAGGTGCAGATTAGCGCGGGCTTCGTCACCACGCTGCTGCGCCGCTTCGGCCGCCAGCAGATAGTTCACCACCGGCTGTTCGGCATGGTCGGCGTTTTTCGACATCAGCTTTTCAACCTGCTGATAGTCACCCTCTGCGAGCTTAAGCAGCGCCTGCTCGGTCTGTTTACGGGCGCGGCGGCGCTTACGGCCAACGAACCAGCCGCGGGTATGGGCACCGGTACGGAAAATACGGCGCAGGATCCACTCGATCGCAAACAGCACCACCACGCCAAGGATCAGAATGATCGTCAGACCCGTTACGCTGGTTTCAATGTTGTAGTTATCGGTCTGGATCAGGACATAACCCTGATGACCCGCAAGCATAGGTCCCAGGACGATCCCGGCGATCAGCAGGATAAAGAGTAAGAGGACTTTTAGCATCGTTACTCTCCCTGCGGTGCGCTTTCAGGCGCAGGAGCCGGAGCAGGTGCCGCTCCGCTCGTCTGCTCAGCCGGCACGCCCGGCTGCGCCAGCAGGTTACGCACGCGCGTCTGCATCAGTTTCTCCAGAATCGGCTGGCTGGTCAGCTTGTCCGGCACGTTCATGGTGATGTTCTGCTGGCTCAGCTTATCAATGTCTTCAAGGAAGGCGGTGGTCGTCGCATCATCGGTGTTGTAGTAAGCGCGTACCCACGTTGAGACGTTATCCAGCGCCTGTTTATAGGTCTCTTCCTGATGACGCGGCACGGCCTGGGCCGCCACCAGCAGGCGGGAACGAATGTTCTCGCGCAGATAGATGTCCTGGTTCGGCGCGAGCAGCGGTACGGCAGTTTCGTCGCGACGGCGGATAGTGATAAAGCTGTCCATAAAGTTCTGCCAGCTTTTCTGCAGGTTTATGCGCCATTCGCTCAGCGAGCTGGAAAGCTCTGTACCGTCGGAATCCATCGGGGAGTCGTCGTCGTTGTTATCCGCCAGCTGCAGGTTATCAATCTGATTCGACAGCTGATTCACTTTAAGGATAATGCCGTCGTAATCCACCTGCGAAACGGCGGAGAGGCTGGCGATGTCTTCGGTAATCGCGCGACGGGCGGTAATGAGGCTCGGGTCGTTCATGTCTGCCAGGCTTGCATCGGCGCTTTTCAGCAGCGCGGCGGCAGTGGTGACGTCCTGATCGCTCCAGAGCTTACGTCCGGCGAGCTTCACCAGGAAGTCAGCCTGCGAGAGCAGCCAGGTTTTGGCATCGGTGCCGGAAATCGTGGCGACTTTCTGCTGAACTTCACCCAGCTGTTTGGTCAGCTCTTCCTGTTTGCTGTTCGCTTCGGCAAGCGCGGCGGCCTGCTGCTTAATCACGGCTTCCAGCTCGGTTTTCTGCGTCTCCTGCTCTTTTTGCAGGGCAGTGAGCTGATTCACCAGCGCATCGCTGGTGGACGTCTGGTTAGCGCTCTGTTGCTTCACCAGCCCGTACAGGCCAACCCCCGCTGCCAGCGCAATGGCGATGGCAATCGCGCTCAGCGTGAGGCTTGTTTTGTTGCTGCCGTTTTTCTTCTCAGCGGTTTTCTCAGTCGTCTCTGGCTGTGGCGTCGTCTCCACAGTCTCCCTGGTCTCTTCAACCACGGCGGAGGATTTGTCGTGTTCCGTCATTATGGCTTCCCATTTGAGAGTTATTGTAATGCGCGCAGCAGCGCATCGTTGTCGGCGTTATCAGCGATCCGAATATCCTGCCAGCCCAGTTCCCGGGCCTGGTTCGCCAGACGCTCACTGACGACCAGAAGCCGACAGCGGAGTAACCAGTTTTCGCGATACCAAAGCGGTATCAGCGTCCAAAGCTGTTGTAACATTTCACCGCTGGTGACCACCAGTGTATTGATGCCTCGCGCGTGCCAGCGCATCGCCTCTTCCGCGCCATCGTAGTGTTTTGCACAGCGCTGATAGCACTCAACGAACGTCACGTTCGCACCACGTTCACGCAGCGTTTCGCCCAGCAGCTCGCGCCCCCCATTGCCGCGCAAAATGAGCGCACGCTTTCCGGCAACAGTTTGTAATTCAGGTAATTGTAGCAAGACTTCAGTGATTTCCCGATCTAACGGGTAACGAACGTCCGCGCCGCTTACGGTATGCAGCGCCAGTGCCGTTGTGCGGCCAATCGCGAAATAGCCGGGGGCGGTTGGCCAGGCCATGTCCTGCTGCTGCAGCTGTGCGTGGGCAAATTCCACGGCATGCTGCGACAGCGCAAACAGCAGGTCACCGTCCTGAAGGGTATTCATCTGGTCGGCGAGCGCAGAGAGCTCGCGACCGGGGGAGAATTCAATGAGCGGAAAACTCCAGGCCACCTGCCCCAGTGCGCGCAGACGGCTCACTAACTGCTCTCCTGCGGGAGAAGGGCGGGTGACGAGAATACTCATGCAGGGGGCTCTCCATTATATACGTCAGCCAGGATCTCGCGGGCGCCGTTATCCAGTAACTCTTCCGCCAGCGACACGCCAAGCTGCTCGGCATCTTGCGCGTTACCGCGACGTTCGCCGCGCACCATCTGCGAACCGTCCGGGGCGCCTACCAGCGCGCGCAGCCACAGTTCGCCATTCGTCAATTCAGCATAGCTGCCAATTGGCACCTGGCACCCGCCTTCGAGGCGGGTATTCATCGCCCGCTCCGCTTTTACGCGCGTAGCGGTTTCTTCATGATTCAGTGGGGCAAGCAGCTCGCGAGTACGCGCATCGTCCAGACGGCACTCGATGCCGACGGCACCCTGGCCAACAGCGGGCAGTGAGAGCTCTGGCGGCAGCGCTACGCGAATACGTTCTTCCAGCCCCAGACGCTTCAGGCCGGCAACGGCGAGAATAATGGCATCGTAATCGCCGTTATCCAGCTTGCCCAGACGCGTGCCGACGTTACCGCGCAGCGAGCGGATGATCAGGTCAGGACGACGCTCCGCCAGCTGACACTGACGGCGTAAACTCGACGTGCCAACCACGCTACCCGCTGGCAGCGCGTCGAGCGAGTCATAGCGGTTAGAGACAAACGCATCGCGCGGGTCTTCGCGCTCGCAGATGGTCACTAGCCCCAGCCCTTCCGGGAACTCGACGGGCACATCTTTCATCGAATGTACGGCGATATCGGCGCGGTTCTCAAGCAATGCCAGTTCCAGTTCTTTGACAAACAGGCCCTTGCCGCCCACTTTCGCCAGCGGCGTATCGAGGATCACGTCACCGCGCGTGACCATCGGCACCAGCTCGACGCGCAATCCACTGTGGCAGGCTTCCAGGCGCTGCTTCACATAATGTGCCTGCCAGAGCGCGAGAGGGCTTTGGCGTGTGGCAATTCTCAAAACATTGTCTAACATGCTTGTTACCGTCATTATCAATCGCTAACCATCCTAACATTGTTGACTCTGGGATGGCAGTTTTACGGTTGATGAAGAGTGAGAGGGACAAGGCGGCGTATTCGTCAGCCAGAGCCGTATTCAGGAATTTACACGTACAGAACGGTGCTACACTTGTATGTAGCGCATCTTTCTTTACGGTCAATCGGCAAGGTGTTAAATTGATCACGTTTTAGACCATTTTTTCGTCGGTACCACCAAAAATGATAAGGGCGAAAAAGGGTAACGGTTATCTTTTTGAAATACTGCGGGTCCGCTGTTACTCGTGTTTTGAATAGCTGCGACACCCGGAAACATCAGGCGATACGTCTTGTACCTCTATATTGAGACTCTGAAACAGAGACTGGATGCCATAAATCAACTGCGTGTGGATCGCGCGCTTGCTGCTATGGGCCCTGCTTTCCAGCAGGTATACAGTCTGCTGCCGACATTATTGCACTATCACCACCCGCTGATGCCTGGCTACCTTGATGGTAACGTTCCCCAGGGCATTTGCCTTTTCACGCCTGATGAAACCCAACAGCATTATTTGAACGAGCTGGAACTCTACCGCGGCATGCCGCCGCAGGAGTCCCCAAAAGGTGAACTGCCGATTACCGGCGTTTACTCAATGGGGAGCACCTCATCGGTAGGGCAAAGCTGTTCTTCGGACCTGGACATCTGGGTCTGCCATCAGTCCTGGCTCGATAACGAAGAGCGTCAGCTGCTGCAGCGTAAATGCAGCCTGCTGGAGAGCTGGGCGGCATCGCTCGGTGTGGAAGTGAGCTTCTTCCTGATTGATGAAAACCGTTTCCGCCATAACGAAAGCGGCAGTCTGGGTGGTGAGGACTGCGGCTCGACCCAGCACATCCTGTTGCTGGATGAATTCTACCGTACTGCTGTGCGTCTGGCCGGGAAGCGTATTCTGTGGAATATGGTCCCGTGCGAAGAAGAAGAGCATTACGATGACTACGTCATGTCGCTTTACGCGCAGGGCGTACTGACGCCAAACGAATGGCTGGACCTCGGCGGTCTCAGCTCACTGTCTGCGGAAGAGTATTTCGGCGCAAGCCTCTGGCAGCTCTATAAGAGTATCGACTCACCGTACAAAGCGGTGCTGAAAACGCTGCTGCTTGAAGCCTACTCCTGGGAATACCCGACGCCGCGCCTGCTGGCGAAAGACATCAAGCAGCGCCTGCACGACGGGGAGATCGTCTCCTTCGGGCTGGACGCCTACTGCATGATGCTGGAGCGCGTAACCGAATACCTGAAAGCCATTGATGACACCACGCGTCTGGACCTGGTACGTCGATGTTTCTATCTCAAAGTCTGTGAGAAGTTGAGCCGCGAACGCGCCTGCGTGGGCTGGCGTCGTGAAGTGGTCAGCCAGTTAGTCAAAGAGTGGGGATGGGACGACGCGCGTCTGTCCATGCTCGACAACCGGGCCAACTGGAAAATCGATCAGGTGCGTGAAGCGCACAACGAACTGCTCGATGCGATGATGCAAAGCTACCGTAATCTGATCCGCTTTGCGCGCCGTAACAACCTCAGCGTTTCCGCCAGCCCGCAGGACATCGGGGTATTGACCCGTAAGCTGTACGCCGCGTTTGAAGCGCTGCCGGGTAAAGTCACGCTGGTTAACCCGCAGATTTCGCCTGACCTGTCAGAACCGAACCTGACGTTTATCTACGTGCCGCCGGGCCGCGCGAACCGCACCGGGTGGTATCTGTACAACCGTGCGCCAAGCATGGATTCCATCATCAGCCATCAGCCGCTGGAATATAACCGCTATCTGAACAAGCTGGTGGCCTGGGCCTGGTTTAACGGCCTGCTCACCTCGCGCACGCGCCTGTTTATCAAAGGCAACGAGGTGGTCGATCTCGCTAAGCTGCAGGAGATGGTCGCGGATGTGTCGCACCACTTCCCGCTGCGTCTGCCTGCGCCGACGCCAAAAGCGCTCTACAGCCCGTGCGAGATTCGCCATCTGGCGATCATCGTCAACCTGGAATACGACCCGACGGCGGCCTTCCGCAATCAGGTGGTCCATTTTGACTTCCGCAAGCTGGACGTCTTTAGCTTTGGCGAGCAGCAAAACTGCCTGGTGGGCAGCGTGGACCTGCTGTACCGCAACTCGTGGAACGAAGTGCGTACCCTGCACTTCAACGGCGAGCAGGCGATGATCGAAGCGCTGAAAACCATTCTTGGCAAGATGCACCAGGATGCCGCGCCGCCGGACAGCGTGGAAGTGTTCTGCTACAGCCAGCACCTGCGCGGGTTGATTCGTACCCGCGTGCAGCAGCTGGTCTCCGAGTGTATCGAGCTGCGTCTCTCCAGTACCCGTCAGGAAACCGGGCGCTTTAAAGCGCTGCGCGTCTCCGGCCAGACCTGGGGCCTGTTCTTTGAACGTCTCAACGTCTCGGTACAGAAGCTGGAAAACGCCATTGAATTCTACGGCGCGATTTCGCATAACAAGCTGCATGGCCTGTCGGTGCAGGTAGAAACCAACCACGGTAAGCTCCCGCAGGTGGTGGACGGCTTTGCCAGTGAAGGGATTATTCAGTTCTTCTTTGAAGAGTCGGGCGACGATGCCGGGTTCAACATCTACATTCTGGATGAGACCAACCGCGCCGAGGTGTATCACCATTGTGAAGGCAGTAAAGAGGAGCTGGTGCGCGACGTCAGCCGCTTCTACTCCTCTTCGCATGACCGCTTTACCTACGGCTCAAGCTTTATCAACTTTAACCTGCCGCAGTTCTACCAGATTGTGAACGTCGATGGCCGTGCACAGGTGATCCCGTTCCGCACTCAGGCCGTCACGCCTGCCGCGCCTGCCAATCAGGACACCGCGCCGCTGTTGCAGCAGTATTTCTCCTGAGCCTTTGCGCCGGGTGGCTAATGCTTACCCGGCCTACGGTTCGAGCCGTTGTAGGCCCGGTAAGGCGCAGCCGTCACCGGGCAACAAAACTACCTGAAACGCACTTCCTCACCCGCCTGCGCGGTCGCGGCCTGTTCCAGCAGATCCCAGAACGGTACGCCGCTACGGTCGCACACCCACTCATCACCCTTCAGATCGAAGTGATAGCCGCCCTGTTTGGCCGCCAGCCACACCTGGTGAAGCGGCTCCTGACGGTTAATAATAATTTTGCTGCCATTTTCGAAGCTCAGGGTCAGAATACCGCCGTTGATTTCACAATCGATATCGCTGTCGCCGTCCCAGTCGTCAAGACGCTCTTCGATGGTCATCCACAGGTTGTCGGCAAGGCGATGGAATTCACTGTCGTTCATGGTTTTGTTCCTGTTTTTCGTGATGCCGGCAGTATAACCCTAAATAATTCCCGTTGCAGGAAAGCGGCAAACTCTTGCTTTTGTGTCTTCTCCTGCGATGATAGAAACAGATTTGAACTTACGGGCAACTTTATAATGAAAAACGCTTTCCGAACGCTTGCCGTTCTCATCACGCTGTTTAGCCTGACTGGCTGCGGACTGAAGGGACCACTGTACTTTCCTCCTGCGGATAAAACCGCACCGCCGCCGACGAAACCGGTTAACAGCGGCATTGAGTCTTCCACGCCAGATACTAACGACCGTGGCGACAACGGCGGCCCGACTCAGGTTAATCTCTGACGACAACGTTCTGTACCCGCGCAATGGAGCAAATGATGCAGTTCTCTAAAATGCATGGCCTTGGCAACGATTTTATGGTCGTCGACGCGGTAACGCAGAATGTGTTTTTCTCACCGGAACTGATCCGTCGTCTGGCGGATCGGCATCTGGGCGTGGGGTTCGATCAGCTGCTGGTGGTTGAGCCGCCGTACGATCCCGACCTCGATTTCCACTACCGTATTTTTAACGCGGACGGCAGCGAAGTGAACCAGTGCGGCAACGGCGCGCGCTGTTTCGCCCGCTTTGTCCGCCTGAAAGGGCTGACTAACAAGCGTGATATTCGCGTCAGCACGGCCAATGGTCGCATGGTGCTCAGCGTCACCGATGATGAGCTGGTGCGCGTGAACATGGGCGAGCCTAACTTCGAGCCTTCCGTCGTGCCGTTTCGCGCAAACAAAGCGGAAAAGACCTATATTATGCGGGCGGCCGAGCAGACAGTATTGTGCGGCGTCGTCTCTATGGGTAACCCACACTGCGTGATCCAGGTTGATGATGTGGAAACCGCGGCGGTCGAAACGCTCGGCCCGGTGCTGGAAAGCCACGAACGTTTCCCGGAGCGCGCGAACATCGGTTTTATGCAGGTGGTGAAGCGCGAGCACATTCGTCTGCGGGTTTACGAGCGCGGTGCGGGCGAGACGCAGGCCTGCGGAAGCGGAGCCTGTGCGGCAGTGGCCGTGGGCATCTCCCAGGGGTTACTGGCTGAAGAGGTTCGCGTGGAATTACCGGGCGGTCGGCTTGATATCGCCTGGAAAGGACCGGGTCATCCACTGTATATGACGGGCCCGGCGGCACATGTCTATGACGGGTTTATCCATCTATGAAACAACCAGGGGAAGAACTGCAGGAAACAGTGACGGAACTGGACGACAGAGCTGTTGTTGATTATCTGCTGCGCAATCCTGAGTTTTTTATTCGCAATGCACGCGTCGTCGAAGAGATGCGCGTGCCGCATCCGGTTCGCGGAACCGTGTCGCTGGTGGAATGGCACATGGCGCGCGCGCGCAACCACATCAGCCAGCTTGAAGAGAACATGACGCTGCTGATGGAGCAGGCCAGCACCAACGAAAGCCTGTTCTATCGTCTGCTGCATCTGCAGGCGCGTCTGGCGTCGGCGCACAGTCTTGACGAGTTCCTCAGCCGCTTCCACCGCTGGGCCCGCGAGCTGGGGCTGGCGGGTGCAACGATTCGTCTTTTCCCTGACCGCTGGCGCATCGGCGCACCGTCGGGATTTACCCATCTGGCACTGAGCCGTCAGGCATTTGAACCGCTGCGCATTCAGCGTCTGGGCCATGAGCACCACTATCTGGGGCCGCTTAACGGACCTGAGCTGCTGGTGGTGTTACCGGAGGCCAAAGCGATTGGCTCGGTGGCGATGTCGCTGATGGGGCGCGATGGCGATCTGGGCGTCATCTTATTTACCAGCCGCGACGCGCATCACTATGAGCAGGGGCAAGCCACGCACCTGCTGCAGGAGATCGCCCTGATGCTGCCCGAGCTGCTGGAGCGCTGGATTGAGCGCGTATGACGGACGGACTGCTCGCCACTGACGTCTCGCGCTTTCTGCGCTATCTCGGCGTGGAACGCCAGCTTAGCCCCATTACGCTGCTTAACTATCAGCGTCAGCTTGATGCCATCATGCAGATCGCCGACGAGATCGGCCTGAAAAGCTGGCAACAATGTGACGCTGCGACGGTACGCGCGTTCGTCGTGCGTAGCCGTAAAAAAAATCTCAGCCCGGCGAGCCTGGCGCTCAGGCTCTCAGCGCTGCGCAGCTTCTTCGACTGGCTGGTCAGCCAGGGCGGCATAAAAGCCAACCCGGCAAAAGGGATCGCCACGCCGAAAGCGCCGCGCCATCTGCCTAAAAATATTGACGTTGACGACGTAAACCGCCTGCTGGATATCGATCTGAACGATCCGCTGGCCGTCCGCGATCGCGCGATGCTGGAGGTGATGTACGGTGCCGGGCTGCGTTTGTCTGAACTCGTCAACCTTGATCTCAAGCATCTCGACCTGGAATCGGGCGAAGTGTGGGTAATGGGGAAGGGCAGCAAAGAGCGCCGCCTGCCGATTGGCCGCAATGCGGTTTCCTGGATTGAGCACTGGCTTGACCTGCGCGGGCTGTTTGGCACCGACGAAGATGCGCTGTTCCTGTCGAAACTCGGCAAGCGGATCTCGGCGCGTAACGTGCAGAAGCGCTTTGCGGAGTGGGGCATTAAGCAGGGGCTGAACAGCCACGTGCATCCCCACAAGCTGCGCCACTCTTTTGCAACACACATGCTTGAGTCGAGCGGCGATCTGCGCGGCGTGCAGGAACTGCTTGGCCACGCGAACCTATCGACCACACAAATTTATACCCACTTAGACTTCCAACACCTTGCCTCGGTGTATGACGCGGCGCATCCACGCGCCAAACGGGGGAAATAATGCGTTTTTACCGCCCACTCGGTCAGATCTCAGCCCTGACGTTTGACCTTGATGACACTCTTTATGACAACCGCGAGGTGATCCTGCGTACCGAGCAGGAGTCGCTGGCGTTTGTGCAGAACTACCATCCCGCGCTGAAGACGATGCAGAACAAGGACTTCCAGAAGCTGCGTCAGTCCCTGCGGGAGACCGAGCCGGACATTTACCACGACGTGACCGAATGGCGTCGTCGCGCGGTTGAGCAGGCGATGCTGAACGTGGGGCTGAGCGCGCAGGATGCCGCCATTGGGGCAGAAGCGGCCATGGAAAACTTCGCCAAATGGCGCAGCCGTATCGACGTGCCGCAGGAAACCCACGACACGCTGGCGACGCTTGCCGAAAAGTGGCCGCTGGTGGCCATCACCAACGGCAATGCCCAGCCGGAGCTGTTCGGCCTCAGCGATTACTTTGAATTCGTGCTGCGTGCGGGTCCTCACGGGCGCGCGAAGCCGTTCAGTGACATGTACCATCTGGCGGCGGATAAGCTTAACCTGCCGCTGGGTAAGATCCTGCACGTGGGGGATGACCTGACCACAGACGTGGCCGGCGCTATCCGCTGCGGCATGCAGGCCTGCTGGATCAAGCCGGAAAACGCTGACCTGATGAGCGCCTCCGATAGCCGTCTTCTGCCGCACGTGGAAATTTCGCGGTTGGCATCCCTCACGACGCTGATATAATCACCAGTAATATTGTATAAATTACCAGGGTTTTGCTGTTGTAGGCCCGGTAAGCGAAGCGCCACCGGGCGTTTTGCTCTGTTCCTGAATACTATGTGACGGTGCCAATGGACGTTTCTTACCTGCTCGACAGCCTTAATGACAAACAGCGTGACGCGGTTGCCGCCTCGCGCACCAACCTGCTGGTGCTGGCTGGAGCGGGCAGTGGTAAGACGCGCGTGCTGGTTCACCGTATCGCCTGGCTGCAGAGCGTGGAAAACTGCTCGCCGTACTCCATCATGGCGGTCACGTTCACCAACAAGGCGGCGGCGGAGATGCGCCACCGCATCGCCCAGCTGATGGGCACCAGCCAGGGCGGCATGTGGGTCGGCACCTTCCACGGTCTGGCGCACCGCCTGCTGCGTGCGCACCACATGGACGCCAACCTGCCGCAGGATTTCCAGATCCTCGACAGCGAAGACCAGCTCCGTTTGCTGAAGCGCCTGATCAAGGCGATGAACCTCGACGAGAAGCAGTGGCCGCCGCGTCAGGCGATGTGGTACATCAACGGTCAGAAAGACGAGGGGCTGCGCCCGCACCACATTCAGAGCTTCGGCAACCCGGTCGAGCAGACCTGGCAGAACGTCTACAAGGCCTATCAGGAAGCGTGCGATCGCGCCGGCCTGGTGGATTTCGCCGAGCTGCTGCTGCGCGCTCACGAGCTGTGGCTCAACAAGCCGCACATTCTGCAGCACTACCGCGAACGCTTCACCAACATTCTGGTGGACGAATTCCAGGATACCAACAACATCCAGTACGCATGGATCCGCCTGCTGGCCGGCGATACCGGCAAGGTGATGATCGTGGGCGATGACGACCAGTCGATCTACGGCTGGCGCGGGGCGCAGGTGGAGAACATTCAGCGCTTCCTCAACGATTTCCCCGGCGCGCAAACCATCCGTCTGGAGCAGAACTACCGCTCTACCAGCAATATCCTGAGTGCGGCTAACGCCCTGATTGAGAACAACAACGGGCGTCTGGGTAAAAAACTGTGGACCGACGGCGTCGACGGCGAACCGATTTCGATTTACTGCGCCTTCAACGAGCTCGACGAAGCGCGCTTCGTGGTCAACCGCATCAAAACCTGGCAGGAAAACGGCGGCGCGCTGGAGCAGTGCGCCATTCTCTATCGCAGCAACGCCCAGTCGCGCGTGCTGGAAGAGGCGCTGCTGCAGGTGGGGATGCCGTACCGCATTTACGGCGGTATGCGCTTCTTCGAACGTCAGGAAATCAAAGATGCGCTCTCGTATCTGCGTCTGATTGCCAACCGTAACGACGACGCGGCGTTTGAACGCGTGGTCAACACGCCGACCCGCGGGATTGGCGACCGTACGCTGGACGTGGTGCGTCAGGCCTCGCGCGACCGTCAGCTGACGCTGTGGCAGGCGTGCCGCGAGCTGCTGCAGGAAAAGGCCCTTGCCGGACGCGCGGCCAGCGCCCTGCAGCGCTTCCTTGAACTGATTGACGCCCTGGCGCAGGAAACCGCCGACATGCCGCTGCACGTGCAGACCGACCGGGTGATTAAAGACTCCGGCCTGCGCACCATGTACGAGCAGGAAAAAGGCGAGAAGGGCCAAACCCGTATTGAGAACTTAGAGGAACTGGTCACGGCAACGCGCCAGTTCAGCTACAACGAAGAAGACGAGGACCTGATGCCGCTGCAGGCATTCCTCTCCCACGCCGCGCTGGAAGCGGGCGAAGGGCAGGCGGACACCTGGCAGGATGCGGTTCAGCTCATGACGCTGCACTCCGCCAAAGGTCTGGAGTTCCCGCAGGTGTTTATCGTTGGCATGGAAGAGGGGATGTTCCCGAGCCAGATGTCGCTGGATGAAGGCGGACGTCTGGAAGAGGAACGCCGTCTGGCCTACGTGGGCGTGACGCGAGCGATGCAAAAGCTGACGCTGACCTATGCTGAAACCCGCCGTTTGTATGGCAAAGAGGTCTATCACCGTCCGTCGCGCTTTATCGGTGAACTGCCGGAAGAGTGTGTCGAAGAGGTACGTCTGCGGGCGAGCATCAGCCGTCCGGTCAGCCATCAGCGCATGGGCTCGCCGATTGCGGAAACCGACACCGGCTACAAGCTGGGCCAGCGCGTGCGCCATTCGAAGTTTGGCGAAGGCACCATTGTGAATCTGGAAGGCAGCGGCGAGCACAGCCGCCTGCAGGTGGCGTTCCAGGGGCAGGGGATCAAATGGCTGGTGGCCGCCTACGCGAAGCTGGAAACAGTCTAACTTTCAGAAAAATATCATTATTTTGTAATAATCTGCTAGCCTTATACGTTGAAGGTCAATTAATGCCCTTCAGCGTTTCGTTGCGTGTTGACGCCACAGTTATAGCTGGCGTAACATGCGCGCACGATTACGCTAAGAGGACATTCGCCTTGGACACACCCAGTAGATACTGGCTCAATTCCCTGTCATCCAGGAACAACTCCTAAGGCTATCTCCTCTTGCTGATGGCCTTAGTGGTTGTCAGCGACTGCATTATTCCCGTCGCGCTGAGTCAGGCTGTTTAATGGTCTGAAACCCAATTTGTTTCTGTGTGCCCACCGAACTGTCCGATATTTTTTGCATTGGGAGTCCCGGTCATGTTGAGCGCATTTCAACTCGAAAATAACCGACTGACTCGGCTTGAAGCCGAAGAGTCACAGCCCCTCATTGATGCCGTATGGGTGGATCTGGTCGAGCCGGACGACGATGAGCGCCTTCGCGTACAATCTGAGCTGGGGCAAAGCCTGGCAACGCGCCCGGAACTGGAAGACATCGAAGCATCCGCCCGTTTTTTTGAAGACGAAGACGGCCTGCACATTCACTCCTTCTTCTTCTTCGAAGATGCCGAAGACCACGCGGGCAACTCCACCGTGGCGTTTACCATTCGCGACGGTCGTCTGTTTACCCTGCGCGAGCGTGAGCTACCGGCATTCCGCCTTTACCGCATGCGCGCCCGCAGCCAGGCGATGGTGGACGGCAACGCCTATGAGCTGCTGCTCGATCTGTTCGAGACCAAAATTGAACAGCTGGCGGATGAAATTGAAAACATCTACAGCGATCTGGAAAAGCTGAGCCGCGTGATCATGGAAGGCCATCAGGGCGATGAGTACGACGAAGCGCTCTCAACGCTGGCGGAGCTGGAAGATATCGGCTGGAAGGTGCGCTTGTGTCTGATGGATACCCAGCGCGCGCTGAACTTCCTGGTGCGCAAGGCGCGTCTGCCGGGCGGTCAGCTGGAGCAGGCGCGTGAGATCCTGCGCGATATCGAATCCCTGCTGCCGCACAACGAATCCCTGTTCCAGAAGGTCAACTTCCTGATGCAGGCGGCGATGGGCTTTATCAACATCGAGCAGAACCGCATCATCAAGATCTTCTCGGTGGTGTCCGTGGTGTTCCTGCCGCCGACGCTGGTGGCGTCCAGCTACGGGATGAACTTCGAGTTTATGCCGGAGCTGAAGTGGAGCTTTGGTTACCCGGGGGCGATTATCTTCATGATCCTCGCCGGGCTGGCACCGTATCTGTACTTTAAGCGTCGTAACTGGCTTTGAGAATCCGCCCGGTGGCGCTACGCTTACCGGGCCTACAGATCTTGTAGGCCGGATAAGGCGCAGCCGCCATCCGGCAAAAAGGCCTACAGCCCTTTGCGCCCCCTGCGCTGGGTATAAATCGCATCCGCAACAAAGATCGCCAATGCCACCCAGATAAAGGCGAACGTCACCATCTTATCCGCACCCGGCACTTCGCCGTAAAACACCACTGCCAGCAGGAACATCAGCGTCGGGCCAATGTACTGGAAGAAGCCCAGCGTGGAGAGACGCAGGCGCGTCGCTGCACCGGTGAAGCACAGCAGTGGAATGGTAGTTACCACGCCCGCCGCCATCAGCATCAGGTTCAGCGACCACGGATTGCTGCCCATGTGGCTGGTTGGGCTGTCGGCGATGCCGAAGAGATAAATCGCCGCCACCGGCAGCAGCCACAGGGTTTCAAACAGCATCCCCGTCTGCGCTTCCACCGCAATCTTCTTACGCACCAGGCCGTAGAAGGCAAAGCTGAACGCCAGACCAAGGGCGATAATTGGCAGCGAGCCGAACGTCCACAGCTGCACCAGCACGCCGCAGAAGGCCAGAATCACCGCCACCCACTGCATCCGGCGGAAGCGCTCACCGAGGAAAATCATCCCCAGCACGATGTTCACCAGCGGGTTAATGAAGTACCCCAGGCTCGCTTCGAGCATGTGATGGTTATTCACTGCCCAGATAAACAGCAGCCAGTTACCGCCAATCAGCACGGCAGAGAGCGCCAGCAGGAAGATCTTCTTCGGGGTCTGCAGCAGCGTTTTGACGCCCGACCACTGACGGCTGAGGCTCATCAGCGCAATCATAAAGAAAAACGACCAGATGACGCGGTGAGTGAGGATCTCATCAGCCGGAACGTAGGCGATTAGCTTGAAGTACGCCGGGGCGATACCCCAAATAAAATAAGCGGCAAGGGCGAGTAAAACGCCCTGCCGCGTCTGTTTAGCATCCATCGGGAAAATCCGTTACAAAAAAGTGAATCAATTTTACCCGATTTTGCCGCCTCAACCCACCATATAAGTGGCGGTTGCGCTGGCGATATAAACCTGTTCTTCGTTGTGTAATTCCACGCGCGCCACGGCAACTTTATTCCCGGCGCGCAGCAGGCTGCTGGTACAGGTGAAGCGGTTTCCGCGCCCCGGGCGAAGATAGTCGACGCGCAAATCAATGGTGCCCATGCGCGCCAGACGCTGGCGAAGTTCGTCTTCGTTGATGGTGTCATGGCGCGTCAGCGTACTGCCCACGCAAACCAGTCCTGCCGCCACGTCCAGCGCGGAGGCAATCACGCCGCCGTGTAAAATACTTTGCGCCCAGTTCCCGACCATCATCGGCTGGTTATTGAAACTCAGCTGGGCAAAGTCTTTCTCGTAACGCTCCAGCTCCAGTCCCAGCGCACGGTTAAACGGCATATGGTAAACAAATATCTCGCCCACGAGTTTTAACACTTCTTCGGCGGTAAGCATGGCTGACATGAGGCATCACATCCTTATTGTTAACGAAATGTTGATTTTATGCCTCAGCAACAAGGAATGCTACTTTCAGAAACGAGGATGCAGCAGTTGTCGCAGAAGTCTGTAGAATGTTCACCACATAACTATTCAGGTAATTTTACTCTTTTGCAGGAGAACACCACCGATGCGGACGTATCTGGCCTGGTTACTGGCGGCGATTTCGCTGCCCCTCACAGCCTATGCGCAGGAAGCGACAATTAAAGAGGTGCATGATAAGCCTGCCGTGCACGGTAGCATTATCGCGAACCTTCTTCAGGAGCATGACAATCCGTTCACGCTCTATCCGTACGACACCAACTACGTGATTTACACCCAGACCAGCGACCTCAACAAAGAGGCGATAAGCTCCTATAACTGGTCTGATAATGCGCGTAAAGATGAGGTGAAGTTTCAGCTCAGCCTCGCGTTCCCGTTCTGGCGCGGCATTCTGGGGCCGAACTCAGTGCTTGGTGCGTCTTACACGCAGAAGTCCTGGTGGCAGCTCTCTAACAGCGGGGAATCCTCGCCGTTCCGCGAAACCAACTACGAGCCGCAGCTGTTCCTCGGCTTCGCAACGGATTATGAATTCGCCGGCTGGACGCTGCGTGACGTCGAAGTGGGCTTTAACCATGATTCTAACGGCCGTTCCGATCCGACTTCCCGTAGCTGGAACCGCGCCTATACGCGCCTGATGGCGCAGAACGGTAACTGGATGGTGGAAGTGAAGCCGTGGTATGTAGTCGGAAGCACTGATGACAACCCGGACATCACCAAATACATGGGCTACTACCAGCTCAAAGTCGGCTATCAGCTGGGCGATGCCGTACTGAGCGCGAAGGGGCAGTATAACTGGAACACCGGTTACGGCGGCGCGGAAGTGGGCTTAAGCTATCCTATGACGAAGCACGTTCGCATCTATACGCAGGTCTACAGCGGTTACGGCGAGTCGCTTATCGATTACAACTTCAACCAGACCCGCGTCGGCGTGGGTGTGATGCTGAACGATATTCTCTAGGTTGCTCGAATGTTTTTGCGTTAAACGTTGAAGTTTCTCTCTCAGGCGCTGAAAATAGCGCCTGTTTTATTTTTCGCATATGGGGTTAATGTGGCGCAGGCGGAAGTATTGAATCAGGAGTCGCTGGCTAAACAGGTTTTGCATGAAACCTTTGGCTACCAGCAGTTCCGCCCTGGCCAGGAAACCATCATTGAAACGGTGCTGCAAGGCCGTGACTGCCTGGTGGTGATGCCGACCGGCGGCGGTAAGTCCCTCTGTTATCAGGTGCCCGCGCTGGTGCTGAACGGCCTGACGGTCGTGGTATCCCCGCTCATTTCGCTAATGAAAGACCAGGTTGACCAGCTGCTCGCCAACGGCGTCGCGGCGGCCTGTCTGAACTCGACGCAAACCCGGGAGCAGCAGCAAGAGGTGATGGCCGGGTGCCGCACCGGGCAGATCCGCCTGCTGTATATCGCGCCGGAACGCCTGATGCTGGATAACTTCCTCGACCATCTCGCGCACTGGAATCCGGTTCTGCTGGCGGTGGATGAAGCGCACTGTATCTCCCAGTGGGGACACGATTTCCGCCCGGAATACGCCGCCCTCGGCCAGCTGCGTCAGCGCTTCCCCGAGCTGCCGTTTATGGCGCTTACCGCCACGGCGGATGACACCACGCGCCTGGATATCGTTCGCCTGCTGGGGTTGAACGACCCGTATATTCAGGTCAGCAGCTTCGACCGCCCGAACATCCGCTACATGCTGATGGAAAAATTCAAGCCGCTGGATCAGCTCCTGCGCTACGTCCAGGAGCAGCGCGGCAAGTCCGGCATCATCTACTGCAACAGCCGCGCAAAGGTGGAAGACACCGCTGCGCGTCTGCAAAATCGTGGCTTTAGCGCGGCGGCATACCATGCCGGGTTAGAGAACCACATCCGTGCCGACGTGCAGGAAAAATTCCAGCGCGACGACCTGCAAATCGTCGTCGCGACGGTGGCGTTCGGGATGGGGATCAACAAGCCCAACGTGCGCTTTGTGGTGCATTTCGACATTCCGCGCAATATTGAATCCTACTATCAGGAAACCGGTCGCGCCGGGCGTGACGGCCTGCCTGCGGAAGCGATGCTGTTTTACGATCCGGCCGATATGGCGTGGCTGCGCCGCTGTCTGGAAGAGAAGCCGCAGGGGCAGCTGCAGGATATCGAGCGCCACAAGCTCAACGCGATGGGCGCGTTTGCCGAAGCGCAAACCTGCCGTCGTCTGGTGCTGCTCAACTACTTTGGTGAAGGGCGGCAGGAGCCGTGCGGTAACTGCGATATTTGCCTGGATCCCCCGAAACAGTACGATGGCCTGATGGACGCGCGTAAGGCGCTCTCGACCATTTACCGCGTGAACCAGCGCTTCGGAATGGGCTACGTGGTGGAAGTGCTGCGCGGTGCCAACAACCAGCGTATTCGCGATATGGGCCACGACAAGCTGCCTGTCTACGGTATTGGCAAGGACCAGAGCCACGAGCACTGGGTCAGCATCATTCGCCAGCTGATTCACCTCGGCTTTGCTACGCAGAACATTGCTCAGCACTCCGCGCTACAGCTGACCGAAGCGGCGCGTCCGGTGCTGCGCGGTGACGTTGAACTGAAGCTCGCCGTGCCGCGCGTGGTCGCCCTCAAGCCGCGCGTGATGCAGAAATCCTACGGCGGCAACTACGACCGCAAGCTGTTCGCCAAACTGCGCAAGCTGCGTAAGGCCATCGCTGATGAAGAGAACATCCCGCCATACGTGGTGTTCAACGACGCGACGCTCATTGAGATGGCCGAGCAGATGCCGCTCAGCGCCAGCGAAATGCTCAGCGTCAACGGCGTCGGTACGCGCAAGCTGGAGCGCTTCGGTAAAGAGTTTATGGCACTCATCCGTTCCCACGTTGATGGTGATGATGAGGAGTAGTCAGCCGGGCGAAAAGGTGCCAGGATGATGACTCACTGAATTATTTCCCCGCGAGCTAATTATGTTAATGCTATTTCTCACCGTGGCGTTAGTGCACATCGTTGCGCTGATGAGCCCGGGACCTGACTTTTTCTTCGTGTCGCAAACGGCCGTCAGCCGCTCCCGCAAGGAGGCGATGATGGGTGTGCTCGGTATCACCATGGGCGTTATGGTCTGGGCGGCGGTTGCGCTGCTCGGTCTGAACCTGATCCTGGCGAAGATGGCCTGGCTGCATAACATCATTATGGTCGGCGGCGGGCTGTACCTGTGCTGGATGGGTTACCAGATGCTGCGCGGGGCGCTGAAAAAAGAAGAGAAAAAACCGGAAGAGCCAAAGGTCGAGCTGGCAACGGGCGGCCGCAGCTTTGTAAAAGGGCTGCTGACCAACCTGGCGAACCCGAAAGCGATTATCTATTTCGGCTCCGTGTTCTCGCTGTTTGTGGGTGATAGCGTCGGTGCGGGCGCACGCTGGGGCATCTTCCTGCTGATCGTCGTTGAAACCTTTGCCTGGTTTACCATCGTGGCCAGTCTGTTCGCCTTACCGGCGATGCGCCGCGGCTACCAGCGTATTGCGAAGTGGATCGACGGCTTCGCCGGCGCGCTGTTCGCCGGCTTCGGCATTCATCTCATCATTTCTCGCTAAGCATGACGCGCTGACGCAAGCAGCGCGCCAACCAGCATAAACAGCGAACCAAAGACTTTATTCAGGGCCTTCATCTGCTTAGGCCCTTTAATCCACGCCGCAATCCGCTGCGCCAGCGTCGCGTAACCAATCATGACGATAATATCGACGATAATGGTGGTCGCGCCCAGCACTACGTACTGCATCACCTGCGGCTGATGCGGCACGATAAACTGCGGGAACAGCGCGGCGAGGAAAACGATGCTCTTCGGGTTGGTCAGGTTGACGAAAACCGCACGCTTAAACAGATGACCGCGGTTTTGCGTCTGAGCGAGCGTATTCAGGTTAATGGAGCCTGCCGCGCGCCACTGCTGGATGCCGAGCCAAATCAGATAGGCCGCCCCGGCCCATTTCAGCACTTCAAAGGCCAGTACGGAGCGGGAGAACAGGGTGCCCAGACCAATCCCGACCAGCACGATATGAATGCCCAGCCCGGTCTGCAAACCGGCAATGGACGCCGCCGCGCCGCGATAGCCGTGGTTGATGGAGGTGGGCATGGTGTTAATGGCGCCCGAGCCCGGTGAAAGGCTAAGGATGATGGATGTCAGCAGGTAAGCGAACCACCACTCGAAGGTCATTTGAAACTCCCGAATTGTCTGTTTTTATGCCACAATACGCTATTGTTGAGTCATTTTGTGACCGGTTACGAAAAAACGATATTCCTTGGCTTAGGTGAGTAGAAACCCAATGTTTCAGCAGAAAAAGGACTGGGAAACACGAGAAAACGCATTTGCTGCTTTCTCCATGGGGCCGCTGACCGATTTCTGGCGCCAGCGTGAGGAAGATGAGTTTACGGGCGTCGGCGATATTCCAGTACGCTTTGTGCGTTTTCACGACAAGAAAAATGACCGGGTCATTGTGGTCTGCCCCGGACGTATTGAGAGCTACATCAAATACGCCGAACTGGCCTATGACCTGTTCCATCTGGGCTTCGATGTGCTGATTATCGATCATCGCGGGCAGGGGCTGTCAGGGCGCCTGTTATCGGATACCCATCGCGGCCACGTGGATAACTTCAGCGATTACGTCGACGATCTCGCCGCGTTCTGGCAGCAGGAGGTCGAGCCAGGCCCCTGGCGGAAGCGCTATATTCTGGCGCACTCAATGGGCGGTGCGATTTCAACGCTGTTTTTACAGCGCCACGCTCACCAGTGCGACGCCATTGCGCTCACCGCGCCGATGTATGGCATCGTCATGCGCTTTCCTGACTGGATGGTACGCCATATTCTCGACTGGGCTGAGGGCCATCAGCGCATTCGGGAAGGCTATGCCATCGGGACGGGACGCTGGCGGGCGCTGCCGTTTGCGATGAACGTGCTGACGCACAGTCGCCAGCGCTATCGTCGTAACCTGCGTTTTTATGCCGATGAGCCCCGCCTGCGCGTGGGTGGCCCGACATATCACTGGGTACGGGAAGGTATCCTTGCCGGTGAGCAGGTGCTGGCTGGTGTCGACAACGACGACACGCCAACACTCCTGATTCAGGCGGAAGAAGAGCGTGTGGTGGATAACCGCATGCATGACCGCTATTGTGAACTGCGCGCTGCCGCCGGTCACCCTTGTGAAGGGGGAAAACCGCTGGTCATTAACGGCGCGTACCATGAGATCCTTTTTGAAAAGGACGCTATGCGCTCAGTCGCGCTCAACGCCATTGTTGAATTTTTCAACAGGCATAATTGATTTTTGTTTTCCACCAGAGGTTGAAATCCCTATGTACCAGGTTGTTGCATCTGATTTAGATGGCACGCTGCTTTCCCCTGACCACACCCTGTCGCCTTACGCGAAAGAGACCCTGAAGCTTCTGACCGCCCGTGGCGTGAACTTCGTATTTGCCACCGGCCGCCACCACGTCGACGTGGGGCAGATCCGCGATAATCTTGAGATCAAATCGTACATGATCACCTCCAACGGTGCGCGTGTGCACGATACCGACGGCAACCTGATCTTTACCCACAACCTGGATCGCGATATTGCCGCCGATCTGTTCGGCGTGGTGCACAACAACCCGGCTATCGTTACGAACGTTTACCGCGACGACGACTGGTTCATGAACCGCCACCGCCCGGATGAGATGCGTTTCTTCAAGGAAGCCGTATTCAACTACTCCCTGTACGAGCCAGGCCTGCTGGAGCCGGAAGGGATCAGCAAGGTGTTCTTCACCTGCGACAGCCACGAAGAGCTGCTGCCGCTGGAACAGGCGATCAACGCCCGCTGGGGCGATCGCGTCAACGTCAGCTTCTCAACCCTGACCTGTCTGGAAGTGATGGCGGGAGGCGTCTCCAAAGGGCACGCGCTGGAAGCGGTCGCGAAACGTCTGGGCTTCGAGCTGAAAGACTGTATCGCCTTTGGTGACGGCATGAACGATGCTGAAATGCTGTCGATGGCGGGTAAGGGCTGTATCATGCAGAACGCGCATCAGCGTCTGAAAGATCTGCACCCGGAGCTGGAGGTGATTGGTTCTAACGCTGACAACGCGGTACCGAAATACCTGCGCAAGCTGTTCCTTGAATAATCTTCATTTGGTTGTTTATTGCTCAGTTGTCAACTAAAGAGTTCGCTACAATGCCTGTCCTTCTTTCTGAGAGACAAGCATTGTGGCGCTACTCATTATCACCACTATCCTGTGGGCCTTCTCCTTTAGCCTGATTGGCGAATACCTTGCCGGTTCGGTCGATAGCTACTTCTCGGTGCTGATGCGCGTGGGGCTGGCGGCGCTGGTGTTCCTGCCGTTTCTGCGCACGCGCGGGCAGTCGCTGAAAACGATTGTGCTGTATATGCTGGTGGGGGCGATGCAGCTCGGCATCATGTACCTGTTCAGCTTCCGGGCTTACGTCTACCTGTCCGTCTCGGAATTCCTGCTGTTCACCGTGCTAACGCCGCTCTATATCACGCTGATCTACGATTTGCTTAGCAAGCGCCGCCTGCGTTGGGGATATCTGCTGAGTGCGGCGCTGGCGGTGATTGGCGCGGCAATTATTCGCTACGACAAAGTGAGCGATCACTTCTGGACCGGGCTGATGTTCGTCCAGCTCGCCAACATCAGCTTCGCCATCGGCATGGTGGGCTACAAACGCCTGATGGAAACCCGTCCGATGCCGCAGCATAACGCGTTTGCGTGGTTCTACATGGGGGCCGCGATCGTCGCGGTGGCGGCGTGGTTTATGCTGGGTAACCCGCAAAAGCTGCCTACCACCACCGTACAGTGGGGTGTTCTGGTCTGGCTGGGCGTCGTGGCTTCCGGGTTGGGGTACTTCATGTGGAACTACGGCGCGACGCAGGTCGACGCCGGTACGCTCGGGATCATGAACAACGTACATGTTCCTGCAGGGCTGCTGGTCAACCTTGCCATCTGGCAGCAACAGCCGCACTGGCCGAGCTTCCTTATTGGGGGAGCGGTGATCCTGGCTTCGCTGTGGGTCCATCGACGCTGGATCGCTCCGCGCTCCGCACAAACGGAAGATGGTCGCACGCGTGGTTCCGCGCTGAGCGAATAAACGCCTCCGTAATCGGCTGACGCTGCTCGCCATCGCGCACGGCGGCGTACAGCCGGCTCCACAGTCCTTCACCCAGGGTTTTGGTGACCACCAGGCCCTGGCGTTCAAAACTCTCCACCACCCAGTGCGGCAGCGCCGCGATACCCATGCTGGCCGCCACCATCTGAATCAACAGCAAGGTGTTATCCACGCTTTTCAGCTGCGGGCTAATGCCAGCGGGCTGCAGGAAGTGACGCCAGATATCCAGACGACTGCGCTGCACCGGGTAAATCAGCAGCGTTTCCGTTGCCAGGTCTTCCGGCGTGATGCGCGTTTTGGTCGCCAGCGGATGGTCCGGTGCCAGCACCAGGCGCACCTCATAATCAAACATCGGCGAATAGTGCAGGCCGCTGCGCGGCAGAATATCGGACGTCATCACCAGATCCAGCTCGCCCTGCTGCAGCGAGGGCTGCGGGTCGAACGTCACGCCGGATTTAAAGTCCATCTCCACCTGCGGCCACTTCTGGCGGAAGTTCTCAAGCGCGGGGGTCAGCCACTGAATACAGCTGTGGCACTCAATGGCGATACGCAGCGTGGTCTGCTGCGGTTCGTTACACGCCTGCAGCGCGCTGGCGATTTGCGGCAGAACCTGATTCGCCAGCTGAAGCAAAATTTCGCCCTGCGGCGTAAAGCGCAGCGGCTGGCTCTTACGCACAAAAAGACGGAAGCCGAGGCGTTGTTCCAGATCGCTGAACTGGTGAGAAAGGGCGGACTGAGTCTGGTGCAGCGTGGCCGCCGCTGCCGCGAGCGATCCGCAGTTCCGCAACGCTTGCAGCGTTTTCAGGTGTTTTATCTCGATCATGAAAGTCCTTCACTTCGCCATGAACATTTTGCGCTTGAGGAATATACAGTACCTGCCAATTATAGAAGTGTAAACATCTGGACGTCTAAATAACGAATTTCACAAGGGGCATACCATGACAATCCGCAATCACACTCTCGGTTTCCCTCGCGTTGGCCTGCGTCGCGAGCTGAAAAAAGCGCAAGAAAGCTACTGGGCGGGGAACGCCACCCGTGAAGAACTGCTGGCGGTGGGGCGCGAGCTGCGCGCCCGGCACTGGGCGCAGCAGAAGCAGGCGGGGATTGACCTGCTGCCGGTGGGCGATTTCGCCTGGTACGACCATGTTCTGACGACCAGCCTGCTGCTTGGCAACGTGCCGGCTCGTCATCAGAACAACGATGGATCGGTAGATATCGATACCCTGTTCCGCATCGGCCGTGGTCGTGCGCCAACGGGTGAGCCAGCGGCAGCGGCGGAAATGACCAAATGGTTTAACACTAACTATCACTATATGGTGCCGGAGTTCGTAAAAGGGCAGCAGTTCAGGCTGACCTGGACGCAGCTTCTGGATGAAGTGGACGAAGCGCTGGCGCTGGGCCACCAGGTGAAACCCGTACTGTTGGGGCCAGTGACCTATCTGTGGTTGGGGAAAGTCAAAGGCGAGCAGTTCGATCGTCTGAGCCTGCTGAAGGACATTCTGCCGGTCTACAAACAGGTGCTGATTGAACTGGGCAAACGCGGCATTCAGTGGGTGCAAATCGACGAGCCCGCGCTGGTGCTTGAGCTGCCGCAGGTTTGGCTTGATGCTTTCAAACCGGCTTACGATGCACTCAACGGGCAGGTGAAGCTGTTGCTTACCACCTACTTTGAAGGTGTGACGCCGAACCTCAGCACCATCACCAGATTGCCGGTGCAGGGTCTGCACGTTGACCTGGTGCACGGCAAAGATGACGTCGCAGAACTGCACAAGCGCCTGCCAGCTGACTGGCTGCTTTCTGCCGGGCTGGTTAACGGTCGCAACGTCTGGCGTGCCGATCTGACCGAGAAATACGCGCAGATCAAGGACATCGTCGGTAAACGTGAACTGTGGGTGGCATCCTCTTGCTCGCTGCTGCACAGCCCAATCGATCTCAGCGTGGAAACCCGTCTCGACCCTGAAGTAAAAAGCTGGTTTGCCTTCGCCCTGCAAAAATGTGAAGAACTGGCGCTGCTGCGCGATGCGCTGAACAGCGGCGACACGGCGGCGATCAGCGCATGGAGCGCGCCGATCCAGGCACGTCGTCACTCGGCGCGCGTGCATAACCCGGCGGTGGAAAAACGTCTGGCGGCCATCACCGCCCAGGACAGCCAGCGTCAGAGCCCATATGAGGTGCGCGCCGAAGCGCAGCGTGCCCGCTTCAACCTGCCTGCGTGGCCGACCACCACCATCGGTTCCTTCCCGCAGACCACCGAAATCCGCGGCCTGCGTCTGGACTTCAAAAAGGGGAATCTGGATGCGAATCACTACCGCACCGGGATTGCCGAACACATCAAGCAGGCGATTATCGAGCAGGAGCGGCTGGGGCTGGACGTGCTGGTGCACGGCGAGGCCGAGCGTAACGACATGGTGGAATACTTCGGTGAACACCTGGACGGGTTCGTCTTTACCCAGAACGGCTGGGTGCAAAGCTATGGCTCCCGCTGCGTCAAGCCGCCGGTGGTCATCGGTGACGTCAGCCGCCCGGAGCCGATCACGGTTGAGTGGGCGAAGTACGCCCAGTCCCTGACCGACAAGCCGGTAAAAGGCATGCTCACCGGTCCGGTGACCATCCTTTGCTGGTCCTTCCCGCGTGAAGACGTAACCCGTGAAACCATCGCGAAGCAAATCGCGCTGGCGCTGCGTGATGAAGTGGCGGATCTGGAAGCTGCAGGCATAGGCATCATCCAGATTGACGAACCGGCCCTGCGCGAAGGTCTGCCGCTGCGCCGCAGCGACTGGGATGCCTACCTGCAGTGGGGCGTGGAGGCATTCCGCATCAACGCCGCGGTGGCGAAGGACGACACGCAGATCCACACCCACATGTGTTACTGCGAATTCAACGACATCATGGATTCGATAGCCGCGCTGGACGCTGACGTGATCACCATCGAGACCTCGCGTTCAGACATGGAGCTGCTGGAGTCGTTTGAAGAATTCGACTACCCGAACGAAATCGGTCCGGGGGTGTACGACATCCACTCTCCGAACGTGCCGAGCGTGGAGTGGATTGAGTCGCTGCTGAAAAAAGCGGCCCAGCGCATTCCGGCAGAGCGTCTGTGGGTGAACCCGGACTGCGGCCTGAAAACTCGCGGCTGGCCGGAGACGCGTGCCGCGCTGGCGAACATGGTGAAGGCGGCGCAAAACTTGCGTCAGGCTTGATGATGCGTAGGCCCGGTAAGGCGTAGACGCCACCGGGCTTTTTTTTACGCTTTTTTACCGCCGTACTGGCTGAACCACGCCAGCATTCTCTGCCAGCCGTCTTTGGCTGATTCCGCGTGATAGCTCGGACGATAATCCGCGTTAAACGCGTGCCCGGCATCCGGATACACCACGATCTCCGCCTTCGCATTGGCCGCACGGAGCGCATGGCGCATGGTCTCTACCGAATCCAGCGAAATACCGGTGTCCTGCCCGCCATACAGCCCTAATACGGGGGCATTCAGCTCCGTGGCGATATCCACGGGATGTTTCGGTGAATTGAGCGTTTTTTCACCTACCAGTTTACCGTACCAGGCCACAGCGGCTTTAAGCTGCGGGTTATGCGCGGCATACAGCCAACTGATGCGTCCGCCCCAGCAGAAACCGGTGACCAGCAGACGATGGGGATCGCCCCCGTTGCGCGCCGCCCAGCTGGCGACGTGGTCGAGATCGGCCATCACCTGCGCGTCCGGGACTTTGCTGACCAGGTTGCTGAGCAAGGTGGGAATATCGCTGTAATCGTTCGGATCGCCCTGGCGAAAGTAGAGCTCTGGCGCAACGGCCAGATAGCCTTCCAGCGCCAGCCGGCGGCAGAGGTCGCGAATGTGTTCGTGAACGCCGAAAATTTCCTGAACCACGATCACGATGGGCAGCGGACCGTCTGCCGATTTTGGTCGGGCGTGGTAAGCAGGCATATTCTCTCCCTGCGAGGGAATAGAGGTCTCACCCGCCGTGATGGCCTCTTCAGACGTTGAGACGATGGTTGAGGCATGCGGGGCCGCAGCAGGTGCAAAACCGGTTTTTTCAGTCATGGCATTCTCCGTACCAATGAGTTAGCGCAAAGGTAAATATAGTCACCAGGTTAACAACTCACAGTGCCTTAAACGGTCTATCTTTTGTGCAGCACCTGACGATATAACTTGTTAATGTGATGTAAATCACCTTTTTATGGAAATTCAATGCAATCATTTTCATTCATGGTGAGATGTGTCACGAAATTATGCTTTCCGCTTCTGTAAAGTACCGTTTTACTTCTTCTGACTAACCGACCCACAGAGGAGTCACCTATGTCTAAGTCTGATGTTTTTCATCTCGGCCTCACTAAAAACGATTTACAAGGGGCTACGCTCGCTATCGTCCCTGGCGATCCGGAGCGTGTGGAAAAGATCGCCGCGCTGATGGATAAGCCGGTTAAGCTGGCAGCCCATCGAGAATTCACCACCTGGCGCGCAGAGCTGGATGGTAAAGCCGTGATCGTGTGTTCTACCGGTATCGGTGGCCCGTCTACGTCTATTGCTGTTGAAGAGCTGGCACAGCTGGGCATTCGTACTTTCCTGCGTATCGGTACGACCGGCGCTATTCAGCCGCACATCAACGTGGGCGACGTGCTGGTCACGACCGCGTCCGTGCGTCTGGATGGCGCAAGCCTGCACTTTGCGCCGATGGAATTCCCGGCAGTAGCAGACTTTGAATGTACCACCGCGCTGGTTGAAGCCGCGAAATCCGTTGGCGCGACCACTCACGTGGGCGTAACCGCTTCGTCCGATACCTTCTATCCAGGTCAGGAGCGTTACGACACCTTCTCTGGCCGCGTGGTAAGCCGCTTCAAAGGCTCTATGGAAGAGTGGCAGTCCATGGGCGTGATGAACTACGAAATGGAATCCGCCACGCTGCTGACCATGTGCGCAAGCCAGGGCCTGCGTGCCGGTATGGTGGCGGGCGTTATCGTCAACCGTACTCAGCAGGAGATCCCGAACGCTGAAACCATGAAGCAGACCGAAAGTCATGCGGTGAAAATCGTGGTTGAAGCCGCGCGTCGCCTGATCTAATCCTCTCCTTTCGAAATCAAAGGCCGACACGTTCGGCCTTTATTTTTTGCGTAGCGCCTCGCAGGAAAACCCTTTCAAACTGGACGTTTATACAGCACAATCTTATTTTGTGCGGGTAATACGTTGATGCAGGGGGCATTGTGGATATCTCAGTCCTGATTTATGCGGTGATTGCGCTGGCGGGCGTGGCGATAGGCTGGCTCATTTCCAGCTATCAGCATGCACAGCAGAAGGCCGATCAGCTGGCTGAACGCGAAGAGATCGTCGCAGAATTAAGCGCGGCAAAGCAGCAGCTTGCGCTGAGTGATCACTGGCGAGAGGAGTGCGAGTTACTCAACAACGAGCTGCGCAACCTGAGAGATATCAACACCTCACTGGAGGCCGATCTCCGCGAAGTGACCACCCGTCTGGAGTCCACCCAGCTGCATGCGGAAGATAAAATCCGCCAGATGATCAACAGCGAGCAGCGCCTCAGCGAACAGTTTGAAAACCTCGCGAACCGTATTTTTGAGCACAGCAACCGCCGCGTTGACGAGCAGAACCGCCAGAGCCTGAACAGCCTGCTGACGCCCCTGCGTGAACAGCTGGACGGCTTCCGCCGCCAGGTACAGGACAGCTTTGGTCAGGAAGCCCGAGAGCGGCACACCCTGGCGCATGAAATCCGCAATCTCCAGCAGCTGAATGCCCAGATGGCGCAGGAGGCGGTCAACCTCACCCGCGCGCTTAAAGGGGATAACAAAACCCAGGGCAACTGGGGAGAAGTGGTGCTGACCCGCGTCCTGGAAGCCTCTGGCCTGCGGGAAGGGTATGAATACGAAACGCAGGTGAGTATCGAAAACGATGCCCGCTCGCGAATGCAGCCGGATGTGATTGTGCGGCTGCCGCAGGGCAAAGATGTGGTGATTGACGCCAAAATGACGCTGGTGGCGTATGAGCGTTACTTCAATGCGGAGGATGACTACACCCGAGAATCGGCGCTGCAGGAGCACATTGCCTCCGTACGCAATCATATTCGCCTGCTCGGAAGGAAAGACTATCAGCAGCTACCGGGGCTGCGCTCGCTGGACTATGTCCTGATGTTTATTCCGGTCGAACCCGCGTTTCTGCTGGCACTCGACAGGCAGCCTGAACTCATCACCGAAGCGCTCAAAAATAATATTATGCTGGTCAGCCCCACCACGCTGCTGGTGGCCTTACGCACGATTGCGAACCTGTGGCGCTACGAGCACCAGAGCCGCAACGCGCAGCAGATTGCCGACCGCGCCAGCAAGCTGTACGACAAAATGCGCCTCTTCGTGGACGACATGTCCTCAGTCGGGCAGAGCCTGGACCGCGCGCAGGATAACTACCGTCAGGCGATGAAAAAACTCGCCTCAGGACGTGGCAATCTTCTGGCGCAGGCCGAATCATTCCGCAGCCTGGGGGTTGAGGTGAAACGCGAGATTAATCCGGAATTGGTTGAACAGGCTACCGCCCAGGACGACGAGTTTCGCCTGCGTGAAGGGGCGGACGAACAAAAGACAAACAGTGAAGACAACACGTTAGCGGTGGATTTATCACCAGACGAGACTCCGGCGCGTTTCTTTCGCGGTGGTTGAAACGTAGGGCAATTGCGCCCAATCTGTTACACTTCACGAACATTTTACTGATAAGCAGGCTCTGAGATGGTTGACGATTCACAAGACACAACGCACTTTGGCTTTCAGACTGTCGCCAAAGCGCAGAAAGCTGACATGGTGGCCCACGTATTTCATTCCGTGGCGGCGAAGTACGATGTGATGAATGACCTGATGTCGTTCGGCATTCATCGCTTGTGGAAGCGCTTCACTATCGACTGTAGCGGCGTGCGTCGTGGACAAACGGTGCTGGATTTAGCCGGTGGTACGGGCGATTTAACCGCGAAATTCTCTCGTCTGGTGGGCGAAACCGGGCGCGTTGTCCTCGCCGATATTAATGACTCCATGCTCAAAATGGGCCGCGAAAAGCTGCGTAACATCGGCGTGGTGAGGAACGTGGAATATGTGCAGGCCAACGCTGAAGCGCTGCCGTTCCCGGATAATACCTTTGACTGCATCACGATCTCCTTCGGTCTGCGTAACGTGACCGATAAAGAAAAAGCGCTGCGCTCCATGTATCGCGTGCTGAAGCCGGGTGGACGCCTGCTGGTGCTCGAATTCTCCAAACCGATTATTGAGCCGCTGAGCAAAGCTTACGACGCCTATTCCTTCCACGTGCTGCCGCGCATCGGTGAGCTGGTGGCCAACGATGCGGAAAGCTATCGCTATCTGGCAGAATCTATCCGTATGCACCCGGACCAAGACACCTTAAAAGCCATGATGCAGGATGCTGAATTCGAGAACGTTGAATATTTCAACCTGACGGCGGGTGTCGTCGCGCTGCATCGCGGTTACAAGTTCTGAGTGGAGGTGTCCCGTGCCCTTTAAACCCTTAGTCTCCGCAGGTATCGAAAACGTACTGAATGCCTTTCTCTATCGTGCGCCAGCGCTGAAAGCTGCGCGTCAGCGGCTAAACGGGAAGGTATTACGCATTGTTTTAAAAGAGTTCTCGACGCCGCTTGTGCTGGTCTTCAGCGAACGCCAGCTTGACGTTCTGGGGGCGTGGGAAGGTGACGCCGACTGCTCGGTCATCACGCACATGAGCGTGCTGGCAAAACTGCGCGATCGCCAGCAATTAACGGCACTTATCCGCAGCGGTGAGCTGGAAGTGGAAGGCGACATTCAGGTCGTGCAGAACTTCGTTGCGCTTACCGATCTGGCGGAGTTTGATCCGGCAGAGCTGCTCGCGCCGTTTATCGGTGACATTGCCGCGGAAGGCATCGGGAAGGTTCTTCATGGTGGCGCGTCCTTTGCGCGTAAAAGCCTGCTACGTCAGCAACGCTATGCGGCGGAAGTACTGACTGAAGAGTGGCGAATGGCCCCCGGACCGCTGGAAGTGGCATGGTTTGCGGAAGAAACCGCGGCTGTTGAACGTGCGGTTGATGCGTTAACCAAACGGCTGGAAAAACTGGAGGGCAAATGACGCCTGGTGAAATTCGGCGCCTCTACTTCATTATTCGTACCTTTTTGAGCTACGGGCTCGACGAGCTGATCCCTAAAATGCGCATCACGCTGCCGCTTCGTATCTGGCGGCGGATGCTGTTCTGGATGCCTAACCGCCATAAAGGTCAGCCGCTGGGCGAACGCCTGCGCCTGGCGCTGCAGGAGCTTGGCCCGGTATGGATTAAGTTCGGGCAGATGCTGTCGACCCGCCGCGATCTCTTTCCGCCGCACATAGCCGATGAACTGGCGATGCTGCAGGACCGTGTTGCCCCGTTTGACGGGGTGAGGGCGAAGAAACAGATCGAAGAGGCGATGGGTAATCTTCCCGTTGAAACCTGGTTTGACGATTTCGAAATAGAACCGCTGGCGTCGGCTTCTATTGCTCAGGTGCACACTGCGCGTCTGAAAGAAAACGGCAAAGAGGTGGTGATTAAGGTGATCCGCCCGGATATTCTGCCGATCATCAAAGCCGACATGAAGCTGATTTACCGTCTGGCCCGTTGGGTTCCGCGTTTATTACCTGATGGCCGCCGACTGCGCCCGATGGAAGTGGTGCGGGAATATGAAAAAACACTGATTGATGAGCTAAACCTGCTGCGCGAATCGGCAAACGCTATTCAGCTGCGTCGCAACTTTGAAAACAGCCCGATGCTTTATGTCCCTGAAGTCTATTCTGACTACTGCAGCCAGAACATGATGGTGATGGAGCGTATCTACGGTATTCCGGTTTCGGATGTGGTGGCCCTGGAGAAGCAGGGAACGAACATGAAGCTGTTGGCCGAGCGTGGCGTGCAGGTCTTCTTCACCCAGGTGTTCCGCGACAGCTTTTTCCATGCGGACATGCACCCGGGCAATATCTTCGTGAGCTACGAGCACCCTGAGGATCCGAAGTATATCGGTATCGACTGCGGGATTGTGGGGTCGCTGAATAAAGAAGATAAACGGTATCTGGCCGAGAACTTTATCGCGTTCTTCAACCGCGACTACCGTAAGGTGGCCGAGCTGCACGTCGATTCCGGCTGGGTGCCGCCGGACACCAACGTCGAAGAGTTCGAGTTTGCGATCCGGACCGTTTGCGAACCGATTTTTGAAAAACCGCTGGCGGAAATCTCCTTCGGACATGTGCTGTTGAACCTGTTCAACACGGCTCGCCGCTTTAATATGGAAGTTCAGCCACAGCTAGTTTTACTTCAGAAAACACTACTTTACGTTGAGGGTGTAGGCCGACAGCTCTATCCTCAGTTAGACTTGTGGAAGACCGCGAAACCCTTCCTGGAATCCTGGATTAAGGATCAGGTTGGCATTCCGGCGCTGGTGCGCTCGCTGAAAGAGAAAGGCCCGTTCTGGATAGAAAAAATGCCTGAAATTCCTGAACTGGTTTATGACAGTTTGCGTCAGAGCAAGAACCTTCAGCATAGCATGGATAAAATCGCTCGCGAACTTCAGTCCAGCCGTGTTCGCCAGGGCCAGTCACGCTATCTCTTTGGGATTGGCGCAACGCTGCTGCTGAGCGGTACGCTGCTGCTGATCAACCGCCCGGAGTGGCAGATGATGCCCGCCTGGCTGATGGCCGCCGGGGTGGTTGTCTGGCTTGCCGGATGGCGAAAAACGCGCTGAGTTTGCGTCGCTATCGACAGGTCGCATACGTATAATGCGACCTGACTTATTAATCATCTATCCCTGAGGAACATGTATGGGTGGTATCAGTATCTGGCAATTGTTGATCATTGCCGTCATCGTCGTGCTGCTGTTTGGCACCAAAAAGCTCGGTTCTATTGGTTCCGATCTGGGCGCGTCTATCAAAGGCTTCAAAAAAGCGATGAGCGATGATGAGAGCAAGCAGGATAAAACCAGCCAGGACGCTGACTTTACTGCTAAATCCATCACCGACAAGCAAGAAGAAGCCAAAAAGGAAGACGCTAAACGCCACGATAAAGAGCAGATGTAAGTCGTGTTCGACATTGGTTTTAGTGAGCTCCTGCTGGTCTTTGTGATTGGCCTGATCGTGCTGGGGCCTCAGCGTCTGCCGGTGGCGGTGAAAACCGTTGCGGGCTGGGTTCGTGCGCTGAGATCGCTGGCATCGACCGTTCAGAATGAACTGGCCCAGGAGCTTAAGCTGCAGGAATTTCAGGAAAGCCTGAAAAAGGTTGAGAAGGCGAGCATGGATAACCTGACGCCGGAACTGAAAGCGTCAATGGATGAGCTGCGCGAAGCGGCGGAATCCATGAAGCGCTCCTATAGCATCAACGATCCTGAAAAAGCGAGCGATGAAGCGAACACCATCCATAACCCGGTGGTGAAGGGCAGCGAAGAACAGCGTGAGGGCGTCACGCCTGCCAGCGCTGAACATCAGGCTGCTGCGCCTGAACAGACGCCGCAGGAAACCGAAGTGAAAAAACAGGTGCAGCCGGAAAAGCCCGTGGTTAACGCTGCCGAGGCAAAGCCCGCCGCACCCGTTTCCGAATCATCCCCCTCGTCGAGTGATAAAGCGTAAACATGGCTGTAGATGATACTCAACCGCTGATTACGCACCTCATAGAGCTGCGTAAGCGTCTGTTAAACTGCATTATTGCGGTTCTCGTTATTTTTCTATGCCTGGTCTATTTCGCCAACGATATCTACCAGGTGGTTTCTGCGCCGCTGATCAAGCAGATGCCGCTGGGCGCAACGATGATTGCAACAGACGTTGCTTCTCCGTTCTTTACCCCCATCAAGTTGACCTTTTGGGTGTCGTTGATTGCCTCTGCGCCCGTGATTCTGTACCAGGTGTGGGCCTTTGTGGCGCCGGCACTGTATAAGCACGAACGCAAGCTGGTCATTCCGCTGCTGGTATCCAGTTCGCTGCTGTTCTATATCGGCATGGCGTTTGCCTATTTCGTTGTCTTCCCGCTGGCCTTCGGCTTCCTGACACATACCGCGCCGGAAGGCGTCCAGGTGTCGACGGATATCGCCAGCTATCTTAGCTTTGTGATGGCGCTGTTTATGGCGTTTGGGGTGGCATTCGAAGTGCCGGTGGCCATTGTGCTGCTCTGCTGGGTAGGGGTCACCACGCCGGATGACCTGCGTAAGAAGCGTCCGTATATCCTGGTCGGCGCCTTCGTGGTCGGCATGCTGTTGACCCCGCCGGATGTATTCTCCCAGACGCTGCTGGCCATACCGATGTACTGCCTGTTTGAGGTCGGTGTCTTCTTCTCACGTTTCTACGTGGGTAAAGGGCGTCGGTCGGATGACGAAGACGATACCTCCGACAAGACCACTGAAGAGTAAAACCAGCCGCCCGTCAGGGCGGTTGTTATATGGGGATTCGCATGTTTGATATCGGACTCAACCTGACCAGCTCGCAGTTTGCGAAAGATCGTGATGAGGTGGTTGCGCGCGCGTTTGCCGCTGGGGTGAAAGGGCTGCTGCTGACGGGCACCAACCTGCATGAGAGCGAGCAGGCGCAGCAGCTGGCGCAACGCTACGAACGCTGTTGGTCTACCGCTGGCGTGCATCCTCACGACAGCAGCCAGTGGACCCCGGAAAGCGGGGAAACCCTGCGCAGGCTGGCGAAGACACCAGAAGTGGTGGCGATTGGCGAATGCGGCCTCGATTTCAACCGTAACTTTTCCACGCCTGAAGAGCAGGAAAAGGCATTCACTGCCCAGCTTGCGCTGGCGGCAGAGCTTGAAATGCCCGTATTTATGCACTGCCGCGACGCGCATGAGCGTTTCCTGGCGCTTCTGGATCCGTGGGTCGAGAAACTGCCCGGCGCGGTGCTGCACTGTTTTACCGGCTCACGGCAGGAGGCGCTGGAGTGCCTGGAGCGCGGGATTTATCTGGGGATTACCGGCTGGGTTTGCGACGAGCGCCGCGGGCTTGAGCTTCGGGAGCTGCTACCCGCGATCCCGGCTGACCGGTTGCTCCTTGAAACGGATGCGCCCTATCTGCTCCCGCGCGATATGCAACCCAAACCGGCATCGCGACGCAATGAGCCCGCTTATCTGGGGCACATAGTTGAGCGCGTCGCGACGTGGCGCGGAGAGGATCCGCACTGGCTTTCCGCACAGACGGATGACAACGTGCGTAATCTGTTTGGGATAAACGTTTAAAGTTTGCGGAAGTCGGTGTTTTTAACGCTCTGCAGCACCTGCTTGTTCAGCAGATTAAGCAACAGCATAGAGCGCGCTTCCCCGTCCGGCTCGGCAAAAATCGCCTGCAGGCCTTCGAAAGCCCCTTCGGTAATCACGACGCTATCGCCCGTGTAGGGCGTTTCCGGGTCGGTAAGGTCTTCGGGCTGCTGATAAATCGACAGTTGGTGGATGACCGATGAGGGAACCGTCGCGGGGTGGGCGCCGAAGCGAACAAAATGGCTGACGCCGCGCGTGGCGCTGATGGTGGTGGTGTGGATCACCTCCGGATCGAACTCCACGAACAGGTAGTTCGGGAACAACGGCTCGCTAACGGTTGTGCGCTTCCCGCGCTGCATTTTTTCAAGCGTGATCACGGGCGTCAGGCAATTGACTGACTGACGTTCAAGATGTTCCTGCGCGCGCTGAAGTTGCCCGCGTTTGCAATACAGTAAATACCAGGCCTGCATAATCACTCTTTCCCTTAGTTCGGGGCGCAAGCATATCAAAACCCTGGCGGGATCGCTAAGTTGATTATAATGGGCGAAAATGGGACAGAACGCATAACTTCACGCTAATTTAACAAAATTACAGCATCAAGCAGTCTTACGCCGTATAATGAAGCGCTTACAGAGAGGCCATGATTAACTGCATGAAATACCACGATCTCCGCGACTTCCTGACGCTGCTGGAAAAGCAGGGTGAACTCAAACGTATAACACTTCCTGTCGATCCTTATCTGGAGATGACAGAAATTGCTGACCGCACCCTGCGTGCCGGTGGCCCCGCATTACTGTTTGAAAATCCGAAAGGGTACGCCATGCCGGTGCTGTGCAACCTGTTTGGTACACCGCGTCGCGTCGCACTGGGGATGGGGCAGGAAGACGTCACGGCCCTGCGTGAGGTCGGTAAGCTGCTGGCCTTCCTGAAAGAGCCGGAGCCGCCGAAAGGCTTCCGCGATCTGTTCGACAAGCTGCCGCAGTTTAAGCAGGTGCTAAACATGCCCACCAAACGCCTGCGCGGCGCGCCCTGCCAGCAGAAGGTGCTGGAAGGCGATGCGGTTGATTTGACTAAAATCCCTATCATGCAGTGCTGGCCGGAAGATGCCGCGCCGCTGATCACCTGGGGACTGACCGTCACGCGCGGTCCGCACAAAGAGCGCCAGAATCTTGGTATTTACCGCCAGCAGTTGATTGGCAAGAATAAGCTCATCATGCGCTGGCTGTCGCATCGCGGCGGCGCGCTGGATTTTCAGGAGTGGTGTGCAGCGCGTCCGGGTGAACGCTTCCCGGTGTCTGTCGCGCTGGGCGCCGATCCGGCCACCATTCTCGGGGCCGTCACGCCCGTACCGGATACGCTCTCGGAATATGCCTTTGCAGGCCTGCTTCGCGGAACGAAAACGGAAGTCGTGAAGTGTATCTCTAACGATCTTGAAGTCCCGGCCAGTGCAGAAATTGTGCTGGAAGGTTACATTGAGCAGGGTGAACTGGCGCCAGAAGGCCCTTACGGCGACCACACCGGCTATTACAACGAAGTGGATAACTTCCCGGTGTTTACCGTGACGCACATTACGCAGCGTGAAGATGCGATTTATCACTCCACGTATACCGGGCGTCCACCGGATGAACCGGCAGTACTGGGCGTGGCGCTGAATGAAGTGTTTGTGCCGATCCTGCAAAAGCAGTTCCCGGAAATTGTTGATTTTTATCTGCCGCCTGAAGGATGCTCGTATCGCCTGGCTGTGGTCACGATGAAGAAGCAGTATCCTGGTCACGCGAAACGCGTGATGATGGGCGTGTGGTCTTTCCTGCGCCAGTTTATGTATACCAAATTTGTTATTGTCTGCGATGATGACGTTAACGCCCGCGACTGGAATGACGTAATCTGGGCTATTACCACGCGAATGGACCCGGCGCGCGATACGGTGTTAGTCGAAAACACGCCGATAGATTACCTGGATTTTGCCTCGCCGGTTTCCGGCCTTGGCTCAAAAATGGGACTGGATGCCACAAATAAATGGCCTGGCGAAACCGATCGTGAATGGGGTCGCCCGATCAAAAAAGATCCTGCTGTGACCGCGCGCATTGATGCGATCTGGGACGAACTGGCCATAATGAATAACGGTAAACCCTGAGCTGACCGTTAAGCCCTATAGACTTCCCGACAGAGAGAGCGAATGACAACCTTAAGCTGTAAAGTGACCTCGGTAGATGCCATCACCGACACCGTATATCGCGTCCGTTTAGTGCCAGAAGCGCCATTCTCTTTCCGCGCGGGTCAGTATCTGATGGTCGTGATGGATGAGCGTGATAAGCGTCCTTTCTCTATGGCCTCAACGCCAGCGGAGCAGGAATTTATTGAGCTTCATATTGGTGCGTCAGAGCTTAACCTGTATGCGATGGCCGTCATGGACCGCATTCTGAAAGAGCGCGAGATCGTGGTGGATATTCCGCACGGTGATGCGTGGCTGCGCGATGATGAAGACCGTCCGCTGATCCTGATTGCCGGTGGTACAGGCTTCTCCTACGTGCGCTCTATTCTGTTGACCGCACTGGCGCGTAACCCGGAACGTGATATCACCATCTACTGGGGCGGCCGCGAAGAGAAGCACCTGTATGACCTGTCCGAACTCGAAGCGCTGAGCGTCACCCATCCTAACCTGCGCATTGAGCCGGTGGTTGAGCAGCCGGAAGAGGGCTGGCGCGGGCGTAGCGGTACGGTACTGACGGCAGTGCTGCAGGATCACGGTACGCTGGCAGGACATGACATCTATATTGCAGGGCGTTTCGAGATGGCGAAAATCGCCCGCGATCTGTTCTGTAACGAACGTGATGCGCGTGAAGACCGCCTGTTTGGCGATGCGTTTGCCTTCATTTAAATAAAAAAACCCGCCCCTGACAGGCGGGAAGAACGGCAACTAAACTGTTTCTCTTCGCCAGTGACACGACCGGCGGCGAGGTACCTCTCGTAGGCCGGGAAAGCGCAGCGCCTCCCGGCAAAAGCCCGATGGCGCGATGCTTATCGGGCCTACGTTATAGCCTTACACTCTCTCAAACACCGTCGCGATACCCTGACCCAGACCGATACACATCGTTGCCAGACCAAACTGGGCATCTTTGCGTTCCATCAGGTTGATCAGCGTCGTGCTGATACGCGCCCCGGAACAGCCCAGCGGGTGTCCGAGGGCGATCGCGCCGCCGTTGAGGTTAATCTTCTCGTCGATCTGCTCCATCAGCCCCAGATCTTTAATGCACGGCAGGATCTGCGCGGCGAACGCTTCGTTCATCTCAAACAGATCGATGTCGCTGGCGGTTAATCCCGCTTTTTTCAGCGCCAGCTTTGAAGCCGGAACCGGGCCGTAGCCCATGATCGACGGATCGCAGCCCACGACCGCCATCGAACGCACGCGGGCGCGAGGCGTTAACCCCAGCTCGCGGGCGCGGCTTTCGCTCATCACCAGCATCGCGGCGGCGCCGTCGGACAGCGCCGACGAAGTACCTGCCGTGACCGTACCGGTGACGGGGTCAAACGCCGGACGCAGGGTGGAAAGCGCTTCGACGGTGGTTTCCGGGCGAATGACTTCATCGTAGCTGAACTGCTTCAGAACGCCGTCTGCATCGTGGCCGCCGGTGGGGATGATCTCGTTCTTAAAGGCGCCGGACTGCGTGGCGGCCCAGGCGCGAGCGTGAGAGCGCGCGGCAAAGGCATCCTGCATTTCGCGGCTGATGCCGTGCAGGCGGGAGAGCATCTCGGCGGTCAGACCCATCATCCCCGCAGCTTTCGCCACGTTGCGGCTCATGCCGGGATGGAAGTCGACCCCGTGACTCATCGGGACGTGACCCATGTGCTCGACGCCGCCCACCAGGCAAGCCTGCGCATCGCCGGTCATGATCATGCGGGCCGCGTCGTGCAGCGCCTGCATTGACGAACCGCACAGGCGGTTGACGGTGACGGCCGGAACCGAATGCGGGATCTCCGCCAGCAGCGACGCGTTGCGGGCGATGTTGAAGCCCTGCTCCAGGGTCTGCTGCACGCAGCCCCAGTAGATATCGTCCAGCGCAGCCGGATCCAGCGCCGGGTTACGCGCCAGCAGGCTACGCATCAGGTGCGCGGAGAGGTCTTCCGCACGCACGTTACGGAACGCGCCGCCTTTTGAACGGCCCATCGGGGTGCGAATCGCATCAACAATGACAACCTTTTCCATTGTGACTCCTTAAGCCGTTTTCAGCTCGCCAACCGGACGGGCTGGCTCAACTGCGGGATAGTAGGGTTCGTTATGGCGCGCTTTGTTACGCAGCCCTTCCGGCACCTCATACAGCGGGCCGAGGTGCTGATACTGCTGGGCCATATCGAGATAGCGTGCGCTGCCGAGCGTGTCCAGCCAGCGGAACGCGCCGCCGTGGAACGGAGGGAAGCCGAGGCCATACACCAGCGCCATGTCGGCTTCCGCCGGGCTGGCGATAATGCCTTCTTCGAGGCAACGCACCACTTCGTTAATCATCGGGATCATCATCCGGGCGATGATTTCATCGTCGGTGAAGTCGCGTTTTGGCTGACTGACGTCGGCCAGCAGGCCATCCACCGCCGGATCTTCTTCTTTCTTCGGTTTGCCTTTGCTGTCTTCTTTATAGCGCCAGAAGCCCAGGCCGTTTTTCTGACCGAAGCGGTTAGCGTCGAACAGCGCGTCAATGGCGTCGCGATAGTCTTTCTGCATGCGCTGCGGGAAACCTGCCGCCATCACCGCCTGGGCGTGGTGGGCGGTATCAATGCCCACAACGTCCAGCAGATACGCCGGGCCCATCGGCCAGCCGAACTGTTTTTCCATTACTTTGTCGATTTTGCGGAAGTCCGCGCCGTCGCGCAGCAGCTGGCTAAAACCGGCGAAGTAAGGGAACAGCACGCGGTTGACGAAGAAGCCCGGGCAGTCGTTAACGACGATCGGCGTTTTGCCCATCTTGCTGGCCCAGGCCACCACTTTGGCGATGGTGTCGTCTGAGGTTTTTTCCCCGCGGATCACTTCGACCAGCGGCATACGGTGTACCGGGTTGAAGAAGTGCATACCGCAGAAGTTTTCCGGACGCTTCAGCACGCTCGCCAGTTCGCTGATTGGAATGGTGGAGGTGTTAGAGGCCAGCACGGTATCCGGGCGAACCTTGTCTTCCGTTTCCGCCAGCACCGCTTTTTTCACTTTCGGATTCTCGACAACGGCTTCGACCACCACGTCGACACGGTCGAAACCGCTGTATTCCAGCACGGGCTGAATGGTGGAGATCACGCCTGCGAGCTTCAGTCCGTCAATTTTGCCGCGCTCAAGCTGTTTATTCAGCAGCTTGGCCGCTTCGGTCATGCCCAGCGTCAGGGATTTCTCGTTGATGTCTTTCATCACTACCGGCACGCCTTTCCAGGCAGACTGGTAGGCGATGCCGCCACCCATAATGCCCGCGCCGAGTACCGCCGCATGTTTTGGCGTCTCAACGTTTTTGGTCAGCTGTTTGGCTTTCCCTTTTACGAACTGATCGTTCAGGAAGATACCGACCAGCGCGCGCGCTTCATTGGTGTGCGCCAGCGGGACAAAGCTCTGATTTTCGAGCTTCAGCGCTTCATCGCGCCCGAAACGGGCAGCCGCTTCGATGGTTTTCACCGCCGCGATCGGCGCCGGGTAGTGTTTACCCGCCGTCTGCATCACCATGCCTTTGGCGATGGTGAAGCTCATGGTGGCTTCAATCTTGCTGAGCTTTAACGGCTCCAGCTTCGGCTGGCGTTTGGCCTTCCAGTCGAGCTCGCCGTTAATGGCCTGACGCAGAATGGCGAGTGCGCCTTCAATAAGCTTCTCCGGTTTTACAACGCCGTCGACCAGGCCAATTTTCTGCGCCTGTTCTGCGCTGACGTCTTTACCCGCGGCAATGATCTCCAGCGCGCTGTCGGCGCCCAGCATGCGCGGCATACGGACGGAGCCGCCAAAGCCCGGCATAATGCCCAGCTTGGTTTCCGGCAGGCCGATGCGCAGATCCGGCGTCGCCAGGCGGTAGTCGGTCGCCAGCACGCACTCACAGCCGCCGCCCAGCGCGTAGCCGTTAACGGCGGAAATGGTCGGGACAGGCAGATCTTCCAGACGATTAAAGACGCTATTGGCAAAGTGCAGCCACTGGCTCAGCTGTTCTTCCGGCACCAGGAAGAGCGAAAGGAATTCGGTGATATCGGCACCGACGATAAAGGCCGCTTTGTTCGAGCGCAGCAGCAGCCCTTTTAATTCAGTTTGTTTTTCCAGAACATCCAGCGCCTGGCCAAGACTGGCCACCGTCGCGGTATCGAGCTTATTGACTGAGCCGGGGGCATCGAACACGAGTTCGGCAATGCCATCTTCCAGCCAGTTGAGGTACAGGGTGTCGCCTTTGTAGAGCATGTCAGTCTCCTGAATCCAGCAAGTGGATCTGGTCATACCAGATGAGTCGGAGTGTGGGATTTATGTTAATAAAATGCAAATTACTCATTAAGAAATTGCTGCATTGATCACGGTCGGTGGAAATCACGCAGGCGGAGTGAGGTGTGCTAAGATGCGATGACTTGAGGTCAAAAAACGAAAGGAATAATGATGGACTCACTGGCTTCGCTTTATAAAAATCATATCGTTACCCTACAGGAACGTACCCGCGATGTACTGGCCCGCTTTAAGCTGGATGCGCTGCTGATCCACTCCGGCGAGCTGATGAATACCTTTCTGGATGACCACGCTTATCCGTTTAAGGTGAACCCACAGTTTAAGGCCTGGGTACCAGTGACGCAGGTTCCCAACTGCTGGCTGCTGGTGGATGGTGTGAACAAGCCGAAACTGTGGTTCTACCTGCCGGTCGATTACTGGCACAACGTTGAGCCGCTGCCGACCTCTTTCTGGACGGAAGAAATTGAGGTCATTGCGCTGCCAAAAGCGGACGGCATTGGCGGCCAGCTGCCTGCCGCGCGTGGCAACATCGCTTATATTGGTCCTGTTCCGGAGCGTGCATTAAGCCTGGATATTGCGGCAGACAAGCTCAACCCGAAAGGGGTGCTGGATTACCTCCACTATTACCGCGCGTATAAAACCGACTACGAACTTTACTGCATGCGTGAAGCGCAAAAGACCGCGGTAAACGGTCACCGTGCGGCGCATGAAGCCTTCCAGTCCGGCATGAGCGAGTTCGATATCAACCAGGCGTACCTGACCGCCACCGGTCATCGCGATACCGACGTGCCGTACAGCAACATTGTCGCGCTCAACGAGCACGCGTCCGTCCTGCACTACACCAAACTGGATCACCAGGTTCCTTCAGAAATGCGCAGCTTCCTGCTGGACGCAGGGGCCGAGTACAACGGCTACGCGGCCGATCTGACCCGTACCTGGGCGGCAAATGCGGATACCGATTTTGCACAGCTGATCAAAGACGTGAACGATGAACAGCTGGCGCTGATTGGCACTATGAAGGCGGGAACCAGCTACGTGGACTACCACATCCAGTTCCATCAGCGCATTGCTAAACTGCTGCGTAAGCATCAGATTGTGAAAGACATGAGCGAAGAGGCGATGGTCGAGAACGATCTGACCGGGCCATTTATGCCGCACGGTATCGGCCACCCGCTGGGCCTGCAGGTGCACGACGTTGCGGGCTTTATGCAGGATGATACCGGTACGCACCTGGCGGCACCGTCTAAATATCCTTACCTGCGCTGCACCCGTATTCTGGAGCCGCGCATGGTGTTGACGATTGAACCGGGGATCTACTTTATCGAATCCCTGCTGGCGCCGTGGCGTGAAGGCCAGTTCAGCAAGCACTTCAACTGGGCAAAAATTGACGCGCTGAAGCCGTTTGGCGGCATTCGTATCGAAGATAACGTGGTGATTCACGAAAACGGTATCGAGAATATGACGCGAGACCTGAAGCTGGCCTGATGGAAAGCTGGCTGATACCGGCTGAACCGGTCACCTTTGTTGAGGAAATCAAGAAAAGCCGCTTTATTACGCTGCTGGCGCATACCGACGGCGTAGAGGCGGCAAAAGCGTTTGTCGAGTCCGTCCGGGCTGAGCATCCTGACGCCCGTCACCACTGCGTGGCGTGGGTAGCAGGGCCGCCGGACGATTCGCAGCAGCTGGGGTTTTCCGATGACGGTGAACCGGCGGGCACGGCCGGTAAACCCATGCTCTCGCAGCTGATGGGTAGCGGCGTGGGTGAAATTACCGCCGTGGTGGTGCGCTACTACGGCGGCATCCTGTTAGGTACGGGTGGGCTGGTAAAAGCGTATGGCGGCGGCGTTCAGCAGGCACTGAATATCCTGAAGACCACCCGCAAAACGCCTCTCACCGAATATACTTTGTTATGCGATTACGCCCAGCTCTCGGGTATTGAAGCGCTGCTGAGGCAGTTTAACGGTGTCATCGCACACAGTGAATATCAGGCGATGGTGCAATTACGCGTGGCGCTTCCTCAGGCGGAACTGGCTGCTTTTTCAGCAAAACTGGCTGATTTTAGTCGTGGTTCGTTGCAATTGCTGCCGATTGAAGAATAATCCCCACCTCACTTTTGAATACCAAAGGAAGCGGCAGAGATGCATTTTCGTGCCATAACCCGAATCGTTGGACTGCTGGTCATACTCTTTTCCGGGACGATGATTATCCCTGGACTGGTGGCGCTTATCTACCGGGACGGGGCGGGGCGGGCATTTACCCAGACCTTCTTTGTCGCGCTGGCGATCGGCTCCCTGCTGTGGTGGCCGAACCGTCGTCAGAAAGGTGAGCTGAAATCTCGCGAAGGCTTTCTGATTGTGGTCCTGTTCTGGACGGTGTTGGGGAGCGTCGGTTCGCTGCCCTTTATCTTCTCTGAACAGCCTAACCTGAGCATCACGGATGCCTTCTTTGAATCCTTCTCCGGCTTAACGACGACCGGGGCCACGACGCTGGTGGGGCTGGATTCGCTGCCGCACGCGATTCTCTTTTATCGCCAGATGCTGCAGTGGTTCGGCGGTATGGGGATCATCGTCCTGGCGGTGGCCATCCTGCCGATTCTGGGCGTCGGGGGGATGCAGCTCTATCGCGCCGAAATGCCGGGACCGCTGAAAGATAACAAGATGCGGCCGCGTATTGCCGAGACGGCGAAAACCCTGTGGCTGATTTATGTCTTGCTGACGGTAGCCTGCGCGCTGGCGCTATGGTTTGCCGGGATGCCTGCGTTTGATGCTATAGGACACAGTTTTGCGACGATTGCCATCGGCGGGTTCTCCACCCACGATGCCAGCGTGGGCTATTTCGACAGCCCAACGATTAACACTATCATTGCCATTTTCCTGCTGATCTCCGGCTGTAACTACGGCCTGCACTTCTCTTTACTGAGCGGGCGCAGCCTGAAGGTGTACTGGCGTGACCCTGAGTTCCGCATGTTCATTGGGGTCCAGCTGACGCTGGTGATCATTTGTACGCTGGTGCTGTGGTTCCATGATGTCTATAACTCCGCGTTGACCACGCTAAACCAGGCCTTCTTCCAGGTGGTGTCGATGGCGACGACCGCCGGGTTTACCACGGACAGCATCGCCCGTTGGCCGCTGTTCCTGCCGGTGCTTCTGCTCTGTTCCGCGTTTATCGGCGGCTGTGCGGGGTCGACGGGCGGTGGTCTGAAGGTGATCCGTATTCTGCTGCTGTTCAAGCAGGGCAACCGTGAGCTGAAGCGTCTGGTCCACCCCAATGCAGTCTACAGCATTAAGCTGGGGAACCGCGCGCTGCCGGAACGTATCCTCGAAGCGGTGTGGGGATTCTTCTCGGCGTATGCGCTGGTCTTTATCGTCAGTATGCTGGCGATTATCGCGACGGGAGTGGATGATTTCTCCGCCTTTGCGTCCGTCGTCGCAACATTGAATAACCTCGGGCCTGGCCTGGGCGTGGTGGCGGATAACTTTGCCAGTATGAACCCGGTCGCGAAATGGATCCTCATCGCCAATATGCTGTTTGGTCGTCTTGAGGTCTTTACGCTGCTGGTGCTGTTCACCCCTACATTCTGGCGCGAGTAAGGAGCCATTGATGAAAACACTGATTCTTTTTTCTACGCGAGACGGACAAACGCGTGAGATTGCCGCATACCTTGCATCGGAATTAAAAGAGTTGGGTATTTACTCGGATGTGGTGAACCTGAACCGTGCGGAACAGATTGCCTGGCAGGATTACGACCGCGTGGTGATTGGTGCATCTATTCGTTACGGGCATTTCCATCCGGCGCTGGATCGCTTTGTGAAAAAGCACACGGCAGTACTCAACAAAATGCCAGGCGCGTTTTACTCGGTCAATCTGGTTGCGCGTAAAGCGGAGAAGCGCACGCCACAGACCAACAGCTACACACGCAAGTTTTTACTCAGCTCGCCGTGGCAGCCAGACCTGTGCGCCGTTTTTGCCGGCGCGCTGCGCTACCCTCGCTACCGCTGGTATGACCGCTTTATGATCCGTCTAATTATGAAGATGACGGGGGGAGAAACCGATACGCGTAAAGAAGTGGTTTATACCGACTGGTCGCAGGTAGCCAGTTTTGCGCGGGAAATCGCACATTTAACGGGCGATTCGCGACTTAAATAAGCGTTAAGTTTGAAAAGTGAGCGAACGAAAAGTTTTTTGTATTTTGTGCTTGTCACTTCAGAATAACTCCCTATAATGCGCCTCCACTGAC
>NZ_KV787882.1:0-8974 GCF_001807145.1 Enterobacter sp. HMSC16D10
ACGGGAGTGACCATAGATTCCGTTTGCCAAGCGGCCCCCATATTGAATGGCTGACGGTACTGGATTTCGATGAGATAAAAATAGACCGTATTTTTATTGCCAATATTGATGACCCGGTGAAGCGAGCGCTACTTGTTTCTGTGGTGAAAGGGTTACGTGGTACTGGCAAACCACTGGTGTTTGAAGGGGTGGAAACGCCAGGACAGTTTGAATTCGTCCGTTCTCTTGGCCCCGGTTACCTAGTTCAGGGCTGGTATACCGGAAAACCCGAAACAATATCTGCGATGAATATTCAGGGTTAAAACGATACGGGGCCCGGCCCGTATCGGCAACCCGACCCGTCAGCGTATCGCTTTCTGTCTGAAGCCGGTTCAGGTCGGCTTCTATCTGCGCGATGCGGCGGGAGATTTATTCAGAACGACTGCCGAAGTTCATCCGGCGAAGCTTATCCAGCTGCGCCTGCAGATGGTCTATTTCGCGCTCCCGGTCGGCCTGCTTTTCCAGCAGGGCGCGGTTCAGCGCTTCCTGTTCGGACAGGCGCTGTTTCAGCAGAAGGATGTCGTCAGGGGGAGGTGTTGTTCATAAGCCCGCATTTTACCAGGCTTATTCAACGACAACCAGGATAAAGAGGCCTACAACATGGTCAGGGACGTAAGCAGTCTTTTAGGCTGCCGCCAGTCGATGCCTTCCAGAAGCATTGCCAGCTGCGCCGGGGTCAGGAACACTTTGCCATCGCGGGCAGAGGGCCAGGCGAAGCGGCCGCGTTCCAGCCGTTTGGTCAGCAGGCACAGCCCGTCGCCGGTGGACCACAGCAGTTTGACCTTACTGCCGCTGCGGCCCCGGAAGATGAAGACATGGCCGGATATCGGGTCATCTTTCAGCATCGTCTGCACCTTTGCGGCGAGACCATTGAAGCCGTTGCGCATGTCGGTGATACCGGCAACCAGCCAGATTTTGGTGCCTGTTGGCAGGTGGTTATCACTTCCTTTATCTGTCCTGTGATGATCCTTATGACTTCGCCAGACTACTTCACCACACACATGGGTCTGCCAGATACCGGTTCGGGATGGATTTCCGCTTCTACGCTGAACACCGTCTTTAGAAGCTCTGGTTTCATCACTGCTTCCGGAGCACCTTGCGCCATCACGCGACCGCTTGCCAGTACCACCAGATGATCGCAATAGCGGCTGGCCTGATTCAGATCGTGGAGTACCGTCACTACGGTTTTCCCCTGCCTTTTGAGTTCAACCATCAGGCGCATCAGTTCAACCTGATGATTGATATCGAGGTAGGTCGTAGGCTCATCAAGAAGAATGAGTGGGGTATCCTGTGCCAGCACCATCGCCAGAAACGCACGCTGGCGCTGGCCGCCGGAAAGCTGGGTTAACCTGCGGTCAGCCAGATTGCGCGTCCGGGTCTGACTCATTGCCACGTTGACCCGCTCGTTGTCTTCCGCGGAGAGTCGCCCCCACAACGACAGCCACGGGCTGCGGCCGTAGGAAACCAGTTCCCGTACAGTGATCCCCTCGGGGGATAAATGGTGTTGCGGCAGTAAAGCCAGGCGGCGAGCCAGCTGGCGGGCGGAAAAACCGGCTATGGGTTTTTCATCAAGCAATATCTCGCCAGAGTCTGGTGTTAACAGGCGAGAAAAACAGTTCAACAGCGTCGATTTCCCGCAACCGTTAGGGCCGAGCAGGGCCGTGATTTTTCCGGCAGGCAGGGCGAGAGAAAGTCCATCCAGCACGGTTTGTGCGCCATAGCTGACGGTCAGATTTTCAGTACGTAATCTCATTTATCGCATTCTCACAAGCAGCCAGACAAACCACGGTGCGCCGATAATGGCGGTCAGCACGCCTGCCGGAAGCTCCAGCGGCGGATGAATGATTCGTGCCAGCAGATCGGCAATGACCAGCAACAACGCGCCCGTCAGGGCCGAAACGGGCATCAGCCAGCGGTGACGCCCGCCGGCGATCCTGCGCACCATGTGCGGCACGACGAGACCAATAAAACTTATCGGGCCACAGACGGCCACGCCGGTTGCTGTCATCGCGACAGCCAGCATCAGCCCCTGGAACCGGGTGCGCTGAACCGACACGCCGAGCGTGGCTGCTCGTGCATCGCCCAGCGCCAGCAGGTCGAGATCGCGACAAAAGCGCAGGCTCAGCGGCAAAAACAGAATGAGCAACGGCACGGCAATCTTCACAAAGTGCCAGTCGCGCCCCCATAAGCTACCCGTCAGCCACAGCAGGGCACTGTTTACATCCTGCGGGTGCAGGAGCATCAGGTAATCCGTCAGGCTCGCCCAGCAGGCGGAAAGCGCCACGCCGGTGAGCGCCAGCTTCATCGGCTGGTGGGTCTTTGCCAGCATCTTCAGCAAGATCAACCCCGCCATACCGCCCGCAAAGGCCAGCAGCGGCAGCACCATCACGGATAGTGATGGCATAAGAAGCAGTGCTCCCACAGAGGCAAGGCTGGCGGCATGGTTAATGCCGAGAATATCCGGTGATGCTAGCGGGTTACGCACAATCCCCTGTACCAGCACGCCCGCCACGGCGAGGGCTGCACCGACAAACAGTGCCAGCAGCAAGCGCGGCAGTCGGTACTCCATCAATACATAATAATGCTCGCGTCCGTCCTGCCAGTCGGTCAGCAGCGCGCGCCACGGCACGGGGATCACCCCCATATGGAGTGATAACAGCGCACAACCTGCCAGGGCAAGGGTGATGAAAATGACCAGCGCAATTTTCATCCTCGCCTCCTCACCAGCCAGACAAAGCAAGGACTGCCAATCAGCGCCAGCACTGCGCCTGCGGGCAGATCGCCGGGGAAGGCCAGCGCGCGTGCGAGTACATCTGCCATCAGCATCAGCGTGGCCCCCAGCAGCATGCTCACCGGCAGTACGTTGCGCTGATCGAAGCCTGCCCAGAAGCGCGCCAGATGTGGCACCAGCAGGCCGATAAACGCCACCGGACCTGCCACACTGACGCACGCGCCAACCAGAAGCAGCACTAACATATTGATGATCAAACGTAGTCTCGGCAGGTTCACTCCCAGCGTATGGGCGGTACTGTCGCTGACGTTGAGCAGGTTCAGTTGATTCGCCAGCAGCAACACGACAGGGACTGCAGTGACCACCACCGGCAAGAGCTGCCAGACATCCTGCCAGTGGGCGTGGGACACTCCGCCTGCCAGCCAGTAAAAGATGCCGTAAGCATGATCTTCGGCCAGCAGCAGGGTGATGCGGGTCAGGGCCATACAAAAGGCCGACAGCGCGATACCCGCGAGGATCAGTTTGTTTCTGTCCTGGGTATGACGAAACCCGCCTCCTGCGGTCATGACCAGCAGCCAGCTCACGCCGCCCCCGCATGCCGCGATGAACGACAGGGAATAGCCTGCAACCGGCGTCGGACTCAGCGCGCTGGTAAGCGCCATAGCCAGCGCCGCGCCGCTGTTAATGCCGAGCAGTGAAGGAGAGGCCATTGGGTTGTGGGTCAGGGTTTGCAGCAGCGTGCCCGCGAGCGCCAGGCTTGCGCCGATCAGAACGGCGACCAGGCTTCGCGGCAAACGAAGGTTTTGCACCAGCGCTTCTGGTAGCGTTGGCGTGTGTCCAGGCAGCAGGGCGCGGATTGCGTCTGCTCCGGAAACAGGAATGGCCGAGTAGCAAAACAGACTCAGCCAGAAAATAATAATAAGTACTGCAACGGGAAGCCCCCACAGCAGCACCGGGTGTTTTAGCGCGGTCATTTCACATCGGTAAGCGGCTGATGGTGGAAGATTTTTACCGTGTCAGCGGCAATACGCTCTGCGGCAAAAATACCGCGCATCCGCGCCCAGGCGTTACTGTCGACTGAAGCAACCTGCTGCTTCTGCGCGGCGGTTAATATCTGCCAGAGCGGATCTTGTTGCCAGCGTTTAACAATGCTCTCTTCGCGATAGTGGGCAACCAGCAGCCAGGCAGGATTGACCGCCAGCAGTTGCTCCAGGCCGATGGACGGCATGGACGCGCCCGCCATCGCAGCGGGAACGTTCAGCCCCAGAGAAGCCAGCACGCTGCCGGTCCAGGTCTCCTGGGTATGCAGGTTGAATAGCTGTTCGCGTGATGTGCCAAAGGCCACGCGTGTCCCTGTGGGAAGCTGGCTGGACCACTGCGCCATCTTCTCTTTATGTTGTTCCAGACGCGCCTGCATCTCTCGTTTTTTACCTACCACTTCGCCGATGATAGCCGCTGAGTGCAAATTTTCAGCGTAGGTTTCGTTGCGGGACTTAAGCAGCAGTACCGGCGCGATTTGCTGCAAGGCAGTGTAAATCCCCGCATGGCGACTGCTGTCGGCAATGATCAGGTCTGGTTTCAGGGCAGCAATGGCTTCCAGGCTCGGCTGCGCGCGCGTTCCGACGGACTGCCACGGTTTCAGGTGCGCACGCACTTCGGGCAGGATGCGTTTTGCATCGTTATCGTCGGCAATACCGATCGGGCTGACGTCCACGGCGGCCAGCGCATCGGCGAACGAGAGTTCCAGCACCACAATCCGTTGTGGCGTTTTATCGAGTGTAAACGTGCCGTGTTCGTCCTGAACCGTGGCGGCAAAGGCGTGGCCGATCACCAGCAGCAGGCCTGCAAAAAGAAAACGGATAAATGCCAACATAGTCACATTCCAGCTAAAAGCCCGGCAAGCCGGGCGTTAACACATCAGAACTTCAACGACCCCTGCATATACAGCGTGCGCGGCTGGCCTGCGTAGATGCCTTTGTTGTTGTCGTCATAAGAGCGGATGAAGTAGTCCTGGTCGAAGATGTTTTTCACACCGAACGCCAGGTTCAGATCTGCCATCTGCGGGCCAAAGTCATACGCCACGCGTGCGCCCCAGAGCATGAAGCCGGGAATGCGGCCGGTACTGCCGTCGGCGCTCTCTTTCACCGTATTGGCGTTATCCGCAAACTGGCTGGACTGGAAATCGCTGTTCAGATTGAACGTCCAGTTGCCCGGCTTGTAGTCCACGCCCAGCGTGCCTTTATGTTTCGGGGAGAATGGCACCTGATTGCCATAGGTGTCGCCTTTCTCGCGGATTTCCGCGTTCACATACGCATAGCTGGCGTAGACGGAAACGTTATCAAGCGTTGGCGTTAGCGTACCCAGGTCGTAACGTGCCTGCGTTTCCAGCCCGGTATGGCGCGTTTTGCCACGTGCAGTGACGGTGTCGTTGGTCTGGTTGGAGTCGTACTGATTGTTAAAGTTAATCAGGAACAGCCCCATTTCCGCCGTCAGCGCGCCGTCATCGTAGCGGGTACCGAGTTCCCAGGTTCGCGCTTTTTCCGGTTCCACATTGCCGCTTTGCACAGCCTTGCCAATCTGGCTGTACTGTACGGTGCCGAACGAGCCTTCAGTGTTTGCATAAAGATTCCAGCTATCAGTCAGGTGATAGAGCACGTTCAACGCCGGAAGCGGTGCGTTATAGCTCACCTCTTCGTGCGTGCCTTTGATGGCGTTGTTCTGGTATGACTCGATATGTTCGAAACGCATACCCGGCGTGATGGTCCAGTTGCCGATGTCGATTTTGTCATCCAGATACCAGGCGTGCGCCTCGGTGCCGGAACGCGTGTCGCGGTCGTAAGGGCTTGAGCCGGACGGCAACTGCCCGCTGCTGGTGGCGGTGTAGTAACGCATTTCATGCGTTGATTCATTCACATAGCGATAGCCCACGCCCACTTCGTGCGCGGAAGGGCCGATCATAAAGCTCTGGCTGTAGCGTGGCTCAATACCGCGCACCCAGTAGATACGCGGCGAGAGGGTGATGCGTTTGCCTTGCTCCAGGTAGCCGCTGCGCAGGGTTTGGGTGTAGAACCCCTGAATGTTGAATTTATGCTGGCTGTCCGGCTGGAACTGGTAGCCCAGGCTCGCCAGCTTGCGACGGCCCCAGAAGCGGTCATACGGGCGGGTGGATTGCCAGCGATCGGCGTCGTAATCCGCGCGGGACAGGCCGCCGGGCATGTCGGCTTCACCATCGTAATATTGCAGCAGGCTGTTGAAGGTGTGCACCTCATTCGGCGCATATTTGCTTTTCAGCATCAGGTCGTCGATGCGGGTGGCGCTGTGCTCGCGCCAGTCACTGCCGCGCGTGCCGGAGTAGAGCAGCGCGGTGCCAAAACCGTTGTCCGCTGTGCCGCCCACCATCAGGTTGTGCGTCTCTTTCGGGTTGTTTTGTGAAGAGGTTGGGCTGAGCTGACCTTCCACCCCCGCCTCGATACCAAAGTCCTGCGGAATGGCGCGGGTAACAAAGTTCACCACGCCGCCCACGCTCTGCGGTCCGTAACGCACCGCACCACCACCGCGCACCACGTCAATGGCATCCATGTTGCCGAGCGAAACGGGAGCCAGTGAAAGCTGCGGCTGACCGTAAGGGGCAAAGGGGACGGGGATGCCGTCCATCAGGACGGTCGAGCGGCTGGCGAGGCGTGGGTTCAGGCCCCGGATGCCAAAGTTCATCGCCAGGTCGTGGCTGCCGGTGCCGTTGTTTTCCGGCGCGCTGACGCCAGGGATGCGGTTAAGCACCTCACGCATGGTGGTTGCGCCGGTTTTGGCGAAATCCTCACGGCGGATCACGTCACGCGCGCCAGCATGTTCAAATACGTCGTTTTCACGCGCATCGCCCAGCCAGTCGCCGACCACGGTCAGGGCATCTTCTTTTGGCGCGGGCGCGGTCTCCAGCGTCCAGCTGTTATTTCTCAGCGGTTTTACCTGCAGTCCGCTGCCGTCCAGCAGTTGTTGCAGGCCGCTCTCGACGTCGTAATCTCCGTGCAGGCCGTTGCTCTGCTTGCCGCGCGTCAGGCTGGCGTCAACCGAGAGGGTAATTCCGCTGTGTGCGGCATACTGATTGAGCGCTTTGTCGAGCGATCCCGGTGCGATATCAACCTGTGCAGCAAAAGCGGAAAACGAGAGACCGGCCAGCGGCAGCAGGCTCAGGCGAATGGCGTTAACCAAAGGTGTTGTTTTACGAAAAACGCGTAACGGCGTCATACCTTCTCCATCATCATTTTTGTTGTGTTCAGCTATGAGTCGAACGAGAAGGGTAAAAAGGACAATCGAAATGAGAATTATTTTTCTTACAGCGGTGAAATGTTTATCCAGTACCGCGTAATAGACTGAATTTTAACGGGAAGCGTTTGAGCGATAACGTTCAGGATCGCATCGGTATTTTTCAGCGGGAACGTCCCGCTCAGGCGCAGCCCGGCAACGGCGGGATCGCAGCGCAGCACGCCGTTGCGGTAACGGCTTAGCGTGGCTATCACCTCACCCAGCGGTTTATCGCTGAAGCTCAGGATGCCCTTCGTCCAGCTTGTACTCTCGTCATCCAGCGGTTTCACTGCGCCAAACTCAGAGGCGCTGAACTGCAGGCTTTCACCAGCGTTCACGATGCGTTTTTGCGCGGGGGCACTGGCGAGAAGCACTTCCACGGCGTGCTGCTGCACGTCAAGCTGCGTGAAATTATCCTGCTGGCGGACGGTAAATTCTGTCCCTAAAGCGGTGAGTTGGCCCTGACGGGTCAGGACGCGGAAGGGGCGTTGCTGCGCATCTTTCGCGGTAGTAATGGCGATTTCACCGTACCAGAGCCGGACGGTGCGCTGATGCGCATCAAAACGCACATCCGCCGCGCTTTGGGTATTCAGCGTGAGCAGGGAGTCATCTTCCAGTTGCTGACGGCTGACTGCGCCTTTGGCGGTGCGGTAATCTGCCCGCAGACCTTCGCCGGTTTCCGACTGCCAGAGTTGCCAGCCTCCGCCAGCGCCGAGCAACAGCAGTAATCCTTTCATCACGTGACGGCGGGTGAGGCGGGTATCGTGCAGCGCCCGGCTGGCAACGTCGCCAGGCACACCGCCAAGCTGGTTGCGCAGGTTTTCAACCTGCTGCCAGGCCCACTGGTTATCCTGATCCTGTTCATACCACTGTTGCCAGCGCGCTTCCTGTTGTGGGCTGACGCGCTCGCCGCTTAGCACGGCATACCAGTGGGAAGCTGAACGCAGCGCCTGACGGCGGGAATCGGTTAACGAAGGATTCATAACCCATGCTCCAGACGAAACAGCAGGCAGTGCTCGACGGCTTTCGCCACGTATTTTTTCACGGAGCTGACGGAAACACCGAGTTTGTGCGCAATCTCGCTGTATGTCAGGCCATCCAGTTGCGAAAGCAGAAACGCTTCACGTGTTTTTCCGTTTAGCCCGTCCAGCATGCTGTCGACGAGTTGTAGGGTCTCGAGCTGGCTTTCGCGTTCCTCAGGTGAAGGCGCTACCCCCTCCGGCATAAGCGCCAGCATCTCCAGATACGCTTTTTCCAGCGCGTTTCGGCGAAACAGGTCCACCATCACGCGTTTGGCGATAGTGCACAGGAAAGAGCGAGGATCGCGGATCGTCGAGAGCGTTTCGCTGCTCATTACCCGCAAAAAAGTGTCCTGGGCAATGTCATCTGCATCAAAGGCAGACTGGAGTTTGCGCGTCAGCCAACTTTTCAACCAGCCGTGATGGGTGCCATAAAGCGACTCGAACGTTAAGGAAGCTGTGGAAGTGGCACGGTCAGACATGCGGAGTGCATCAAAAGTTAATTATCACGTAGCCATATTAATATGAGAATGGTTATCATTACAATTGGAAATAAAATTGTTTCCAATAAACATTTTTAACATGTTGTTTTTCTAAGTGTTATAAGGTAGGTATAAAATGGGATGGATCCTCTGCTTCTGGCATCTGTCGGTCAGAATGACATCATGATGTGGTCTGCTATTATTGACATCCTCCCCGCCCTTTAGGGCGGGGAGGATGTCAACTATGAGTGTTGCCTGAAATGTCGCCAGCCCCCGGTACAGCAGAAGTATCTCGGGCTTTCTGCGTTTGCTCCTGGTGGGTATGGCCCCCGCAAGCGGGGGTTATTGCTAACTGGGTAATGACTCAAAATTATTGATAGTGTTTTATGTTCAGATAATGCCCG
>NZ_KV787883.1:0-68366 GCF_001807145.1 Enterobacter sp. HMSC16D10
ACGGGAGTGACCATAGATTCCGTTTTCCAAGCGGACCCCTTATGCCGCATTTTGTAGACAGTTGCCGCCGCGGCTAGCAGAGCGGGCACGCTGAGGATCATTAAAATACTGTCTGCCTGCCACTGCATGGAAAGAAGCTGGGCGCTGGTCATGGTTCCCGCCACGCCGCCAAAGCGGCCGATGCCCTGCATCCAGGCGATGCCCGTCGCGCGGCACTCGGTAGGGTAAAAGGTGGCGGCCAGGGTCTGCATGCCCGACTGCGCACCGTTCATCGCGATCCCCATCAGGAAGATCAGCCCGCCAAACAGGGCGATATGGTTATGCTCAATGCCCAGTAACAGAATAAGGCCCATCGTCAGGACGAAACCACACGCAACCACCCTGTGCGCTTCCCAGCGGTCCATCATCCAGCCCGCGAGCAGGATCCCCGCGGTACCGCCGAAGGTGAACAGCGAAGTCAGCCATGCGGATTCCGCCAGGGCATAGCCCATCCCCTGCATCAGCGTCGGCATCCAGCTCAGCAGGACGTAATAAATCACCAGTCCCATAAAGTAGGTGATCCACAGCATCAGGGTGCCGGGTAGCCAGGGCATGGAAAACAGCTGCGACACGCTCCCTTTTTTAGACGCGACCTTCTCCTCCGCCAGGAAAAGCCCGTGACGCCCTCCAGCGTGCTGCGCGAGAACCGGCTGGCGATACGGCGGATCTGCATGACATCTTTCCCGCGCTGCACCAGAAACTTCACCGACTCCGGTAAAAGCAGCGCCAGCAGCAGCGTTAAAATCAGCGGCGCAATTGCCCCGGTCAGCAGCACGCTTCGCCAGCCGTGGTGGGGAATCAGCCAGGACGAGATCGCGCCGCCGCCCGCCGCACCCAGAGGGAAGCCGCAGTACATGGTATTGATCGCCATCGCGCGACAGCGCTGGGGGGCAAACTCGGAGATCAGCGTAATGGCGTTCGGCATGGCGGCACCGAGCCCCAGGCCGGTCAGGAAGCGCCACAGCGTCAGGGTATTCAGGCTTTGCGCCCAGGCCGTCCCCAGGCTCGCGAGGCCGAAGAACAGGCAGGAGAAGACCAGCACGCGCTTGCGTCCCATCCGGTCCGATACCGGACCGGCAATCAGCGCGCCCAGCGACAGCCCCAGCAGCGCCGCGCTCAGCACCGGCCCCAGATCCTGCTTATGGATCCCCCATTCTGCCGACAGCGTGGGCGCGATGTAGCCCATCGCCGCCGTATCAAAGCCATCGATCGCCAGAACCAGAAAGCCCAGCACAATGAGCAGCCAGTGAAACCCTGAAAAGCGGCTGTCGTCGATCACCTGCTGAATATCCACCTTACCTGAATAGGTCATACGCTCCCCTCTGATGTGATGTTGTTTTTGTGTTCTTGTCTTTGCTTGTCTATACAATTGCGGGAGACAGGTAGATGTCAAATTTTCTTATCCAATATGTTATCTGGATGTTATTTTTGGCGTAAAAAAGCGCCCGAGGGGGAGATCGGACGCATGAGAAGAGGTGTTAACGAGGGGTAATTCAGGCCGCGTTTCCCTGAGCAAGCGGAGCCAGCGCTGCCGGTAATTTGCTTAACTCCTGAACCAGAGAATCCCTGCTGATTTCGCTAATCGTTTTTGCACCGGTCAGCGTCATCGCTACCTTCATCTCTTTTTCGATCAGGTTAAGCAGATTCGCCACGCCCGCCTGGCCCGCCGTCGCCAGGGCGTACAGATACGCGCGGCCCAGCAGCACGCTGTCGGCACCCAGCGCAATCATGCGCACCACGTCCAGCCCGTTGCGGATCCCGCTGTCGGCCAGGATGGCAATATCGCCTTTCACCGCATCGGCAATGGCCGGCAGGGCGCGGGCGGAAGAGAGCACGCCGTCGAGCTGGCGTCCGCCGTGGTTAGAGACCACAATCCCGTCTGCGCCAAAGCGGACCGCGTCGCGGGCATCTTCCGGATCGAGGATCCCCTTGATCACCATCGGGCCGTCCCAGAATTCGCGGATCCACTCCAGGTCTTTCCAGGAGATGGACGGATCGAAGTTGTTCGCCAGCCAGCCGATGTAATCCTCCAGCCCGGTGGGTTTACCCAGATACGCCGAGATATTCCCCAGATCGTGTGGACGACCGTTCAGGCCGACGTCCCACGCCCACTGTGGATGCGTTACCGCCTGCCAGTAGCGGCGGAGCGCCGCATTTGGGCCGCTCATGCCGGAGTGGGCATCGCGGTAGCGCGCGCCGGGGGTCGGCATATCAACGGTAAAGACCAGCGTGGAGCAGCCCGCCGCTTTGGCGCGCTCGAGCGCGTTACGCATAAAGCCGCGATCCCGCAGGACGTACAGCTGGAACCACATCGGGCGCTTGATGGTCGGGGCGACCTCTTCGATCGGACAAACCGAGACGGTAGAGAGGGTAAACGGAATGCCTTTGGCATCCGCCGCCGCGGCGGCCTGCACTTCACCACGGCGGGCGTACATGCCGCATAAGCCGACAGGCGCGAGCGCGACCGGCATGGAGAGCGTTTCGTTGAACAGTTTCGTCTCAAGGCTGAGGTCAGACATATTCTTCAGCACGCGCTGGCGCAGCGCCACCTCCGACAGGTCTTCCACGTTGCGGCGCAGGGTGTATTCGGCATACGCCCCGCCGTCAATATAGTGGAACAGGAACGGGGGCAAAATGCGCTGCGCCGCGGCGCGATAGTCACTGGCTGCTGAAATAATCATGCTTTGTTCTCCCTGGAAATATCACTGTCGCCAGGCAGACGGGTAATACGCGCCTGTCGGGCCTGGTCTTCATCGAATCGTTTAATCGTGGTGTGCACGAAACCGAGATGCGCCATCATCGCTTTGCGTGCGGCCTCGGCATCACCGGCCAGAATGGCGTTGAGCACCGCCTCGTGTTGTTCGGTCAGTTGGGCAAACACCGGCGGAACCAGATACATCCGCTGGCGGCTCTGCTTCACGGAGGATTGCAGCAGGTCGAAGAACCCGCGCATGGTCTGGAGCAGCACCACGTTGTGCGACGCCTCGGCAATCGCCAGGTGAAAGCGCACGTCCGCCTGGGAGGCGATATCCGGGTCGCTGCTTTGCGTGGCCTCAAAGCAGGCGATGAGTTTCTCTTTGTCGGCCTCGGTTGCCCGCATGGCCGCGTGCCAGGCGGTACTGGTTTCGATGGCGTGACGCGCTTCAAGGATGTCGAAGCTGTAGTCGGGGTCGTTCTCCATCAGCGTTTTCAGCGGCTGAACGATGTTTTGCTCGGACCAGTCGTCATGCTGCCAGCGTACAAAGGTGCCGCCGCCGCGACGGCTTACCAGCACCCCTTCGCTGACCAGCGTCGCCAGCGCCTCGCGCAGTGAATTGCGCGACACGCCAAGCTGGGCGGCGAGCTGGCGTTCGGCGGGCAACTTCATGCCCGCTTCCAGCTGTTGTTCTTCAATCAGCGCCCGCACGCGAGAGGCAATCTCGTCGGACAGGCGTCTGGGCATCACTATCATGGGATCATCCAGGTTAAGACATAGGCCTGCAGGGTGGTGATCACCCCGACCATGCAGGTGAATATCAGGCTGTGTTTCACGGTAAAGCGGAACAGATCCGACTCTTTACCGACCAGTCCCACCGCCGCACAGGCAATGGCGATGGACTGCGGGGAGATCATTTTCCCGGTCACGCCGCCGGTGGTATTTGCGGCCACCAGCAGGACGTCCGACACGCCAATCTGCTGGGCCGCCGTTGCCTGCAGTGCGGCAAACAGGGCGTTAGACGAGGTATCGGAACCGGTCAGGAACACCCCCAGCCAGCCGAGGAACGGCGAGAAGAAGGTGAAGGCGTGGCTGGTATGGGACAGCGCCAGTGCCAGCGTTGATGACAGACCGGAGTAGTTCGAGATAAACGCGAACGCCAGCACCATGCCGATGGAGTAAATCGGCAGCATCAGCTCTTTAACGGTCGCCGCAAAGGTCTGTACCGCAGCCGCAGGTTTCATGCGCAGCCACACCACGGAAAGAATAGCGGCAAACAGGATGGCGGTCCCGGTGGCGGAGAACCAGTCGAATTTATAGACCGCGGCATACGGCGTGGCGGCGTGCACTACCGGCGGCATACGGGCGACCATCTTGTCGAGGAACGGGACAGAAACGTTAATGACCATGTCGTACAGCGCGCCGCCCGGGGCGAACAGGGCTTTAAACGGCGGGATGCTCCACAGCGTAACCGTGGCGGTCAGGAACAGGAACGGCGACCAGGCGCGGATCACCTGGCCTGCGGTGTAGCCGGTGCGGGCCAGCGTTTGATCGACCTGCGAAGCGCCCATGTCGGCGAAGCGGAAAATACGAACCGGCTGCCAGCGTTTCAGGAACAGCGTCAGGCAGACCAGCGACACCAGCGAAGAGATGATGTCCGGCAGCTCCGGGCCAAGGAAGTTCGAGCTGAGGTACTGGGCAATCGCGAACGAACCGCCCGCCACCATCACCGCAGGCCAGGTCTCCTTCACGCCGCGCCAGCCGTCCATAATCGCCATGATCCAGAAGAGGACGATAATGGTCAGGAACGGCAGCTGGCGGCCAACCATCTGGCCAATCTCAAAGCTGTCCAGACCGGTCACCTGGCCCGCCACCAGAATCGGAATACCCATCGCGCCAAACGCCACCGGCGCGGTGTTCACAATCAGGCACAGGCCCGCGGCATACAGCGGGTTAAAGCCCAGCCCCACCAGCAGCGCGGCGGTGATCGCCACCGGTGCGCCAAAGCCTGCCGCGCCTTCCAGAAACGCCCCGAAGGAGAAGCCGACAATCAGCATCTGCAGGCGCTGGTCCGGCGTGATGGAGAGAATCGACGAGCGGATGATGTCGAACTGCCCGGTTTTCACCGAGATTTTATAGACGAAGACCGCCGCGATGATGATCCACGCAATCGGCCACAGGCCGTAGAAGAAACCGTAGACGACGGAGGCCAGTGCGCGATCGACCGGCATCTTGTAGAAGAACAGCGCCACCATCAGGGCGATGGCGACGGTGTACGTCGCGGCAAGGTAGCCCTTCAGCTTGAGCTTAATCAGCGCAAAGAAGAAGAACAGGATCGGCAGCGATGCGATCAGGCTCGACAGCCAGATATTTCCGGCCGGGTCGTAGTTTTGTTGCCAGAGGCTCATGCAGGTCTCCTGGGGACCAGACAGCCTGCGCTGCGGGTGAGTCTCCGCTCATCTCTGCGTCACAGTCTGTGTAAAAGTGGTCCTGCCAATGTTGTGTTGTAGGGTTAATGACAATGAATGGTTAACCAGATGTTATGAGCTAGCAATGGTTTTGTGAGCGGAAATAATGGAATTGTGAACCGGGGGAGGATTGATTGCGCTATTGGTTGGACCAATTCACGCGAAGGGGAAAAGAGTAGGCCGGGTAAGCGCAGCGCCACCCGGCATGAAATCAGAACGCCGTCTTACAAAAACCCGTCATCTCTTTCAGGCCCATTTCGCGGCCAAGCTCGGTCATCGGGTGAACCACCACCAGACCACGGACGCTTTTCTTCAGCTTGCCCATGTCGGCCTGCTCTTTTTTGGTGATCGCACGGCGGTGCGGCATGTTCATCAGCTTCTGCGCTTCTTTGCTCAGCTTCTGGCCTTTGACCTCGCGCAGGCGCTCGATCTCCGCTTCCAGCTTCGCGGTCTCTTTCTCAAGCTCGGCGTACTTCTCGGCGGAGTCGACCAGCGACAGGCCCGCCATCTGGTGGCGGATGAGATCCAGGCGGTCGCTCAGGCGTTTAATTTCGTTCTTTTCGACTTCTTTCATGACAAATAACTCTGAAAACGGGGAATTTACAGGGAAGGATACACCAATGTGAGCAGGCTTACTTCTGAAACGCTTTTTTTAAGCTGATTCGGGAAATCAGCTCAGTCAGGGAAAGGACCATCGTAGAACGGACAACCTGTTGATAACGCAGCTTTTGCATCGCGTAGAGCTCCGGGTCGCTGTTATCAAACTGCGGTGCCGGAGGAAGCGCGGTGACGCAGTGCAGCTCGCCGAACGGCCCCAGGATCTCATCGTCGGTAAAGGTGTATTCGTTACCGTCATGGTTGAGTTCTTCGCGCAACGCCATTAGCAGCTCCGCATCTTCATACTCTTGTCGGTTCAGCACGCCAAGACCATAAATCAGCTTCAGACGCACGGATAGATCGCCCAGCGGTCCGTCTCCGTCCAGTAACGGTTCTACAGCATATTTTACCGCGTAGTCGTCTTTGCGAAACACCTGAAGCACCAGGATATTCACCGCCTCGGTTAACAGCTCGACGGCGGCAATCAGGAAGCTTCGTACGGTTTTGCCAGCATTCAGACGCTCAAGCACACGATTTTCAAAGGCCTGGGTTTGTTCCATTATTGCCTGCATATCTGACAATCTGTAATCAGGGCGCAGGATTACCTGCGCCGCATTCTGCATCATTTGGTTGCGTTGTATGCGTTAACCGCCTCCACAACCACGTCGCTGTTGGCGTCCAGACCGGAAATCTGCGCCAGCGCAGCCTGCGCGCCCTGGGTATCAATCAGCTGAGCCAGTTCCTGCGCCTGCGGGTCCTGCTCGCTGCGGTAGTGCATCGCGGCGGCAATTCCTTTCACCAGGTTGGCGTGCGGCAGACCGTATTCCAGCGTGCCCAGCAGCGGCTTAATCAGGCGGTCGCCCGCGCTCAGCTTACGCAGCGGCTGGCGGCCCACGCGCTCAACGTCATCTTTCAGATACGGGTTTTCAAAGCGACCGAGGATTTTCTGGATGTATGCTGCGTGTTTCTCAGCATCAAAACCGTAGCGTTTGATCAGCACCGCGCCGCTCTCTTCCATTGCCCCTTTTACCACCGCGCGGATCTTCTCATCGAGGATCGCATCACGAATGGTCTGATGACCGGCCAATTTTCCGAGGTACGCGGTTATAGCATGCCCGGTGTTCAGCGTGAAGAGTTTGCGTTCGACAAATGCCATCAGGTTATCGGTTAATTCCATTCCCGGAATAGTAGGCAAGTCGCCTTTAAACTGGGTTTTATCAACGATCCACTCGCTGAAGGTTTCCACGGTCACTTCCAGCGGGTCGTTGGTGGCAGATTCTGACGGCGGAACGATGCGGTCCACGGCGGAATCCACAAAACCGACGTGCGCTTCCACCCAGGCTTTGTCTTCATCTGCCACAGCGTTGAGAACGTGGCCTTTCAGCTGCGTGGTGCCGCGCACCATGTTTTCACAGGCGATGATGTTCAGCGGGGTGTCGATACCCTGCGCTTTACGTTTTGCCAGGCCTTTCGCGACCGCAGGGGCGATGCGCTCAAGCACAACCGGGCCCACGGCGGTGGTGACCAGATCGACGCTGGCGATAAGATCAATAACGTCGTCGCCGATGCTGCTGACCGCGTTGACGCCAGATACTGTCTCAACCTGCTCGTTTTCGCCCACCACATGGACCTGATAGCTATGACGGGCATTCAGGGCATCCAGGACGACCTGATTCACATCGGCGAATGTCAGGGTAATGCCCGCGTCTGCCAGCAGTTTACCGATAAAACCACGACCGATATTACCTGCGCCAAAATGTAATGCTTTCATAGTGTTAACCTTCATCAATGTTTTTACCCGAGAGGGCTGGGGTGAGGAACGTTTTCCCCTCACCCTAGCCCTCTCCCCGGGGGGAGAGGGAGGAGTACCGTTATTTGTTAAGCAGAGCCAGAACTTCTTCAACGCTGGTGGTGTTCGCCAGACGCTCAATAACCGTTTCGTCATCCAGCGCGTTGGTCAGGCTGGTAATCACCTGAATGTGCTCGTTGTTGCGAGCGGCGATACCAATGACCAGACGGGCGATGTCATCTTCTTCTTCACCGAAGCGCACGCCCTGCGGGTACTGACAGAATACGACGCCGGTTTTCAGGACGCGATCTTTCGCTTCAACCGTACCGTGCGGCACCGCGATGGATTCGCCCAGATAGGTTGGCGTCAGTTTTTCGCGTTCCAGCATCGCGTCGACATATTCAGGCTGAACGTAGCCGCCTTTCACCAGCTGCTCACCGGCAAAGCGAATCGCGTCTTCTTTGGTGGCCGCGGTACGACCGAGGAAGATGTTTTCCGCACCCAGCTTAAACAGGTGGGCATTGCTCTCGTCAAAGCTGTCCTGCAGGCTGGAGCGCACTTTCACTTCGTTGTCTTCGTGACGCTGCGCGGCAACCAGACGTTCGGTCAGGCTGGTGTACAGGCCGCTGTCGAGGAAGTTGGTCAGCGAAATGTGCTGTGCCTGTGGTACCTGTCGCATGGCGCGTTCGGTCAGATCGCGGTGCGTAATCACCAGGTCAACATCCGGCGGCAGGCTGTTAATGGCGCTGTTGGTCACGGAGATGTTGGTCAGGCCTGCATCCTGCACTTTCTTACGCAGCACGCCTGCACCCATTGCGCTGGAACCCATACCGGCATCACAGGCAACGATGATTTTACGCACGTGGCTCAGGTCGTTAGAAACATCACCTGCTGCCAGTGGCGTTGCGCCTTTGGATTCGGCTTTCATGTCGTGCATACGACGGGTTGCGGCTTCGATGTCATCATCTTCTTTCACCTTGCTGGTTTTCAGCAGGATAGAAGAGACCACGAAGGAGACGGCCATTGCCGCAAAGATAGCTGCGAGGTTCGCGAAATAAGCGCCTTTTGGCGTCATCGCCAGTACCGCCAGGATAGAACCCGGAGAGGCCGGAGAAACCAGACCGCCGCCCAGGACGCTCAGCGTGAACACGCCGGTCATACCGCCGAGGATAACGGCCAGGATCAGACGTGGGTTCATCAGCACGTATGGGAAGTAAATTTCGTGGATACCGCCCAGGAAGTGGATGATCGCCGCACCGCCAGCAGACTGTTTTGCGCTGCCACGGCCAAAGAAGATGTACGCCAGCAGTACGCCCATACCCGGACCCGGGTTGGCTTCAATCAGGAAGAAGATGGACTTGCCGAGATCGTGAGACTGCTGAATACCCAGCGGCGAGAAGATACCGTGGTTGATGGCGTTGTTAAGGAACAGGATTTTCGCCGGTTCAACGAAGATCGACGCCAGCGGCAGCATCTCATGCGCCACCATGAAGTTTACGCCTGCCGCCAGAACTTTAGACAACACTTCAACCGCAGGGCCAATGCCGAGGAACGCCAGAATGGCGAGGATCATCCCGATGATGCCCGCAGAGAAGTTGTTCACCAGCATTTCGAAGCCGGATTTGATCTTACCATCAACCCAGACGTCGAATTTCTTAATCGCCCAACCGCCCAGAGGACCGGCAATCATCGCACCGAGGAACATCGGCATATCCGCACCGACGATAACACCCATGGTTGTGATGGCACCCACGACGCCACCACGGTCACCGCCCACCAGACGACCCCCGGTGAAACCGATGAGCAGCGGCAGGAGATAGGTAATCATTGGGCCAACAAGTTTCGCCAGCGTTTCGTTAGGCAACCACCCTGTCGGAATGAACAATGCAGTGATGATACCCCACGCGATAAACGCGCCGATATTTGGCATCACCATGTTGCTGAGGAAACGACCAAAGCTTTGAACTTTGATCTTGAAATCGGATGACATAAAACACCCCTTCTTCTGTTTACGCTTAGGCTTATGGCCCGAGGTTTATTGTTAATGAGGCGGCAGAGGTAGCCGGGCCCTGTTCTGATGCTGTGAAATCTGGCACTGAATCGTTCAACTGTCCAGACAGGGAAAATTTATGTGATGCGTGTCACGTAAAGGCAGGGGGTAGGGATGTCAATGAAGTGATCTCAATCACAAAATAAGTGGGCAAAAAAAATACGATGGCGAGAAAAAAAGCAAAATCCACCCCTTTGTGTGATTGCTGTCACGTTTTGTCATGGCGTGTTTGTTTCTGGATTGTGACTGATTTCACAAAATATTTTTATGCAGATTTCTCCGGCTGTGATCGGCGGCAAACTCTGCTTCGCGTTTCAGCGCCAGGATGATATGGCACGACACGATAAGCTAAAAAACCACTTTTGATGTGTGGTATGGCGAAAAGTTAAAAGGTGGATTACGCTCATATTGTAAGGTTAAGTCTATTATTATTCAGGATATATTTTGACACGCTTATAAACTTGCATGGAGATATTATAAAAACTCATACTCCCCGGCTCGGAAATAGTAAGCACATCCCCGTGTTTATAAAAAAATTAATTAGGTTGCGTACCGTTTTATTAATTTAATGAGTTGACGTTGTTTAAGTGAGGAGAATATGTTTCTCAACTATTTTGCGCTGGGCGTATTGATTTTTGTATTTCTGGTTCTCTTTTACGGAATCATCGCCATCCATGATATTCCTTATAATATGGCCAAAAAGCGTAACCATCCGCATGCCGATGCCATTCATACGGCAGGCTGGATTAGCCTGTTTACACTCCATGCCATCTGGCCATTCCTGTGGATTTGGGCCACGCTGTACCGCGAAGATCGCGGCTGGGGCATGCAAAACCACATCACAAAGCCTGATGAAGTTCCGGGCATGGATGCGCTGGCCAAACGCGTGGCGGAACTCGAACAAAAGCTGGCTGCAGTACAGCCCACTGCTGATAAGAACACGCTGGAGCGCTAATCATGGATCTGTTGATTATTTTGACCTACGTGGCATTTGCCTGGGCCATTTTTAAAATATTCCGAATTCCGGTCAACCAGTGGACGCTTGCCACCGCAACATTAGGCGGCGTATTTATTGTTGCCGGTCTTATTCTGTTAATGAACTATAACCATCCGTATACCTTTACGGCGCAAAAAGCGGTTATTTCTATTCCAATCACGCCGCAGGTGACCGGTGTGGTCAGTGAAGTCACGGATAAAAATAACCAGCTTATTAAAAAAGGCGAAGTGTTATTTAAACTGGATCCTGGCCGCTACCAGGCGCGCGTCGACAGACTCCAGGCTGACCTGGTAACCGCGACGCACAATATCGATAACCTGAAAGCGCAGCTGTCGGAAGCGGTTGCCAATACCACACGCGTCTCCGCTGAGCGCGATCGCCTCTATAAAGATTATCAGCGCTACCTGAAAGGCAGTCAGGCGAAGGTGAATCCTTTCTCTGAAAGCGATATTGATAACGCGCGGCAAAACTATCTGGCACAGGATGCCATGGTGAAAGGCTCCGTGGCTGAGCAGGTGCAGATTCAAAGCCAGTTAGACAGCATGGTGAACGGCGAGCAGTCGCAGATTGCTTCGTTACGTGCCCAGCTTGCCGAAGCCAAATATAACCTGGACCAGACCGTAGTGCGTGCGCCGAGCGATGGTTACATCACCCAGGTGCTGATCCGTCCGGGGACCTATGCCGCCGCGCTGCCTCTGCGTCCGGTGATGGTCTTCATTCCTGAACAGAAGCGTCAGATTGTGGCCCAGTTCCGCCAGAACTCGCTGCTGCGTCTGAAACCGGGCGATGAAGCGGAAGTGGTGTTTAACGCCCTGCCGGGCCAGGTATTCTCCGGGAAGCTCACCGCAATTCTGCCGGTGGTGCCGGGGGGAACCTATCAGGCGCAGGGTGCGCTCCAGTCTCTGACGGTCACGCCGGGCACGGATGGCGTGCAGGCCATCATCGAGCTGAGCCCTGACGCTGAAGTCGATGCCCTGCCGGACGGTATCTATGCCCAGGTGGCGGTCTATTCGGACCACTTCGCCCACGTCTCGGTCATGCGTAAAGTACTGCTGCGTATGACCAGCTGGATGCACTACCTCTACCTCGATCACTAATCCTTCCAGGGCAGGAATGCGACATGCAGACCTGCCCTTTTTTCATCGCTTGATCCATACTGACTTTTTTCCGGCATTAAGGATCAGGCAATGAAACTCATCGGCAGCTACACCAGTCCCTTCGTGCGAAAAATCTCGATTCTCCTGCTGGAGAAGGGGATTGAATTTGAATTTGTGAATGAACAGCCTTACAACGCGGAAAACGGCGTTGCGCAGTACAACCCGCTGGGAAAAGTCCCGGCGCTGGTCACGGACGAGGGCGAGTACTGGTTCGATTCCCCAATTATTGCCGAGTACATTGAGCTGCTGGGCGTTGCCCCGGCTATGCTGCCTGCTGACCCAAAAGCGGCGCTGGCGGTGAAGCAGGTCGAAGCCCTGGCCGACGGTATTATGGATGCGGCATTAACCTCCGTACGGGAGCAGGCAAGGCCCGCTGCCCAGCAGTCGGAAACGGAACTGTTACGCCAGCGGGAAAAAATCAGCCGCAGCCTGGACAGGTGTGAACAGCTTATCCGGGAGGGAAAGATCGACACCGACAGCCTGAACCTGGGGACCATCGCCATCGCCTGCGCGATTGGTTATCTCAACTTCCGCCACGTCTCCCCGGGCTGGTGCGTCGACCGTCCGCTGCTGGTGAAGCTTGCAGACACGCTGTTTAGCCGCGAGAGCTTTGCCCGTACCGAACCACCAAAGGCTTGACGCGGGTTATAACACTTCGCCGTCGGAGGCGGTACAATCCCCCCACATGTTAACTCCCTCTCCCGTCGGGAGGGGGGAAGATATTTACTCGCCAGGCGCCTTCATGACTACTCATCATTCGCTGTACAGCCAGATCCCCGCTACCGACCGTCTTCTTCGCGAACCCCGCATTCATGCCGTTGCTGAGCGTTTCGGCCATACCGCGACGGTTGAAATGTTACGCCTGCTTCAGGACGAAGCCCGATGCGCGATTCAGGCAGAAAACGCCTTGCCCGCCTGGTGTAGCGCGTGGGAGCAGGAAGTTGAACAGCGGCTGGATGAGAAGGCGCAAAGCGCATTACGCCCGGTGATAAACCTGACCGGAACCGTGCTGCATACCAACCTGGGGCGCGCGCAGCAGGCGGAAGAGGCCGTTGCCGCGGTCGTGCAGGCCATGCAAGCGCCCGTAACGCTGGAGTACGATCTGGACGGCGCCGGACGCGGGCACCGCGACCGCGCGCTGGCGGAGCTGCTGTGCCAGCTGACCGGCGCGGAAGATGCCTGCATTGTGAATAATAACGCCGCAGCGGTGCTGCTGATGCTGGCGGCCACCGCCAGCGGCAAAGAGGTGGTGGTGTCCCGCGGCGAGCTGGTGGAGATTGGCGGGGCGTTTCGTATTCCTGACGTGATGCGCCAGGCGGGCTGTACGCTGCATGAGGTGGGTACCACTAACCGTACCCATGCGAAAGACTATCGCGCGGCGGTGAATGAAAATACCGCCCTGCTGATGAAGGTTCACACCAGCAATTACCATATTGAAGGCTTCACCAAAACGGTTGAAGAGGCGGAGCTGGCGGCGATTGGGCGCGAATTGAATATACCGGTGATTGCCGATCTCGGCAGCGGCTCGCTGGTGGATCTGAGCCTGTACGGGCTGCCAAAAGAGCCGATGCCGCAAGAGATGATTGCGGCGGGCGTTAGCCTGGTCAGCTTTTCCGGCGACAAACTGCTGGGCGGGCCGCAGGCCGGGATTATCGTCGGCAAGCGCGAGCTGATTGCGCAGCTGCAGCAGCATCCGCTCAAGCGCGCCCTGCGCGCCGATAAAATGACGCTTGCCGCGCTGGAGGCGACGCTGCGGCTCTATCTCCATCCGGAAAAACTGGCTGAGCGCCTGCCCACGCTGCGCCTGTTAAGCCGCGATGCCGCCTCGATTCGCGCCCAGGCCGAATTACTGCTGCCGCGCGTCGCCCCGCACTACCCCGATTTTGACGTTCGCATTGAGCCCTGCCAGTCGCAGATTGGCAGCGGGTCGCTGCCGGTGGACAGGCTGCCGAGTGAGGCGCTGACGTTCACGCCGCGTGACGGGCGCGGTAGCCATCTTGACGCCCTGTCGTCACGCTGGCGTGGCCTGCCGACGCCGGTTATCGGGCGGATTTACGACGGCCGAATGTGGCTGGATCTGCGCTGCCTTGAAGATGAAGAGCGATTTCTGGAGATGTTGTTGAAATGATTATTGCCACCGCCGGTCACGTTGACCACGGAAAAACCACGTTACTGCAGGCGATTACCGGCGTAAACGCCGACCGCCTGCCGGAAGAGAAAAAGCGCGGTATGACCATCGATCTGGGCTATGCCTACTGGCCCCAGCCTGATGGCCGCGTGCTGGGCTTTATTGATGTGCCGGGGCATGAAAAGTTTCTGTCTAACATGCTGGCGGGCGTGGGCGGCATCGATCATGCCCTGCTGGTGGTGGCCTGCGATGACGGCGTGATGGCGCAAACCCGCGAGCACCTGGCGATCCTGCAGCTAACCGGCAACCCGCAGCTGACCGTGGCGCTGACCAAAGCCGATCGCGTGGATGACGCGCGCGTCAGCGAGGTGCGCGAAACGGTCCAGGTGACCCTGCGGGAGTATGGCTTTGCCGACGCATCGCTTTTTGTCACCGTGGCGACAGAAGGGCGTGGTATCGACGAACTTCGCCACCATTTACAGCACCTTTCATCACGCGCTCACGCCAGCCATCACCGCTTTCGTCTGGCGATCGACCGGGCCTTTACGGTAAAAGGTGCGGGGCTGGTCGTAACCGGCACCGCGCTGAGCGGTGAAGTCAGCGTGGGAGATACCCTCTGGCTGACGGGCGTGAATAAACCGATGCGCGTGCGCGGACTGCACGCACAAAACCAGCCCGCTGACCGTGCCCACGCCGGACAACGTATCGCGCTGAACATTGCCGGGGATGCGGAAAAAGAGCAGCTGAACCGCGGAGACTGGCTGCTGGCCGATGCCCCGCCGGAACCGTCTGAACGCGTGATTGTCTCCCTGCAGACACACATGCCGTTGACCCAATGGCAGCCGCTGCATATTCACCACGCGGCCAGCCATATCACCGGGCGCGTGTCGCTGCTGGAAAACGACCTTGCCGAGCTGGTATTCGATTCGCCGCTCTGGCTGGCAGACAACGATCGTCTGGTACTGCGTGACATTTCTGCAAGGGAAACGCTGGCGGGGGCGCGCGTGGTGGCGCTTAACCCACCCCGACGCGGCAAGCGTAAGCCGGAATATCTGCAGTGGCTGGCCGCGCTGGCGCAGGCCAAAGAGGATAACGCCGCGCTGCGGGTGCACCTCGATCGCGGGGCGGTGAGTCTGCGTGATTTTGCATGGGCACGCCAGCTGAGCGGGGAAGGCTTACGCCAGCTGACCCAGGAGCCGGGCTTTATACAGGCCGGAGACAGCCTGCTCAATGCCCCGGTTGCTGCGCAATGGCAGCGTAAGATACTGAACACACTTGCGACTTACCACGAACAGCATCAGGACGAGCCAGGCCCGGGGCGCGAGCGTCTGCGACGCATGGCGCTGCCGATGGAAGACGATGCGCTGGTGCTGCTGCTGATTGAAAACATGCGCGAAAGCGGGGTGATTAAAAGCCACCACGGCTGGCTGCACCTGCCGGATCACAAGGCCGGGTTCACCGCAGATCAGGAGGCGATATGGCAAAAAGTAGCCCCGCTGTTTGGCGATGAGCCGTGGTGGGTTCGGGATCTGGCCCGCGAAACGAATACCGAAGAGCAGCTGATGCGGCAGGTGTTGCGCCATGCGGCGCAGCAGGGGCTAATCGTCGCGATCGTGAAAGATCGTTACTACCGTAACGATCGCATTGTGGCGTTTGCCAACCTGATCCGCGAGCTGGATCAGGCGCGCGGCTCGACCTGCGCAGCGGATTTCCGCGATCGGCTGAACGTGGGCCGTAAGCTGGCGATCCAGATCCTGGAATACTTCAACCGCATCGGCTTTACCCGCCGTCGCGGTAACGATCATCTGTTGCGCGATTCGTTATTATTTCCTGAAACTCCGTGACCTCCGTCGTAAACACCGTTACCGGTTGGCGAGAAAATCGCCAGCCGGAACTACCCTTGTTGTACACCAACAGCAAGGAGACGGACATGACAAACAATCCTCCCTCATCGCGTATCCAGCCCGGCGAGTATGGTTTTCCCCTCAAGCTGAAGCCCCGTTATGACAACTTTATTGGCGGCGACTGGGTCGCGCCCGTCGACGGCGAATACTATTCCAACCTGACCCCGGTTACCGGCCAGCCGCTGTGCGAGATTGCCAGCTCCGGTAAGCGTGATATCGACCTGGCGCTGGATGCGGCGCACAAAGCGAAAGAGAAATGGGCTCACACCTCCGTGCAGGACCGGGCGGCGATCCTGTTCAAAATCGCCGACCGGATGGAGCAAAATCTGGAGCTGCTGGCGACGGCGGAAACCTGGGATAACGGCAAGCCGATCCGGGAAACGATGGCGGCTGACGTGCCGCTGGCTATCGACCACTTCCGCTATTTTGCCTCCTGTATTCGCGCGCAGGAGGGCGGGATCAGCGAAGTTGACAGCGACACCGTGGCGTATCACTTCCACGAACCGCTGGGGGTAGTAGGCCAAATTATTCCGTGGAACTTCCCGCTGCTGATGGCGAGCTGGAAAATGGCGCCCGCGCTGGCGGCCGGAAACTGTATTGTGCTCAAACCGGCGCGTCTGACCCCGCTCTCGGTCCTGCTGCTGATGGAAATCGTTGGCGATCTGCTGCCGCCGGGCGTGATTAACGTGGTCAACGGTGCGGGCGGTGAGATAGGGGAATATCTGGCCACCTCAAAACGGATTGCCAAAGTGGCGTTTACCGGGTCGACGGAGGTGGGCCAGCAGATCATGCAGTACGCTACGCAAAACATCATTCCGGTGACCCTCGAGCTGGGCGGGAAATCCCCGAACATCTTCTTCGCGGACGTGATGGAGGAAGAGGATGCCTTCTTTGATAAAGCCCTGGAAGGGTTTGCGCTGTTTGCGTTTAACCAGGGCGAAGTCTGCACCTGCCCAAGCCGCGCGCTGGTGCAGGAATCCATCTACGAGCGCTTTATGGAGCGGGCCATTCGCCGCGTCGAGTCTATCCGCAGCGGTAACCCGCTCGATAATGTCACCCAGATGGGGGCGCAGGTCTCGCATGGACAGCTGGAAACGATCCTCAACTACATCGACATCGGCAAGAAGGAGGGGGCGGATATTCTCACCGGCGGACGCCGTAAGGTGCTCGGAGGGGATCTGCAGGACGGGTATTACCTTGAGCCGACGATCCTGTTCGGGCAGAACACCATGCGCGTTTTCCAGGAGGAAATCTTCGGACCGGTGCTGGCCGTGACCACCTTTAAAACGATGGAGGAGGCGCTGGCGATTGCCAACGACACGCCGTATGGCCTGGGGGCAGGCGTCTGGAGCCGCAACGGTAATCTGGCCTATAAAATGGGCCGCGGCATTCAGGCCGGACGCGTCTGGACCAACTGCTATCACGCCTATCCGGCACACGCGGCATTTGGCGGTTATAAGCAGTCGGGCATCGGGCGTGAAACCCACAAGATGATGCTGGAGCATTACCAGCAGACCAAATGTCTGCTGGTCAGCTATTCCGATAAGCCACTGGGGCTATTCTAATCGCCCAGCTCAGGCCGTCCGTGGGCGGCCTGAGCAATTTGCTGGCGCAGGCAGTTAAGGACGCCATCCAGAACGTATTGCACGCGCCAGGGCTGGTATTCGCGTTTGCGGAAGATGGCCGTCAGGTCGAGCCACCACTCTTCCTGATGCGGGAAGCAGGGGACGAGCATGCCTTTCGTTAATTCTTTTTTCAGGCTCTCTTTTGGCGCAAAAACAATCCCAAGATTATTCCTTGCCAGCTCCAGGGCCGTCTGCGTATTGTCGCAAATATAATTACCGGTCACCCGGTAGTCATGCACGTCATCGCTGCCGTGCACGCGGAAACGCCAGATGTTGGCTTCATCGACCAGCATGGAGTCAATGAGAATACAGGAGTGATTAATTAAATCTTCAGGTCCGGTTAAGGGATGTTTATTTAAATATTCTACGGTTGCGAAGGCCGTAACGGAATATTGTGTCAACACGCTGGCAACCAGGCTTTCGTCTTTCGGCTGAGCATAGGTAATTAAAATGTCGCAGTCATCCGGAAAGGTAACGCCTTCTGAAAATTCATTCCGGTCCAGATTGTAGGTTTTCAGGGAGATGCGGATGTCGCCGATGTCTTCTATCTGATGGATCACGTGTCGCGCGAGGTAGGTCACGATACCTGTTGGGGCATAGATCGTCACTTTTCCGCGCTTTTCATGCTTATAATCAGCAATGAAGTTAACAAGCTGGCTGTTCTTATCCAGCGTAGCATTCACGTAGGGGAGTAACGCTTCACCAAACTGGGTCAGGGCCAGCTGCCGCGTGGTGCGCTCAAAAACCTTGAGCCCAACCCGCGTTTCAAAATCAGACAGATATTTACTGACGTTGGCCTGCGCCATACCCAGCAGGGCGGCGGCATCACCAATGCTGTGGGTGGCTGCAATGACGGAGATAATTTTTAATTCGCGTGGTTTTAGCTGTAATGTACTCATTATGCACACCCATCTATATGATTTTATATATAATATTATATAAACCGCAGCGTTGCATTGGCAATTTTGTAACCATTATTATGCGCCTCGCTTGTTTGGCATATATATGGATTACATGGAATGACTATTAAATACAATTTACTGATCGCTGCCACGTTATTTGCATCAACGTCTGCCATGGCCGGTGAATTTTCACTTGGTGCGGGGGCTGTATTTAATGAGTCTCCTTACAAAGGCTATAACGAAAATACGACCGCAGTACCGTTGATTATCTACGAAGGCGATCGTTTCTACGTTCGTCAGACTACGGGCGGATGGATCCTGTGGAAAGATGCAAAAAATGAATTGAGCCTGACCGCAACGTGGATGCCGCTGCATTTCGACCCTGACGATAACGACGATCATCAGATGAAGCAGCTTGATGAGCGTAAAGCATCCGCCTTCCTCGGTGGGGCGTACTACCGCCACGAAAGCTGGGGGTCGCTGAAAGTGGCGGTCTCTGGTGATGCCACGGATGAAAGCGGCGGCGTGATCGGCGAAGTATCGTACTTCCGTCCGATCAAAATGGAGCGCCTGACCCTGACGCCTTCCGTAGGTGTGTTCTACAGCGACGAAAGCTATAACGACTACTACTACGGCGTATCCGGCAGCGAGTCTCGCCGCTCCGGACTGGATCAATACACCGCCGGCGACAGCTGGACGCCATACGTTGGCCTGGTGGCTAAATATCAGTTAACCCAGAAGCTGTATCTCAACGCCAGCGCGGTCTACACCGTGTTGCCTGACGACGTGAAGAACAGCCCGATGATCGACCGCGACGACAGCTTCGCGCTGATGACCGGCCTGACCTGGCGTTTCTGATGCGGTAAAGCCGGGTGGCGGCGTTGCCTTACCCGGCCTACGATCTTGCCTGCAGTGCTGTTCCTTAAAGCCCATCTCAATGCCCGATCACTGCCCGTAGTAGGCATTCGCCCCGTGCTTACGCAGATAATGCTTGTCGAGCAGCTCCTGCTGCATAACCGGGATCTGAATCAGCTAGCATATGCCTCTCTACTGCTCAGCAATGGGCAAGATCTTTATGGCGTGTGGCCATCAGGAACAGATCTAACCTTTGACGCGGAACACCATCACTGAACTGAGCGCCATGTATGATGAGCTGGTGTTTGATATCCACGGCCGCGTTCCGTATGCGATCTCAAAAGAGCTGGGTTTTAACGTACGCGAGGCGTAACAGATGAACCGATTTATCATGGCGAATGCGGAAAAATGCATCGGGTGCCGCACCTGTGAAGTGGCCTGTGCGGTCGCGCATCAGGATGAATTCACCGCAGAGGCTTTTACCTCTCGCCTGCGGGTGGTGAAGGGGGACGCCTACACTACGGCGGTGGGTTGCCATCAGTGCGAGGACGCCCCCTGTGCCAATGTCTGCCCAACCCATGCCATCAGCCTTACGGCAGGCGCCTGGCTTGTTGAGCAGACGCGCTGTATTGGCTGTAAAAGCTGCATGGTCGCCTGTCCGTTTGGGGCGATGCAGGTACGGCTGGTGGGAAGCAGGGCACAAGCGCTGAAATGTGATTTATGTGTGCAGCGCGAAGGCGGACCGGCCTGCGTGGAGGCCTGTCCAACCCACGCGCTGCGCTGCGTTGATCCTGCCAGTATTCGGGCTGAAAGGCTTACTGCATTTTATTGAAATTCCACGTAAACGTCAGACTGTAGCGCCAGTCTCTGTTGCGACTGTCTGTCGGAACATCCCCGACGGGTCTTGCCGCCTCAACCGTGATGCTATAGTGGCGGGTATCGCCTACCATCACGCCGGCCGCCACTGACCCGAGCCGCTGATGAGGCAAGCCGGAGGTGTTAAACCAGGTTTGCGCGGTATCGGCCAGCATGTAGGGCTGGATTGTGGCAAGCCATGTGCTCTCTTTTCGCATCTGGATATAGCGCAGTTCTACCTGCCCGCCATAGCCGTAATCACCGCTTGCTTCACTGTCCTGGTATCCACGGCCAAACCGCTGTGCACCGAAGCTAACGCGTTCGGGCTCTGGCAACGTGTTGTTTGACCAGTCCCCCTCCCAGGACGTTGATAGCCGCCACTTATCGGCAAACAGCCAGGCTGCGTCCAGATAGCTTTTCGTGAGCGTAAAATTAATATCGGGCCTGGGGGCCGAGACGATATCGGCTCCCATCGCATCAATACCCTGACGCACGTTGAGTCGGCCGCTGATGCTGGCGGTTGTGAACTGATGTGCACCGTTGATGCCCACTTCCAGCGCGGGATAACGCGCGTGCTGGTTGACGGAGTCCAGGCTATAGGTTTTGCCCAGCAGTCTGGCCTGCAGGGCATAATCATCCTGGCGGTCGGTGTAATCAAAACCGCTGGTCAGATTAATTTGCGATTTTTGCGTCAGCAGCAGGGGGTAGCCAAACGTCACGCCGCCGTTGTATTGCGTTGTTTTTTGCTTCGAATCGACGCTGATATTATTCGGCAAAGAGAGCAGGGGCGAAAAATCTCGCGGATCTTCACGGTAATAGCTGCCTTTGAGCTGCATGGTCAGCCCTTCGTCGTTTAAAAACTGCTGCCAGTTGAGCCCGACATAGTTTTTTCGCGTGTTGCTATCTAACGGCACAAGCGTGGCCACGCCAAGCTGATCGCCATAGCTTGTCATGTTGCTGAGCGTGCCGTTCAGCATCATTAAATCTTGCCCTTTACGGGTATCGATGGTGGAAGCGATATTCCAGCTCCGCTCCTGATTACCGGTGATTTGCATCGCCGCTGCGCCATAGATATTGGTTGGCAGCTGCGCGTTAGCCGTAACCGGAACGTTCGGGGTGCGCGTCATCAGCTGGCTGTAGCGATCGAACGTATCCTGAGACAGCGGTTTTTCCGCCATGATTTTTTCAGACAAACGTTTAAGACGTTCGGCGATGTGCGGGTTATTACTGGTGATGTCGCTATGAGCGACATAGCCTTCAACCAGAACAATTTTAATATTGCCCTGCTGGAAATTATTATCGGGCAGCCAGGCATAAGAGAGTGGAAAACCGTCGGCCTTATAGCGTTCCGTAATATCGTTTACCAGCCCCGTAAGCGTTTTTAGCGGCACGGTTTTTCCAGCGTAAGGCCTGAAGGGCTGAAGTAATTCCTTCAAGGGATAACGCGTGCCGCCAATAAACTGAATGTGATGAATGGTAATAGGCGTTTCAGGCGTCAGCGTTGACTTCGGTTTTTCTATTTTGACGTTCGGCTGTGGCGCGGCCTCAGTCTGTTCGGGGGCAACGTTACGAGAAACTTGCGCCGGGTTATCGGGGTTAATAATAGAGGGCAGAGTATCGGCGCGGGCCATGCTCAGCACAACCAGCCCCGTCAGCGAAAAAAGGAAGTGGTGTTTCATCGCGCTATCCCTGTTCGTCATCCCCGGTTGGGGTAAATGTCGCTGAATAAAGCGCCCCTGAACCAGGGGCGCAGACAGGCAGTAAAAGGATTACTGTTTTGGCGTCAGTAGGCTCGAGGTTAACGTGTTGAGCCCGTTAATCGGGTTTGTCGTAGATGTGTTTTGGGTTGTGCCTGCATTGGCCGTTACACCCGCAGTCAGCGTATTGAGGGTGGTATTGACCGTTGTGCTCAGGCTATTGTTTGTGGCTGTCACATTGGCATCGGCCGTCAGAGATCCTGTGCCGCTGCCTCCGGTGGTTGATGTGGGTTTCACTAGCGTACCGCTATCCGTGACCGTCTGGCCGACATTTTGAACGACCTGACCGACACCGCTAAGCCCGCTATTGCTGCTGCTAATGTTGGTCCCCACGCCGCTGACGGTGCCACCCACCTGGGTCAGCAGACCGTTAACCGGTGTGCCGAGACCCGTTGTGGTGCCTACGGTTTGCGTCACGCCTTGTACTCCGCCCAGCGTCTTGTTAGCCAGGGTCGTGGTATCGGTTGTTACCTGAGTGACAGCAGGGCTGCTTACCGTGTTGGTGAGACCCGTGCCGGTGTTACTGACCAGTTGCCCGGTGCTGTTGACCACGCTGCCCGTCAGGCCGGTTACGCCGCTGACCGGGGTTCCGGAAGTGGAACTCGCCAGGCCCGTGCCTACTGTTGAAACGGTATTGCCGAGGGAGGTGACCGACGTGGTCACGCCTTTAACCGTGGTACCCACACCGTTCGGGTTGTTTGGATCGCCAACGCCAGTCGTGACGCCTGTCCCCACGGTGGACACGGCACTGCCAACACCGCTGACGGTGGTTGAGACGGTTGACGTGACGGGATTATTTGTCGGAAGCTGGCTTCCGAGGCTATCCACAGTGGATCCGACGCTGGTCACGGTTTTACCGGCATCACCTAGTATCGTATTTACGCCTGCGGTAGTGGTTCCTCCACTGCCTCCTGAGCCTGAGCCTGAGCCTGAGCCTGAGCCTGAACCTGATCCCGACCCTGAACCAGAACCCGTTCCGCCGCCAGCGCCTGTCCCGGTACCTGAACCCGTTCCGGTGCCCGATCCGTTGCTGCCCGAACCGCCATTGCTCGCGGTTGTGCCACTTCCATCATCTGAGCCGCTGCTGCTTCCCGTCGCAGGGTTATTTTTGGCCGTTGAGTGAGATCCGCCACCGCTTCCACTACAGGCAGAAAGAGAGAACGCGAGCAGTACCGCAACAGCAATAGCGCTGATGCGACTAACATTATTAGGTAGCATATGAATACTCCACGCAAAAGAACGCCGAGCGGCGTATTAGTGAGTATATGCAGTATTTTTAAATATGCATGAAAGCGACTCAGGAAGGTATTTTGCTGCGTTGAAGAGGGTTATTTAAAATAACAATAAGTTAGCATATTTAATTTTTGCTTAATTATTGAGAGGGTGGTTAGCGAGCCTAAATTAAAGGAATATTCCTAAGAAAACTCAATGGGAATGATAAATGAAGCGCTACAGGATATATCCTTAATATAAGATTCAGATCACGGAAAAATAAGGCTCTTCATTTGAAGAGCCTTATTTTTTAACAATTGCCTTCTTGCCAGGCTTTTTCGATCTCTTCGGCGAGAATTTTAACACCCGCTTCGATTTTTTCCGGGTCGGGGACGTAGTTCATGCGCATGCACTGATGGGTATGCGGCCATGGCTTATCCAGACCCGGGAAGAAATAATCGCCCGGCACCATCAGTACGCCGCGCTTTTTCAGTCGCTGGTAAAGCAGTTCGGTGGAGATAGGTAAATCCTTAAACCACAGCCACAGGAAAATCGCCCCTTCCGGTTTGTGGATAAGGCAGCGTTCTTCCGGCAAATAGCGACGAAGTGTCGCGATCGTCTCCTGAACGCGCTGGTAGTAGAACGGCTTGATAACGTCATTCGACAGACGCAGCAGGTCCTTGCGTTTGATCATTTCGCACATCATCGCCGGGCCAATGCCGCCCGGAGAAAGGCTGATAATGCCGTTCATATTGGTGATGGCGGTAATGATTTTCTCATTGGCGATGATGATTCCGCAGCGGCTGCCCGGCAGACCCAGCTTAGAGAGGCTCATGCACAGGACAATGTTCGGGTTCCACAGCGGACGTGCTTCGCTGAAGATGATGCCCGGGAACGGCACGCCGTAGGCGTTATCGATCACCAGCGGAATACCGTGCTGATTGGCCAGCGCATCCAGCTTCATCAGTTCGTCATCGGTGATCACGTTGCCCGTTGGGTTAGTCGGGCGCGATACGCAGATCATGCCCGTCTCTTCGCCAATATGCAGGTGTTCAAAATCGACGTGATATTTGAACTGGCCTTCCGGCAGCAGCTCGATGTTCGGGCGCGCAGAGACGAACAGATCCTCTTCCAGGCCGGAATCGGCATAGCCGATATACTCCGGCGCCAGCGGGAACAGCACTTTTTTGGTGGTGCCGTCCGCGCGACGTCCTGCGAACAGGTTAAACAAGTAGAAAAACGCGCTCTGGCTGCCGTTTGTCAGTGCAATATTCTGTGGTTCGATATCCCAGCCCAGCTCGTCACGCAGCATTTCGGCGAGGAGTGCCAGCAGCTCGGTTTTCCCCTGCGGGCCGTCGTAATTGCAAAGCGCATCGGTTGCTTTGCCGCTTTCCAGCATCTGAGCGAGCAGGGTCTGGAAATAGGTATTCATCTCCGGGATTTGAGCCGGGTTTCCGCCGCCGAGCATGATTGCGCCCGGTGTGCGCAGCCCGTCGTTGAGGTCCTCCATCAGGCGAGTAATGCCTGAATGGCGGGTAAATTTGTCGCCGAAAAGTGAAAACGTCATAGCAGGTGATCTGTCGAGCTTATTTTGAAAGTGGGTAACCATAACGCTAGCACCGTGTTGGTGCAAATCGGGTGGTGTGGTCGGATTTGTTGTTTTATAGGGCGGGAGTGGATTTGTGTAGTGAATAGTTCTGGAGCTTCTCCCCTCTCCCCATGGGGAGAGGGTTAGGGTGAGGGGTATGATCTACTGATTCCCCGCCCAGACGACCATCACCTTATCGCCATCATGTTCACGTACGAATCCATACCCCTCTTTCAGCGACAGCGTGGTTTGCTTGCCTTCACCAATCGCCGGGTGGCGGGCGCGGAACTGACCCAGCGTTTGCCAGTGGGCGACGGTTAAGGCCTGCTTGCCCGTGACGTCCTGCCAGTTCATATCCGAGCGGGTGCCCTGCAGCGGGTCGGAGCCTGTCGGCCCGAACGGACGCTCGGACTCATCCCCGTAATAGATTTGCACGCTGCCCGGTGCCAGCAGGAGCAGCTCCGCCGCGCGCTGGCCCCCTTCGCGGAACAGACGCGTATCGTGCGATGAGAGGTAGCTCAGCACATTGAAGCTTTGCAGCTTCTCCGCCATCTGCTGCCAGGTGAGATCCATATCGGCCAGGCAATTTACCGCTTTCGCCGCCTGCTCCTGATAATCAAAGTTGATCATCGCGTCGAAGCCGTGGCGGTAATAATCGCTCAGCATCACTCCGTGACCCCAGGATTCGCCGGTCATCCAGAACGGTGCGTTGTCGAGCTTTTTGTCCGGGTGAGCGCCTTTCCAGGCGGCCAGCGCCTGGCTTGCCTGGTCTTTCAGCTGCTGCCAGGCCGCAAGCTCAACGTGCTTCGCGGTATCCACGCGGAAACCGTCGATGCCGTAGTCACGTACCCACTGGCTGAGCCAGTGGATCAGGTAATCGCGCGGGGTATAGCCCGGAATAGCTTTCGCGTGGGTATCGGGTTTGTGTTGATAGAAATTGGGTAACCCGGAAGGGGCGGTGGATTCCGTTTTCAGGTCGGGCAGAAACGCCAGCGACATCGTTAAATCGTCGAAGCCGGGGTTGTCGTAATCACCGATGTCGGTGCGGATCCACTTTTTACCCCACCATTTTTCCCATGCGGCCTTGTCGCTGAAGTTGATGTAGTCGTTGAAGCTATGCCAGGTCTGGCCTGCGCCAGGCGTCCAGTCCGTCCAGCGTTCTCCCAGCGTCTTTTTCAGTTCATCACCCTGAAGGTACAGGGCACCAAACTGAAATTCCTGCATGTCTGCCAGCGTGGCATAGCCAACGTGGTTCATGACGATATCAAACAGGATGCGAATGCCGCGCTTATGCGCCTCATCAACAAGCTGATGCAGGTCATCCTCGGTGCCCATGTTGGCATCGAGCGTTGTCCAGTCCTGGGTGTAGTAGCCGTGGTAGGCATAATGCGGGAAATCACCTTTGGTTCCGCCGCCTACCCAGCCGTGGATCTGCTCAAGCGGGGAGCTTATCCAGAGCGCATTCACCCCCATTTGCTGCAGGTAATCGAGCTTGCTGGTCAGTCCCTTGAGATCCCCGCCGTGGAACGTACCAATCTCCTGCATGCCGTCTTTATGGCGGCCATAGCTGTTGTCGTTGCTCGGGTCGCCATTCACATACCGGTCGGTCAGTACAAAATAGACGGTGGCGTTTTGCCAGCTAAACGGCGCCGGCCTGTCGGTTTCGGCGCGCTCAAGCAGCAGCAGGCCGTTACTGTTGGCGGCTGGCTGCAGGGTGATTTTCCCATCTTGTACGGTCGCCGTCTGTTTACTGTAGTAGTCGCGCACGACGGAGCCTTCCGGGAAGGTATGGCTGACGTCCAGCGTCAGCGGCTTACCGTCCCACTTCGGACACTGGCGGATAACGTTGGTCACCGGCTGTTCTGTCGCGCTCTGAACCGCCAGCAGCAGCGTGGGCGTGCCGGAGCGTGTATCGATTCGCATCTGGTATTCACCGTCGCGGAAAAGGCGCCACTGCGGCGGTGTACCGTCACAGGGCTTGAGCGACAGCATCTCATTGAGTTTTATCGCGCCTGTGGGCTGCCAGCACGTCTTGTCAAAACTGAGCGTAAGAGGACGCGTACCCTTCGCAAGCTTTGCCTGGCTGGTGAAAATCCCGGTGCCTTCGGCGCGAAATGCGTCAAACCCCGGCGATGACCAGTCGGCATGTGCCAGTGCGGGTAACATCAGAAAGGCTATTGCGGTGCGTTTCATTCCAGGTTCCTGTCGCGGCATTTTTGACCAGTGTGCCAGCAGGCGGGCGGGAAAAACTCATCCCCTGTCGCTTTCTGCCAGGAGGATGCGTGAGGATGAGTGATCTTGCGCAAAATTAGGCAGTTATCTGCGATAACGCACACATTTTTCCAGAAATGATGTTTTTATGAGCAAGTTTCAGGTGACATAGTTTCGGAATTGGACTATTTCTATACGTGCTCTTGAAGTCTATTTTTGATATGATTTGAGATTCCGCTCTCAAATTTGTGAAAAAAATAAGGTGTTGGGATGATTACATCCGACCAGGAGACCTAATGATATCGACTCCCATTCGACGATATGGGGCTGCGATACTCATGTTACTCACCACGGCATTTTCGGGTGGGGTGCTTGCGAAGACGCACACGGATACAACGAGTAAGAAAGCCCACGTAATAAAGACGACAAGCAGTAAGGTTAGCAGTAAACAAGAGTATTCTCGCAATAGTGCAAAGAGTAGTTCACTTCCTGATTTGCGAAAATACCCTTCCGGAACACCAAGGAAAAAAGCGTTTCTCCGGACGGTAATGCCTTACATCACGAGTCAAAATGCCGCGATTACTGCGGATCGTAACTGGCTGATTTCCAAACAGTACGATAGTCGCTGGTCGCCATCCGAGCGCGCGCGTCTGAAAGATATCACGAAGCGCTATAAGCTGAGCTGGAACGGTAACACGCGTCGTGTGCCGTGGAATGCTCTCCTTGAGCGTGTGGATATCATCCCGGGCAGCATGGTTGCGACTATGGCTGCAGCCGAAAGCGGCTGGGGAACGTCTAAGCTTGCGCGTAACAACAACAACCTTTTCGGCATGAAATGCGTGAAAGGCCGTTGTACGAATGCGCCTGGCAAGGTGAAAGGCTATTCGCAGTTTGAATCCGTGAAAGATTCCGTGAACGCTTATGTGGTGAATCTGAACACGCACCCGGCCTACTCATCGTTCCGTAAATCACGCGCTCAGCTGCGTAAAGCGGACCAGGAAGTGACGGCCAGTACGATGATCCACAAGCTGAAAGGGTATTCGACGAAGGGACAGAGCTATAACAACTATCTGTTCGCCATGTACCAGGATAACCAGCGCTTAATCGCCGCCCATATGTAATCTCAAAAAAACGCCTTCCACTGGAAGGCGTTTTCTTTTCTATATCAGCACCTCGCTGTGGCGATCCCGGTACTCTTTGGGCGTGGTGTCATACTCTTTGCGGAACACCGAGTAGAAATATTGCAGCGACGGGTAACCGCACATCTGCGAGATTTCGTTGATCGACAGCGACGTGGAGATGAGCAGGCTGCGTGCTTTCTCCAGCTTTTCAGCATGGATGACGGCATGAATGGTTTCGCCCACCTCTTCTTTAAAACGCTTCTCCAGATTCGAACGCGAAATGCCCACCGAATCCAGCACCTGATCGACCTTAATCCCTTTGCAGGCGTGGTTGCGAATATAGTGCATGGCCTGAATGACGGCCGGGTCGCTTAAGGAGCGATAATCGGTCGAGCGACGTTCCACGACGCGAACAGGAGGCACCAGCAGTCGCTGAAGCGGCAGAGATTCTTTATCCAGCAGACGGTGCAGCAGCTTCGCCGCCTGATAGCCCATCTGACGCGTGCCCTGGGCGACGGAGGAGAGCGCCACGCGGGACAGATAGCGGGTAAGCTCTTCGTTATCAATGCCAATCACGCACAGCTTTTCGGGCACCGGAATATGTAAGTGTTCGCAGACCTGCAGCACGTGGCGGGCGCGGGCGTCCGTTACGGCAATAATCCCGGTTTGCGGCGGCAGCGTTTGCAGCCAGTCAGCGAGACGGTTTTGCGCGTGCTGCCAGTTTTCCGGGGCGGTTTCCAGCCCCTGATAGACCACGCCGCGATACTTCTCCTGCGCGACCAGCTGGCAAAATGCGTGTTCACGCTCAACGGCCCAGCGCTTGCCGCTGGTGACGGGTAAACCATAAAACGCGAAGCGGTGGACGCCTTTCTCTTTTAAATGGAGAAACGCGGCTTCGACCAGGGCATGGTTATCGGTGGCAATATAGTGAACTGGCGGATAGTGTTCGGGCGAGTGGTAGGAGCCGCCGACGCCCACGATCGGCACGTCGACGTCGGTCAGCAGCTGTTCAATGACGGGGTCGTCATAGTCGGCAATAACGCCATCGCCCAGCCAGTCTTTAATGTTCTCCAGACGGGTGCGGAAATCTTCTTCAATAAAAATATCCCATTCGGATTGCGACGCCTGCAAATATTCACCCACGCCTTCTACCACCTGACGGTCATAGGCTTTGTTGGCATTGAATAACAACGTAATGCGGTGACGCTTTTCAAACATGGCTCACTTCCCAATTAAGTCACAATACCGTTATCAGGCCCGTCGCTTGGTGGCCGAGTCCATCCAGACTGCCAGTAAAAGAATGGCTCCCTTGACGATATACTGCCAAAACGTCGGGACGTCCATCATACTCATCCCGTTATCCAACGACGCCATGATAAATGCCCCCATCACCGCGCCCGCGACGCTGCCGATACCCCCTGCGAGGCTGGTGCCGCCAATAACGCAGGCGGCGATAGCATCCAGCTCGGCGATGTTGCCCGCGGAGGGAGAACCGGCCCCCAGGCGCGAGCTGAGGATCAGCCCGGCGATGGCGACCATCAGGCCGTTAATGGCGAAGACCGCGAGTTTAGTGCGTTCGACGTTAATCCCCGACAAACGGGCAGCCTCAAGGTTGCCGCCGATGGCATAAATACGGCGGCCAAACGCGGTGCGCGTCGCCATAAACATGCCGCCCAGCAGTAAAAGCGCCAGCAGCAGGACGGGGGTCGGGACACCGCGATAGTCATTCAGAAGCCAGATGGCACCCAGCACAATGACCGCCGTCAGCGCCTGACGTCCCACCACCGAGGTTGATGCTGGCGACGCCAGCCCCAGCGCCTGACGGCGCATGCGTCCACGCCACTGCCACGCGACAAACGCCAGCAGCCCCGCCACGCCGATGGTAAAGCCCACGCCATCCGGGAGATAGCTTTGACCAATCTGCGACATGGCCGCGCTGGTCGGGGAGACGGTGGTACCGTTGGTGATGCCGATTAAGATCCCGCGGAAGGCCAGCATCCCCGCCAGGGTGACAATGAACGACGGCACTTTACGGTAGGCTACCCACCAGCCGTTCCAGGCCCCCAGAACCAGACCCAGCACCAGCGTGACCGCCACGGTCAGCGGCAGCGGCCAGCCGAGCCAGACGTCAAAAATGGCCGCCACGCCGCCGAGGAGCCCCATCATCGAGCCGACCGACAGATCGATTTCCGCGGAGATAATCACGAACACCATGCCCACGGCCAGAATGCCGGTGATAGCGGTCTGGCGGAGCAGGTTGGAGACGTTACGCGCGCTCAGGTACGAGCCATCCGTCATCCAGGTAAAAAAGAGCATGATGACGATAATGGCCGCGATCATCACGAACACCTGCAGGTTCAGCGCTTTTAGCCCTGCGAACGCACCGGGCGTCGGAACGGCGACTTTGATATCAGACGGATTGCTTTTCGACATGACGTTCGCTCCTTAAAGCGGCTTCCATCACCTGCTCCTGCGTCAGGTTCTGGTTAATCAGGTTGGCTTTCAGTTTTCCCTCGTGCATGACCAGCACACGGTCGCTCAGGCCGAGCACTTCGGGTAACTCAGACGAAATGACAATGACGGCAATCCCTTGCTGTACAAGCTGATTAATCAGTTTGTAGATTTCATATTTGGCGCCGATATCAATCCCGCGCGTCGGCTCATCAAGGATTAATATGCGTGGATTGAGCAGCAGGCAGCGCGCCAGAATCGCCTTCTGCTGGTTGCCGCCGCTCAGGCGGCCAATGGCCAGTTCCGGTGAGGAGGTTTTGACCTTCAGACGGGCAAGCGACTGGAGGATGCACTGCTGCTCCGCTGCATCGTCCAGGCTGCTCAGCGCGCCGGAGAAGCGATCGAGTGCCGCAAGCGTAATGTTTTTCCCCACTGCCATGACCGGCACGATGCCGTCTTTTTTGCGGTCTTCCGGCACCATAGCAATGCCGTGGGCAATCGCCTGCTGGCAGTTGTCGATTTTCACCGGCTGGCCGTCGATATAAATCGTGCCCTCCCAGCGCCCCGGCCATACGCCAAACAGACACTGTACGGCCTCCGTGCGCCCGGCGCCGACTAACCCGGCAATACCGAGAATTTCGCCGCTGTGCAGAGAAAACGAGACGTTATTGACGCGCTTGATGTGGCGGTTAACGGGGTGCCACGCGGTCAGATTTTCCACGCGCAACACTTCATCACCTTTGGTGTGAGGCTCATTCGGGTAGAGCGCCGTCAGCTCGCGCCCCACCATCATGGTGATGATGTCATCTTCGCTCATGCCCGCGGCTTCACGCGTGCCGATGTGCTGACCGTCGCGGATCACGCAGATGGTGTCCGAAATGGCTTTAACCTCGTTCAGCTTGTGCGAAATGTAGATACAGGCGATGCCGTGGTTTTGCAGATCGCGGATGATATTGAGCAGAACCGCGGTTTCCTGTTCGGTGAGCGAGGCCGTTGGCTCATCGAGGATCAGCAGCCTGACCTGCTTATTGAGCGCTTTAGCGATTTCAACCAGCTGCTGTTGCCCCAGGCCCAGATCGCCCACGCGGGTATCCGGTGAAATGTGGAGGCTCACCTGCGCCAGCAGCTTTTCACAGCGGAGCGTCATGGTGTCGTAATCCAGCACGCCGTGGCGGGAGATTTCGGCTCCGAGGAAAATGTTCTCCAGCACGGTGAGATGTTTCACCAGCGCCAGTTCCTGGTGGATGATGGCGATACCTTTGCGTTCGGTATCGCGAATGTGAGTTGCCTGGATCACTTCGCCGGCAAAGACGATTTCGCCTTCGTAGCTGCCGTGCGGGTAGATCCCACACAGCACTTTCATCAGCGTTGACTTGCCTGAACCGTTCTCGCCACACAGCGAAACCACTTCGCCGGGATTCAACCGGAGACTGACGTTGTCGACGGCTTTCACCGTGCCGAAGCGCTTGGTGATGCTTTTCATTTCAAGTAAATAAGGCATAACTGCTCCACATAACCCGAGGAAAGAACAGTGCAACGTGATGCGCCCCCGCAGAGCAGGGGCCGCGCCGGATTACAGTTCGCTCTTCTTGTGGAAACCGTCCTTAATGACGGTGGCGTCAATGTTCTCTTTATTGACTTCAATAGGGGTGAGCAGGCGAGCCGGAACGTCTTTCAGCCCGTTATTCAGCGTGGCGTCTGCTTTTGGTTGCTTACCGTTGCCCAGTTCCACGGCGATTTCCGCCGCCGTATTGGCCAACTCGGTAATCGGTTTGTAGACCGTCATGGTTTGGGTGCCGGCGATAATACGTTTTACGCCAGCCAGATCGGCATCTTGCCCTGAAATGGCGACTTTACCCGCCAGCCCCTGGGCGCTCAGGGCCTGAATCGCACCGCCTGCGGTGGCATCGTTGGAGGCCACAACCGCGTCAATTTTGTTGTTGTTGGCCGTCAGCGCGTTTTCCATAATCTTCAGGGCGTTTTCGGGTAACCATCCGTCGGCCCACTGATCGCCAACCACTTTTATTTTCCCGTTATCGATGTACGGTTTAAGGACCTTCATTTGCCCTTCGCGGAACAGCTTGGCGTTGTTATCTACCGGCGAGCCGCCCATCAGGAAATAATTGCCCTGAGGCACTTTGTCGATCAGGCTTTGTGCCTGTAATTCGCCGACTTTTTCATTGTCGAACGAAATATAATAATCAATGTCCGCATTATTAATCATGCGGTCATAGGCCAGCACTTTTATGCCTTCTTGTTTGGCTTCTTTCACTACGTTACTTAATACCTGGCCGTTATAGGGGATAATGACTAGCACATCGACGCCGCGGTTAATCATATTCTCGATCTGCGACATTTGTGTTTCTTCGTTGCCGTTAGCCGACTGGACAAACACGTTTGCGCCGAGTGATTCCGCTTTTTTCACAAAAATATCGCGATCTTTTTGCCAGCGCTCCAGACGCAGGTCGTCAATCGCCATGCCAATTTTGACCTCCTTGGCATGCCCTGCAAAGCTTGCAAGGAGGAGCGTAGTGCAGAGCGTTAGGGTCAGGTTCTTTATCTTCATAATTATTAGGCCTTTTTGTAGGGGTATGTGTTGCTGAGATAAAAGAAACATTCACTGCTGGGACGCAGCAAATTTTTAACGCGGAAAGGCAGGCTGGCAATTACAGATTTTTATCTTCTCATTATGATATTTGGTTTATTTCTGAATTTATGACCGCGATCGGATTTTAAAATACGTAACGTCTTAATTACATTTGATTCTGGAATCCGCGCCGAAAAATAGTTCGTCTGCGCATTATTTTGCGAGCCAGCGCACAGTTGTGCATTCTCTCAATAGCAGTGTGAAATAACGTAATTGAGCAACCCAAAATGTCTATTCACTATTACTCCTGTATCAACGACTCGCCGCATACCCTGATTATGGAGCTCAATATGCAAGCTTATTTCGACCAACTCGATCGTGTTCGTTACGAAGGCCCGAAAACGACCAATCCTTTAGCATTTCGTCACTACAACCCGGATGAGCTGGTGCTGGGTAAGCGCATGGAAGATCATCTGCGCTTTGCCGCCTGTTACTGGCATACCTTCTGCTGGAACGGCGCCGATATGTTCGGCGTGGGCTCCTTTGACCGCCCGTGGCAGCAGCCGGGTGAGGCCATCGAGCTGGCAAAGCGCAAAGCCGATGTGGCGTTTGAGTTCTTCCACAAGCTGAACGTGCCGTACTACTGCTTCCATGACGTCGACGTGTCGCCGGAAGGCGCATCGCTGAAAGAGTACCTGAACAACTTTGCGCAGATGGTGGATGTACTGGCGGCAAAACAGCAGCAAAGCGGCGTGAAGCTGCTGTGGGGCACGGCAAACTGCTTCACTAACCCACGCTACGGCGCAGGTGCGGCAACCAACCCGGATCCGGAAGTGTTTAGCTGGGCGGCCACGCAGGTGGTGACGGCAATGAATGCCACGCATCAGCTGGGCGGCGAAAACTATGTCCTGTGGGGAGGCCGTGAAGGCTATGAAACCCTGCTCAACACCGACCTGCGTCAGGAGCGCGAGCAGATTGGCCGCTTTATGCAGATGGTTGTCGACCACAAGCACAAAATCGGCTTCCGCGGCACGCTGTTGATTGAGCCGAAGCCGCAGGAGCCGACGAAGCACCAGTATGACTACGACGTGGCGACGGTGTATGGCTTCCTGAAGCAGTTCGGTCTGGAAAAAGAGATCAAAGTGAACATTGAAGCCAACCACGCCACGCTGGCGGGCCACTCTTTCCACCACGAGATCGCGTCGGCGATTGCGCTGGGCATCTTCGGCTCGGTCGATGCGAACCGCGGCGACCCGCAGCTGGGCTGGGATACCGACCAGTTCCCGAACAGCGTGGAAGAGAATGCGCTGGTGATGTATGAGATCGTCAAAGCGGGCGGCTTCACTACCGGCGGCCTGAACTTTGACGCCAAGGTGCGTCGCCAGAGCACCGACAAATACGATCTGTTCTACGGCCACATTGGCGCGATGGACACCATGGCGCTGGCGCTGAAGGTGGCGGCACGTATGATTGAAGACGGCGAGCTCGATAAACGCGTGGCGAAGCGCTACAGCGGCTGGAACAGTGAGCTGGGCCAGCAAATTTTGAAAGGTCAGTTATCGCTTGCGGAGATCGCGAAGTACGCTGAACACCATCAGCTGGCGCCGCAGCACCAGAGCGGGCACCAGGAGCTGCTGGAAAATCTGGTCAACCACTACCTGTTCGATAAATAACGGCATCCAGCTTGTAGGCCCGGTAAGCGCAGCGCCACCGGGCATTTTCACTTAAGGAATCCACTATATGTATATCGGGATCGATCTGGGCACATCGGGTGTGAAAGCCATCCTGTTAAGCGAGCAGGGCGAGGTGTTAGCAACGCAGACTGAAAAGCTGCAGGTTTCACGTCCGCATCCGCTGTGGTCGGAACAGGACCCGGAGCAGTGGTGGCAGGCAACGGATCGTGCAATCAAGGCGTTAGGTGAACAGCATTCTCTGCGTGACGTGAAAGCGCTGGGGATTGCCGGGCAAATGCACGGTGCAACCTTGCTGGACAGCGAGCATCGCGTGTTGCGACCCGCCATTCTCTGGAACGATGGCCGCTGTGCAGAAGAGTGTGCGCTTCTTGAGGAACGCGTACCCACTTCCCGCGCGATCACCGGCAACCTGATGATGCCGGGCTTCACCGCACCAAAACTTTTGTGGGTACAGCGCCACGAGCCGGAGATTTTCCGTCAGGTGGCGAAAGTCCTGCTGCCGAAAGACTATCTGCGCTTTCGCATGACGGGCGATTTTGCCTCCGACATGTCTGATGCCGCCGGCACGATGTGGCTCGACGTGGCGAAACGCGACTGGAGCGAGGCGATGCTGGATGCCTGCCATTTGACCCGTGAACACATGCCTGCGCTGTTCGAAGGTAGCGAGGTAACAGGCACACTGCTGCCAGACGTTGCGGAACGCTGGAATATGCCTGCCGTACCGGTGGTTGCCGGGGGCGGTGACAATGCCGCAGGGGCCGTGGGCGTCGGCATGGTTGAGGCAGGTCAGGCGATGCTGTCGCTGGGAACCTCTGGCGTCTATTTTGCCGTCAGCGACGGCTATCGCAGCAATCCCGAAAGCGCGGTGCACAGTTTCTGTCATGCGCTGCCTGGAAAATGGCATTTGATGTCGGTGATGCTGAGTGCAGCGTCGTGCCTGGACTGGGCGGCGAAGCTGACCGGGATGGCCGATGTTCCTGCGTTGATTGCCGCAGCACAGCAGGCGGATGAAAATGCCGGTACCGTCTGGTTTTTACCGTATCTGTCCGGCGAGCGTACGCCACACAACAACCCTGAAGCGAAAGGGGTGTTCTTTGCCTTAACCCATCAGCATGGTCCGGCAGAACTGGCGCGTGCGGTTCTCGAAGGCGTCGGATATGCGCTGGCTGACGGAATGGACGTGGTTCACGACTGCGGCCTGAAACCCGCAAGCGTCACCCTGATTGGCGGCGGTGCGCGAAGCCCTTACTGGCGACAAATGCTGTCGGACATCAGCGGCTTGCAGCTGGATTTCCGCACCGGTGGCGATGTTGGCCCCGCGCTCGGCGCCGCGCGTCTGGCGCAGATTGCTATGAACCCGGAAAAACCGCTTTCACAACTGCTGCCGCAGCTTACGCTTGAACAGGCGCATTTGCCTGACGCGGCGCGCCATGCGCGGTACGCGGAAAGGCGCGACGTGTTCCGCAAAATCTACCAGCAACTGCTGCCGCTGATGACGTAAATTCGCTTGTCCGGGAGAGGCACGAGGATGTCCTTTTTTGGTCTGTGCGTGCCTTCCTTTCCTTGCCAGTATGGTGTCACACCCACTGGCGAGGAGAACCATCATGTCACGCATTGCACTCATCAACATTGATACTCAGCAGTCCTTCCATCACCGCAATTACTGGCAGGAGGATGACATTCCCGCTTTTCAGCAGGGGATGCTGGGGCTGATTGAAGGCTGCCAGGCGCGCGGTATTCCGGTCGTTGATATTTTTCATGTGGATGGAGACGGCCCTTTTACGCTGGAAAGCGGCTATGTCAAACCGATGGCCTTTTTGCGTCATCAGCCGGATGTGGTTTTCCAGAAACACGTTCATAATGCCTTCACGGATACCGGGCTCGATCGCTGGCTGCGCGAGCGTGATATCAATAGTGTGATTATCTGCGGCATTCGCACGGAGCAATGCTGTGAAACCACCGCCCGGGTGGCATCCGATCTGGGTTATGCTGTGACCTTTGTGAGCGAGGCCACGCTGACGTTCCCCATGACCTACAAGGGCATTACCCTTAGCGCAGCGGACATTCGCCACCGTACCGAAACGGTACTGTCCGGGCGTTTTGCCGACATTAAAACGGTAGCGGAGACGCTGGAGTCACTGTAATGCCCATCGACGTCTGGTTCGTGATGTTGCCCGGGGTGCTGTCATTAGATATGACGGGCCCGGCAGAAACCTTTGTGCTGGCTGGCGACGCGTTTCGTCTGCATTACATTGGCCCGCAACCTGACGTGCCGACGTCGATAGGCCTGACGATGAGCGGCATTCAGCCGCTGCCGGAACGTCTTCCAGAGGGGAGCCTGCTGGTATTGCCCGGCGTGAGCGACTCCCGCTCTCAGTTTTCGACGCCGCAGGCGTTACGGATACAGCACTGGCTGATGCGCCTGCAGCCGATTATTCAGCGCCGGGATATCACGGTGATGTGCGTCTGTTCTGGCGCGCTGCTGGCGGCGAAATCTGGCCTGCTGAATAACAAACAGTGCACAACTCACCATGACGTTATCAGCCGTTTACGCACCGCGGCCCCTACGGCGACGATTAAAGAAAACCGCATCTTTGTGCAGGACGAGAACATCTGGACCAGCGCGGGGATCACGTCGGGCATCGACCTGGCGCTGCATATGATTAACCGCCTGTGCGGCCCCGAAAAGGCGCTGAATGTGGCGCGCGAGATGGTGGTCTGGTTCCGCCGTTCTGGTGACGATCCCCAGCTCTCCCCGTGGCTACGCTACCGCAATCATCTTCATCCGGCGATTCATCGGGCGCAGGATGCGCTCACAGCCGAGCCGCAAAAAGCGTGGAACTTGCCTGATATCGCCGCGCTGGCGCACGTCAGCCCGCGCCATCTTACCCGGCTTTTCCAGACTCATTTAGGCATTAGTGTCCGCGATTATCTGGAGCAGCTGCGTCTGGCGGTGGCGGAACAGTGGCTATTGCAGGGGCGCGGCGTGGAGCAGGCTTCCCTGGCGGCAGGGTTTTCCTCCCCGCGCCAGTACCATCGCGCCCGGCAGCGAAGCGTTAGCTGACGAAGCGGCGAACGTCTATTTTTTGCAGCAGCATCGACAGCAGCAGGCTGATCGCCAGGGTCGCAGCAAAAATCCAGATGATATCCAGCACCGGCCAGGTTTTAAGCTCGATGCCTCGTGTCCGAAGCGCGTGGATCACCAGCGCGTGAAAACCGTAAATCCCGAGAGAGTGTCGTGAAATGACGCTCAGTACGGGAAGGGGACGCGCATTCAGGGTGTTTTTAACGAGCGTGAGCAGCGATACGGCACAGATAAAGACCATCGGGCCGCAGTACAGATACCAGGTATCGGCAAAATTACCGCGCCACTGCAGCTCATGCAGCGTCCCGCGTGAAATCACCGCCACGCCGGCGATAAACAGTGCCCCGCAGAGCCAGTTCAGACCGCGTTTTTGCGTGTCCATCATCCCGATGGCGCGCCCCAGCATGCCGTAAAGCACGTAATAGAAGGTATCGCCGTTGATATAGAGGTTCACCGGCAGCCACTCAAATCCGTCGATTTTCTGCGAGACCGTATTCGGGTTGGCGACAATGCCAATCACCACCATCAGGGCCAGAAGCATTTTCCCGCTAACGTTTTTCACCTGAATGAGCGGAGAGACCAGATAGATCACGATAATGGCGAAGAAGAACCACAGGTGGTAGAACACCGGCTTTTGCAGCAAATATTTGAGGGATAACCCGGCGTTAATGGAGGTGAACAGGGTGATATAGAGCAGGGCAACGGCGCTGTAGAACCCCAGGCAGGCCGCGATGCGGATGAAGTGTCGCGGCTGCGCGCTGCGTTCACCAAAAAAGAGAAAGCCGGAAATCATAAAGAACAGCGGCACGCTGACGCGCGACGCAGAGTTGAGAATATTGGCGATATCCCAGTTAACGGGGCTGATGCTGTGGGCGTTCGTGACGTACCAGGTCGTCGTGTGGATCATGACCACCATCAGACACGCTATTCCTCGCAGGTTATCAATCCAGTTAATTTTTGACGGCATCAGTTCCTCGTATTCCCTGTAAAGTGAGTGTGACTCCCATTGTCCAAAAGTCTTCGTTTGGAAAATTCTGAGTTTTATTCGCAGGCTTGCCGGGAGACCGCGAGATTCGCAGAATGGCTGACCATAATCTATAAACGTGTTGATACTAAAAATAACAGCCACTGACCAGGACGGTAATAAAAATGATGATGAAGCGTGTGGCATCACTCATTCTGCTTTTCATGCTGGCAGGATGCAGTGCGCCACAAGAAGCACCAGTGCAAAAAGCCCAGCAGGGCAAAATGAGCCCGGAACGTTCACTGAATATGGAGTCACTCTGCAAGGACCAGGCCGCACGCCGCTATAACTCGGACGTGCAGAAAATCAACGTCACCGGGTTTGAGCGCTTTCAGGGCAGCTATGAGCTCAAGGGCTATACGGCGCGTAAAGAAGGCTTTGTCTGCTCGTTTGATGCGGACGGCCAGTTTTTACACCTCTCCATGCGCTAGCCTGCTCGCATAATCAACAGCCAGACGCCGGCAGCGCCCTGGCGTGAATGCTTATTTCCCAATTTTCCCTAAACAACCCCGTTTCGTACTGTATATCTTGCAGCCAGCGGGTATACTGGTCCCTTCCATTTAAAACCACACGTATCCAGCACGAAATACTATGCAAAAGTTTGATACCAAGACCTTCCAGGGCCTGATCCTGACCTTACAGGATTACTGGGCTCGTCAGGGCTGTACCATTGTTCAACCTTTGGACATGGAAGTCGGCGCCGGCACTTCACACCCGATGACCAGCCTGCGCGCGTTGGGGCCAGAGCCAATGGCGACCGCGTATGTGCAGCCTTCCCGTCGTCCGACCGATGGTCGTTACGGTGAGAACCCGAACCGTCTGCAGCATTACTATCAGTTCCAGGTGGTGATTAAGCCATCACCCGACAACATTCAGGAACTGTACCTCGGGTCGCTGAAAGAGCTGGGTATGGATCCGACCATCCACGATATCCGTTTCGTGGAAGATAACTGGGAAAATCCAACGCTGGGTGCCTGGGGTCTGGGTTGGGAAGTGTGGCTGAACGGCATGGAAGTGACCCAGTTCACTTACTTCCAGCAGGTTGGCGGTCTGGAATGTAAGCCGATCACCGGTGAGATCACCTACGGTCTGGAACGTCTGGCGATGTACATTCAGGGCGTAGACAGCGTTTACGACCTGGTCTGGAGCGACGGCCCGCTGGGTAAAACCACCTACGGCGACGTGTTCCATCAGAACGAAGTGGAACAATCCACCTATAACTTCGAATACGCGGACGTGGACTTCCTGTTCACCTGCTTCGAGCAGTATGAGAAAGAAGCGCAGCAGCTGCTGGCGCTGGAGACTCCGCTGCCGCTGCCTGCCTACGAGCGTATTCTGAAGGCCGCCCACAGCTTCAACCTGCTGGACGCCCGCAAAGCGATCTCCGTGACTGAACGTCAGCGCTACATTCTGCGTATTCGTACCCTGACCAAAGCCGTTGCAGAAGCTTACTATGCGTCCCGTGAAGCCCTTGGCTTCCCGATGTGCAACCGAAACAAATAAGAGGCGGCCATGTCTGAGAAAACTTTCCTGGTGGAAATTGGCACCGAAGAGCTGCCACCAAAAGCCCTGCGCAGCCTGGCTGAATCTTTTGCTGCGAACGTGACTGCCGAGCTGGATAACGCTGGCCTGGCGCACGGTAAAATTGAGTGGTTTGCTGCTCCGCGTCGTCTGGCGCTGAAAGTGGCAAACCTGGCGGCGTCTCAGCCGGATCGCGAAGTCGAAAAACGTGGCCCGGCGATTGCCCAGGCGTTTGACGCGGAAGGCAAGCCGAGCAAAGCGGCGGAAGGCTGGGCGCGCGGCTGCGGCATCACCGTCGATCAGGCCGAGCGTCTGACCACCGATAAAGGTGAGTGGCTGCTGTATCGTGCCCATGTGAAAGGCGAAAGCGCGGAAGCGCTGCTGCCGGACATGATTGCCACGTCTCTGGCGAAGCTGCCCATTCCTAAGCTGATGCGCTGGGGCGCGTCCGACGTGCACTTCGTGCGTCCGGTTCACACCGTGACCCTGCTGCAGGGCGACACCGTTATTCCGGCGACCATTTTGGGCGTGGCGTCCGATCGCGTGATTCGCGGCCACCGCTTTATGGGCGAGCCTGAGTTCACCATCGACAATGCCGACCAGTATCCGCAAATCCTGCTGGAGCGCGGCAAGGTCATTGCTGACTATGAACAGCGTAAAGCCAAAATCAAAGCGGACGCGGAAGACGCGGCGCGTAAGATTGGCGGTAAAGCCGATCTGAGCGACAGCCTGCTGGAAGAAGTGACCTCGCTGGTGGAATGGCCGGTTGTGCTGACCGCGAAGTTCGAAGAGAAATTCCTGGCCGTTCCGGCTGAAGCGCTGGTGTACACCATGAAGGGTGACCAGAAGTACTTCCCGGTCTATGCCAACGACGGCAAGCTGCTGCCAAACTTCATTTTCGTGGCGAACATCGAATCGAAAGATCCGAGCCAGATTATCTCCGGTAACGAGAAAGTGGTGCGCCCACGTCTGGCGGATGCCGAGTTCTTCTTCAACACCGACCGTAAAAAGCGTCTGGAAGATCATCTTCCACGCCTGCAGACCGTACTGTTCCAGCAGCAACTGGGTACGCTGCGCGACAAGACCGACCGTATTGCGGAGCTGTCCGGCTGGATCGCTCGTGAAATCGGTGCCGACGTTAACCACGCGACCCGCGCAGGCCTGCTCTCCAAGTGTGACCTGATGACCAACATGGTGTTCGAATTTACCGACACCCAGGGCGTGATGGGCATGCACTACGCGCGTCACGATGGCGAAGCGGAAGACGTGGCGGTTGCCCTGAACGAGCAGTATCAGCCGCGCTTTGCGGGTGACGAACTGCCGTCCAACCCGGTAGCTTGTGCTGTCGCAATTGCCGATAAGATGGACACCCTGGCGGGTATCTTCGGTATCGGCCAGCATCCGAAAGGCGACAAAGACCCGTTTGCGCTGCGTCGTGCTGCGCTGGGCGTGCTGCGTATCATCGTTGAGAAGAACCTGAACCTGGATCTGCAGACCCTGACCGAAGAAGCGGTGCGTCTGTACGGCGACAAGCTGACCAACGCCAACGTTGTGGATGACGTGATCGACTTTATGCTCGGTCGTTTCCGCGCCTGGTATCAGGATGAAGGTTACACCGTCGACACCATTCAGGCGGTTCTGGCGCGTCGTCCGACCCGTCCGGCTGATTTCGATGCGCGTATGAAGGCGGTTTCCCACTTCCGTACGCTGGAAGCGGCATCTGCTCTGGCGGCGGCCAACAAGCGTGTCTCCAACATCCTGGCGAAGTCCGACGAGACGCTGAACGAGCGCGTAAACGCCGCGACGCTGAAAGAGCCGGAAGAGATTGCCCTGGCGATGCAGGTTGTGGTGCTGCGCGACAAGCTCGAGCCGGTCTTCGCGGAAGGTCGCTACCAGGAAGCGCTGGTGGAGCTGGCCGAGCTGCGTGACGTCATCGACGCCTTCTTCGAGAAAGTGATGGTAAACGTAGAAGATAAAGAGCTGCGTATTAACCGTCTCTCTATGCTCGAGAAACTGCGTGAGCTGTTCCTGCGCGTGGCGGATATTTCGCTGTTGCAGTAATGCGCCCGTTGTGACAAATGCTAAAAACCCGCTTCGGCGGGTTTTTTTATAGTGTGTTGCTGAAAATTTAACCTTGAAATGGTCAACCCATTCCCGCTATCCTTATCCCCGTTAACTTTCTCGCGCTGGAGTGCCCCCCAAAAATGAACAAACACGACTGATGAATTTCGATCCTTGCTAAACGCCATCGCGTCGGCAGGGGATGTTTTGATTTCATTCAGGAGTGCTTATGGCTCATTTTGCGCAGTCCCCTTCTTTTATTTTGCATCAGGTCACCTGTCAGTTTCCGACGGGCGATACCCTTTTTGGTCCGCTGAATCTCACGCTGGAACCCTCCCTCTGCGCGCTGGTTGGCCGCAACGGCAGCGGAAAAACGCGTCTGCTGCGCTTGCTGGCGGGGCTGGACGAACCGGCTACCGGTCATATTGAACGCTTTGGCTCGCATGCCTGGGTAGCGCAGCAGCATGTTATTTCTTCGCAGACGACGCTGGCTGAACTTCTCGGGTATGACGCGATTTTTGCGGCGCGTAAGCGCATTGACAGCGGCGATTATCAGCCTGACGATCTGGCGTTGCTCGACGGCCACTGGGATATAGCCGAACGTCTGAGCGAAGCGTTTATCAATGCGACGCTCCCACCGTTTGAGCCTGATAAGCCCGCCATAGAACTCAGCGGCGGCGAGCGCATCCGCGCCCTGCTGTGCGGGGCGTTTACGGCGGGCGCGGACTTTCTTCTGCTGGACGAACCGACTAACCATCTGGATCGACAAGGCCGGGCGTGGTTCTACGACCAGTTGAGTCGGTATCAGGGCGGCGTGCTGGTGGCCTCGCATGACCGCGAACTTCTGGAGCAGGTGCCGCGTATTCTTGAGCTGAGCGCCTCGGGTCTGCGCAGCTACGGCGGAAATTATGCGGATTATCAAGCCCAGCGCGATGCCGAACAGCAGGCTGCCCGCGCGGCGCTGGAACATGCGGCAACCGAGCGCAAACGCACCCGCGCGCGCATGCAAAAAGAGCATGATGACAGCCAGCGGCGGTCGGCAAAGACGTTACGCACCGTCGATACCCTGAATATCGCGTCGTTCGAGCGGGTCAAATATAAAGGCGCGGCAAAGGAACGTATCGGCACCTGGAAAAAACAGCACAGCGAGCAAAACGAAGCGCTGAACGCCGCGGTAAACAAGGCGCGTGAACGCGTTGAAGACGATAACCCGGTCATGTTCACTCTGCCGGGAAGTCAGATCCCGGAGGGGAAGCAGGTGCTGGTGCTGGAGGATCTGGTGCTGCAGCATGTACCTGTTCCTCCGCTCAACTGGCGGATGGACGGACCGATGCGCGTGGCGTTAAAGGGACCGAACGGCTGCGGGAAGTCGACGCTGTTAAAAACCCTCCTCGGCGAGGTTGCCCCCCGTTCGGGTAGCTGTAAAGTGTCCGTCAGCTGCGCTTATCTCGACCAGCATCTCTCCCGGTTCGATCTCTCGCAGTCGGTCATGACGCATCTCAATTTGAGTCATACTCCTCTGGAAGAGGGGGTATTGCGAACCCGTTTAGCGCAGCTTCAACTGGGGGCTGACAAAGTGATGCTCCCATTGGCGGCGCTCAGCGGCGGTGAGCGTCTTAAGGCTGCCCTGGCCTGCGTGCTGTGGCGCGCGGAAGCCACGCAGCTTCTGCTGCTGGATGAACCGACCAACCATCTGGATCTGGCTTCAGTCCAGGCCATTGAAGCGGCGCTGGCCGGTTTCCCTGGGGCACTGCTGGTGGTATCACACGATGAGGCGTTTTTAAGCGGCTTAACGTTAACGCATGAGCTGGTGTGGGAAGAGGCGGGGTGGCGTTGTGATAGCCTGTAAAACACAAGCCCCCGCAAAGGCGGGGGCATTCAATCTTCACTACGCGATCTGCTTGCTGAGTGCAGGGTTGGCCTGAATCAGGCGCATCAGCCGTAACTCGGTTGGGGTGGGTTTCTCACGTTTTGACTCCCACTCCTGCACCATAGCCACGCTGACACCCATCGCTCTGGCGAATTCTTCGGTTTTCAGTCCTGTCCCTTTGCGCAATTGCTCATATTCTGTAAAGGGATTGGATTTTTGTTGCAGGGTAATCGTCTGCGGTACATCTTTAAAAATGATCTGTTCCAGGCTGCTCAGCAGCTCAAACTCAGGATCTTTATATTCCATTGAGGACTCCTCTTAAATCTCACATCGTGATCAAGAACATCAGAGAGCCAATTAAGAATAGTCCCTAATACCAACCCAGGATCGTCACGGGTGTGATTAATCGTGCGGTAACGATCGCTGTATCCGATTCAGCAATATGGAGAGTTATGCTAATTCCCTGATTAGTCATATGTCAGCTTCGCCAGGTATTTTTTTGTAAATGGTAAGAAATAAATCGGCAATAGCCGTTTTGCATGAAAAGAGTATCTTGCAAGGCTGACCTGGACTATCCTTGTCAGCGTCGGGCACGCGTGTGCCGGTGTGCGCTTTTTTGGGTGAAAGGAGTAATAAAATGGCGACAGGAAAGTCCTGCTCTCGCTGGTTTGCGCCTATTGCGGCGTTGTTGATGGTTGTTAGCCTGAGTGGGTGTTTTGATAAAGAAGGCGATCAGCGCAAAGCGTTTATCGATTTTCTGCAGAATACAGTGATGCGCAGCGGCGAGCGGTTGCCAACGCTGACTGCGGATCAGAAAAAACAGTTTGGCCCCTTTGTGTCCGATTACGCCATTCTTTATGGTTATTCACAGCAGGTGAGCCAGGCGATGGATTCCGGTATCCGCCCGGTAGTGGATAGCGTGAACGCCATCCGCGTTCCACAGGATTACATGACGCAGCGTGAACCATTGCGCCAGTCCAACGGTGCGCTTGGCGTGCTGAGCCAGCAGCTGCAGAATGCGAAAATGCAGGCTGACGCGTCACGTTCTGCGCTGAAGCAGGGCGACGATCTCAAACCGGTCTTCGACAAAGTGTATGAGAAAGTGGTGACCAAACCGTCAGAAGCACTGCAACCGTTGATTCCGGCCGCGCAAATCTTCACGCAGCAGCTGGTCCAGGTGGGTGATTTTATTGCCCAGCAGAATACGCAGGTAAGCTTTGTTGCCAACGGTATTCAGTTCCCGACCTCCCAGCAGGCAAGCCAGTACAATACGCTGATTGGGCCGCTGGCCTCTCAGCATCAGGCCTTCAGCCAGGCCTGGAGTGCCGCAGTCGCTGCCACAGAATAAACCGAAAAAACCCCGCTTCTGGCGGGGTTTTTTTATGCGTTGCGAAAATAACGCTTGTCATTCCTCTACCACATCGGTATAACTATTCCCGTCGGTTTGTTACACAGACCTAAAGCAGTTTAGTAAAGCAGTCCAGATTGTTATCCATAGATACCCTTCGTAGTGACCCTTCCTTCATCGCTTAAAAATCTGTAACGCAATCCATCAAGCCGGAAGGCACAATATATTTGTTAATAAGGTAATTTCTATGTCTGCTAAAATGACTGGTCTGGTAAAATGGTTCAACGCTGATAAAGGTTTCGGCTTCATCACTCCTGACGATGGCTCTAAAGACGTGTTCGTACACTTCTCTGCTATCCAGAACGATGGCTACAAATCTCTGGACGAAGGTCAGAAAGTGTCCTTCACCATCGAAAGCGGCGCTAAAGGCCCAGCAGCTGGTAACGTTGTAAGCCTGTAAGCTTCCAACCCAGTAGCAAAGAATTTAAAAACCCGCCTTCTGGCGGGTTTTTTCGTTTCTATCGTTGCACCTGCGGGTTCACGCAGTTTCTCTCCACCTTTCCGCTAAGGGCGGCAATAAGGTTATCGACCGCGGTGGCCGCCATGTTGTAGCGCGTCTCATGGGTGGCTGAGCCGATGTGGGGCAGGGCAACCACGTTAGGCAGCGAAAGCAGTGGCGAATCCACCGGCAGCGGCTCCTGCTCAAACACGTCCAGACCTGCTGCATGGATCTCACCGTTTTTCAGAGCCTCAATCAGCGCCTTCTCATCCACCACCGGGCCACGACCCGCGTTGATGAAAATGGCAGATGCCTTCATTTTTTCAAACGCCTCTTTACCGATCAGATGACGGGTTTCATCCGTCAGCGGCAGCACCAGGCAGACAAAATCGGCTTCCTGCAGCAGGGTATCCAGCTCGCAGTAACGGGCGTTGAAGCGTTCTTCGGCTTCACTGTGATGGCGACGCGCGTTATACAAAATCGGCATGTTAAAACCAAAATGCGCGCGCTGCGCCAGCGCCAGCCCGATACGCCCCATACCGACAATGCCCAGCGTTTTGCCGTGAACATCCACACCGAACCAGTCCGGACCAATGCTTTTTGCCCATTCGCCCGCTTTGACGCGCTCAGCCACTTCCACCACGCGACGGGCCGTGGTGAGCATGAGCGCCATCAGCGTATCGGCCACGGTTTCCGTCAGAGCATGCGGGGTATGCATCAGCAGGATTTTGCGGGCGTTAAGCGCATCCACGTCGAAGTTGTCGTAACCCACGGAAACGGTTGAGGTAGCACGAAGCTTCGGCATTTTCTCCAGCAGGGCGACATCCACTTTTTCGCTTGAACCCAGCAGGCCTTCCGCGCTCGCGAACGCGTCGGCGTGCTGTGCCACGGTTTCCGGGCGCAGGTTCTTCACCTGCGTGACGGTGAAGTGCTCTTCAAGGCGTTTCTGCAGATCTTCCGGCAGGGTTTTATACAAAATGACGGACGGCTTCATGCTAATCTCCGTTGATTTTTTAAGGATTCAGGCGTGGCGAGCGCCGACAGGGTGTTGTTGATTATTAGCAGGCTTAACAATCAGAGTAAGCCATACCGAGGCGAAAAGCGCCACCCCCATAAAGATGTACGATGCGGATGGGCTGCCGGTGGCACCGTTCAGGTAACCGACGAACCAGGAGCCGCAGAACGAACCCAGCGCACCCATACTGTTAATCAGCGCCATCGCGCCCCCCGCCACGTTACGCGGCAGCATCTCGGGGATGATGGCAAAGAACGGTCCGTAAGGGGCGTACATGGCCGCACCGGCAACCACCAGCAGCGTATAAGAGACCCAGAAGTGGTTTGCGCCCACGGCCCAGGAGCCAATAAAGGCGAAGGCGGCAATCAGCAGCAGCGGCCAGACAAACAGCTTGCGGTTCTGCAGCTTGTCCGACGCCCAGGAAACGACGATCATCGCGATGGTTGCCGCCAGATACGGTACGGATGACAGCCAGCCTACTTCGACCATGCCGAGGTTTTCACCGCCGCTGCGGATAATGGACGGCAGCCACAGCACAAAGCCGTACACACCAATGCTCCAGGTAAAGTACTGCGCGCAGAGCAGGATCACGTTACGCGAGCGGAAGGCTTCACCATAGTTACGCACCGCCTTCAGACCTTGCTGTTCTTTGTCCAGCTGCGCCTGCAGCGCTGCTTTTTCATCTTCGGAAAGCCACTTCGCCTGGGCAGGTTTATCTTTCACCAGCACCCACCAGCAGAAGGCCCAGATAATTGCCGGTACCCCTTCAATGATAAACATCTCGCGCCAGCCGAAGGACTGGATCAGGTAGCCGGACACCACCGACATCCACAGTACCGTGACCGGGTTACCGAGGATCAGGAAGGTATTCGCGCGCGAGCGCTCAGATTTGGTAAACCAGTTGCTGATGTAGATCAGCATCGCGGGCATAACCGCCGCCTCAACGACGCCGAGGATAAAGCGAATGGCGGCCAGGGCAGGAATATTGTTCACCATGCCGGTCAGCGACGCGCAGGCGCCCCACAGGATCAGACAGATGAAGATCAGCTTACGCACGCTGCGGCGTTCCGCATAGATCGCGCCGGGGATCTGGAAGAAGAAGTAGCCCAGGAAGAAAAGGGCACCCAGCAGGGAGGAGATCCCTTTGGTGATCCCGAGGTCCTCGGTGATCCCTGCGGCGGACGCGAAGCTGAAGTTGGCACGGTCAAGGTACGCCAGGCTGTACGTGATAAACACGATTGGCATGATGTACCACCAGCGTTTTACTGCATTGGTCGAACTGTTCATAGGCTTGCCTCTGTTGTTGAGGTTGTTACCGCCGTTGTCTGTAGGGTACACGGTGGCTTAATTATCTGGTGCGGCTTGCTGCCTCACCCTGGCCCTCTCCCACAGGGAGAGGGAATTTAAACGCCGAGCTGTGCTCGTGTTGGTAATCCTTCGCTGTCGCCCTGCACCTGAATGGCCAGCGAGCCAATCTTGTTGCCTCGCGCGACGGCCTGCGGCAGCGTTTTACCTTCCAGCAGGGCGCTAATCACGCCCACGGCAAAGCCGTCACCTGCGCCGACGGTGTCGACGACGTTCTCGACCTTCACTGCCGCGACCGCGCCCTGCTCGCCGTTGGCCGTTTTAAACCACGCGCCATCGGCACCGGTCTTCAGCACCACCGCTTTTACCCCTTTATTCAGGTAGAAGTCGGCGATGCCTTCCGGCGTGCTTTCGCCGGTCAGAATCATCCCTTCTTTCAGGCCTGGCAGAACCCAGTCCGCCCGGAACGCCAGACGGTTCAGTTTCTCCACCATTTCCGCTTCGCTTTTCCACAGCACCGGACGCAGGTTGGGGTCGAACGATAGGGTTTTCCCCTGGGCTTTCATGGTGGTCGCGGCATGATCCAGCAGCTCATACGAGCTGGCAGACAGCGCGGCTGCCACGCCGCTCAGATGAAGATGGCGCGCGGAGGCAAAGTAATCGGCGTGGTAATCCGCGACAGAGAGGTGGCTTGCGGCCGAGCCTTTACGGAAATACTCCACGATGGGATCGGTTCCATTTTCAACCTTAGATTTAAGCTGAAAGCCGGTAGGGAAGCGTCCGTCGAGGGTGACGCCAGTGGCATCAATCCCCTCTTTTTTCAGCGAATCGAGAACGAAATGGCCAAAGCTGTCATCCCCCACGCGGCTGACCCAGCCCACGTTCAGGCCGAGACGCGCCAGGCCGGTCGCGACGTTCAGTTCTGCGCCTGCGACGCGTTTGATAAAGTGCTCCACCGCACTCAGCTCACCCGTTTCGGTGGCGACAAACATGGCCATGGCTTCACCAATCGTGATGACATCCAGCGTCTTGTGCATGGTTTACTCCTCGCGCAGCAGGTTGACGTAATGGCGGGTAACGGCGGTTAAATCCGACCCTTCCAGCGGGAATTCGATACCGCGCGGGGCATCGGCAGGCAGCTGGCCGAGCAGATCCAGCCAGCGTGCATCGGCGCGGTCCGGTGCGACGGCGCGGAAGTTATCTTTATGCGGCACGGCGGCTTTCACGTGGATATAGCTCACTGCAGAGGCCAGATGACGCGCGGCCTCTTCCGGCGAGTCGCCCACCCACAGCCAGTTCCCCATGTCGAAGGTCAGCGTGACGGGGAGCGCCATTTCCCGACAGGCGGCCTGGAAGCGCTGCATGGGCGCGAGCTGTCCGCAGTCGGTCTGATCGTTCTCCACGACCAGCGCCATACCGCTGGTGTTCAATAGCGTACGCAGGGCGTCGAGCGGTTGCGTGTCGCTGAAATGGCCGAGGGAAACCTTCAGCCACAGGGCGTTCAGGGTGTTGGCTTCAGAGAGATAGTGGGGCAGGTCCGGGTTGAGGGTGCCGTCAGGCATAAACAGGGCGGCGGGTGCGGAGTAGCACGCCAGCAGGCCCAGCAGCTCAATGGATTCGCCCAGCGCAGGCAGCGCCAGCAGCTCTTCGCTGTTGAACAGCTCGCGGCGGATCTCCACGCCGTCTGCCCCCGCGCCAGCAATAACAGGGAGCATCGCCCGTTGACCTCCCGCCTGCCGCACCTGTTCCGCACCGTACGCGGCGGTGACCACCATAATTTTTCTGCCCATCTTCGGACTCCATCGCAACATATCAATACTATTACGCTAGATGGAACCGGTTCCAAAGAAAAGGTCAGGATGTTGAATTTATGATCGCTATCACAAGGGAAATTTAACGCGCGGTAGAGCCACGAACGATCAGTTCACCGGAGAAGACCTGCTCGCGAACGGCATCGCTGGTGCCTTCAATACGACGAACCACTTGTTCAACAGCAGCATAGCCAATCTGCCAGGTGGGTTGTTTGAGGGTGGTAATGCCTACGCCAGCCAGTTCCGCCCACTCCAGTTCATCGAATCCCAGCAGACCAATGTCGCTGCCCCAGTGCAGGCCAATGCGCTTGAGCGAGCGGGCAACCTGCAGCGTCAGCGCCCCGTTGGCGGAGATAACCGCTTTGCGCATCCCACGATGGCGCGTATGGAACTGACGCAGGGTATTGTCGAGCTGCCCGGCTTCGTGAAGCGGCGTTTCGGCATTTTCGGCGATCACGCCGGGATAACGCTCCAGCGTGGCGCGAAATGCGCTCAGGCGTTCACGTCGGGTGTTGACCATCCCCAGCGGTTCACTCAGAAACAGAATGGCCTCGAAGCCCTGTTCAATCAGATGTTCGGTGGCGGTCGTGGCGGCCTGGGTGTTATCCAGCCCGACCACGTCGCAGGCAAACTCCGGGATTTTACGGTCGATGAGGACCATGGGCAGGGAGGATTGCTGCAGGCGATTTAAGCCTTCTTCACGCATGCCTACCGCGTTGACCACAATCCCTTCCACCTGATAGCTGCGCAGCAGGTCCAGATAATGCAGCTCCTGGTCGACTTCGTTGTTGGTATTACAGACCAGCGGCGTAAAGCCTTTCTCGCGACAGGCGGCTTCGATACCGCTGAGCACGTTCACGGAGTAGGGGTTGGTGATATCGGCGATGATCAGCCCGATAAGGCGGGTGCGGCCACGTTTGAGCCCGCGCGCCATGAGGCTGGGACGGTAGTCGAGATCGGCAATGGCCTGTTCAATACGCGCCAGCAACGCATCGGACAGCAGGTGTTTCTCGCCGTTAAGGTAGCGCGAAATGCTGGTTTTGCCGGTTTTGGCGGCTTTCGCCACGTCGCTGATGGTGGCCCGGGCTGGTTTGCTCATCGCTGATTTCCCTGAATTTAGTGAGAATACCTTAGCGGGAAAATCGGACGAATCAAGTAATTTGCCCGGTGGCGCTGCGCTTACCGGAGGTTGCGGCCTGATGCCCTCACCCCAACCCTCTCCCACGGGAGAGGGAGCAAACACTAAAAACGGCAACGGGGTTGCCGTTTTGCTTTTACCTACTGAATTGGGCTTAACGTAATCTCTACGCGGCGGTTCTGCGCTTTGCCTTCCGCCGTGCTGTTGCTGGCGATAGGGTTGGCAGGGCCCATGCCGCTGGTGCGGATGCGGTTTGCTTCAACGCCCTGGGTAATCAGCGAGCTGGCCACGGAGTCGGCGCGCTGCTGGGACAGACGCATGTTCAGATCCTGGCTGCCGGTGCTGTCGGTGTAGCCAATCACGTTCACGGCGGTCTTGTTGTACTCTTTCAGCACCATCGCCACGCCGGTAAGGGTGTTCGCACCCGCGGGTTTCAGCGTTGCGCTGCTGCTGTCGAAGGTGACGTTGTTCGGCATGTTCAGGATGATGTTATCGCCGCTGCGCGTCACGCTCACGCCGGTTCCCTTCATTTTGTCGCGCAGTTTTGCTTCCTGCACGTCCATGTAATAACCGACGCCGCCGCCCAGGGCCGCGCCCGCCGCTGCGCCAATCAGCGCGCCTTTGCCGCGGTCTTTCTTGGAGGAGGAGAGCGCCCCAACGCCTGCGCCGACCAGCGAGCCGATACCCGCGCCAATGCCGGATTTACCCGCTTCGCGCTCACCGGTGTAAGGGTTGGTTGTGCAGCCAGAAACAGCCAGTTCACCGCTCACCAGAGCGGCAATAACGAGTACGCGTTTTTTCATCTTCTTTCCTTAATCCTTTTTATTCTTTGCCACGGCGAACGTGGCAGTTGATTATGACGTCCAGATACGGAGAAAATTCCGGGTATAACTCTGAAATTTGTGACAAACCATAAACGGTCTCAGCAAGAAGGCCGTAAAACCTGCACGCAACCAGGAGCGCACGCTTGAGCACCTCAACGAAAACCATTCTGACCGCCGCCCACTGGGGGCCAATGCTGGTCGAAACCGATGGCGAAAATGTTCTGTCGTCTCGCGGAGCATTGCCAACACAACATCCCAACTCTTTACAGACCGTCGTTCGCGATCAGGTGCACAGCAAAACACGCGTGCGCTGGCCGATGGTGCGTAAAGGTTTTCTCGCCTCACCTGACAAGCCGCAGGGCATTCGCGGTCAGGATGAGTTTGTTCGCGTGAGCTGGGATGACGCGCTGGCGCTGATCCACACCCAGCACAAGCGCATTCGCGACAGTTACGGTCCGTCGTCCATTTTCGCCGGGTCCTACGGCTGGCGCTCTAACGGGGTGCTGCACAAGGCGTCGACGCTGCTGCAGCGCTATATGAGCCTGGCGGGCGGCTATACCGGTCATCTGGGGGATTACTCCACCGGTGCGGCGCAGGCGATCATGCCGTACGTCGTGGGCGGGAACGAGGTGTACCAGCAGCAGACCAGCTGGCCGCTGGTGCTGGAACATACCGACGTGGTGGTGCTGTGGAGCGCTAACCCTCTTAACACGCTGAAAATTGCCTGGAATGCCAGCGACGAGCAGGGCATTGGCTATTTCGACGCGCTGCGCAAAAGCGGCAAGCGCATCATCTGCATTGACCCGATGCGCTCTGAAACCCTGGATTTCTTCGGCGACAGCGCCGAGTGGATTGCCCCACATATGGGCACCGACGTGGCAATGATGCTGGGTATCGCCCATACCCTGGTGGAAAACGGCTGGCACGATGTCGAATTCCTGACGCGCTGTACCACCGGCTTCGATAAATTCGCCGACTATCTGACGGGTAAAACGGATGGCGTGGCCAAAACGGCTGAGTGGGCGGCAGAGATTTGCGGTGTTTCTGCGAATAAATTCCGCGAACTGGCGGCGTTATTCCATAAAAACACCACGATGTTGATGTCCGGCTGGGGGATGCAGCGCCAGCAGTTTGGCGAGCAGAAACACTGGATGCTGGTGACCCTTGCTGCGATGCTGGGGCAGATCGGTACGCCGGGCGGCGGTTTTGGTCTCTCCTATCACTTTGCCAATGGCGGTAACCCCACGCGTAAAGCGGCGGTGCTGGCGTCTCTGCAAGGTTCGGTGCAGGGCGGCGTGGACGCCGTGGATAAAATCCCGGTGGCGCGTATTGTTGAAGCCCTGGAAAATCCGGGCGGTTTTTATCAGCACAATGGTCTCGACCGCCACTTCCCGGATATTAAATTTATCTGGTGGGCGGGCGGGTCGAACTTCACGCACCATCAGGATACCAACCGCCTGATCCGCGCCTGGCAGAAGCCGGAGCTGGTGGTGATTTCAGAGTGCTTCTGGACCGCCTCGGCGAAACACGCCGATATTGTCCTCCCGGCGACCACCTCGTTTGAGCGTAACGATCTCACCATGACCGGCGACTACAGCAATCAGCATATGGTCCCGATGAAGCGCGTGGTGGCCCCGCGCGATGAGGCGCGTGATGATTTCGACGTGTTTGCTGAACTGAGCGAGCGATGGGAAGCGGGCGGTCGCGCGCGTTTTACCGAGGGAAAAACCGATCTCGAATGGCTGGAAACCTTCTACCAGATTGCCGGACAGCGCGGCGCGGCGCAGGGCGTGACGCTCCCGCCATTTACTGAGTTCTGGGAGGCGAACCAGATCGTCGAAATGCCGGAGAGCGAACAGAACGCGAAGTTTGTTCGTTTTGCCGATTTCCGCCGCGATCCGGATAACTACCCGCTGAAAACCGAGAGCGGCAAGATCGTGCTCTACAGCGAGCGCATCGCCAGCTTTGGCTATGCTGACTGCCCGCCGCATCCCACGTGGCTCGAGCCGGACGAATGGCACGGCAACGCCCGGCCGGATCAGCTGCAGGTGTTATCTGCCCATCCCGCGCACCGTCTGCACAGCCAGCTTAACTATACCTCCCTGCGCGAGCAGTATGCGGTCGCCGGGCGAGAGCCCATCACGCTGAATACCCTTGATGCGAAAGCGCGCGGGATTGCGGACGGCGACGTGGTGCGCGTCTGGAACGCGCGTGGACAGGTGCTGGCAGGGGCGGTGGTGAGCGACGGGATTAAGCCGGGCGTGATCTGCATTCATCAGGGCGCATGGCCTGACCTTGAGCTCGCCGAAGGCGGTATCTGTAAAAACGGGGCGGTTAACGTGCTGACCAAAGATCTCCCCAGCTCGAAGCTGGGGAATGGTTGCGCAGGGAACACGGCGCTGGCCTGGGTCGAGAAATATACGGGTCCCGAGCTTACCTTAACGGCGTTTGATCCGCCTGCCAGCTCATGATCCACGTCGGGTGTTGGGTGTCATCCTGCCAGGCGCTGTCTTCAATGCGAAAGCCCTGAGCATGGTAGAAATTCACCGCCCGGACATTTTTCTGATACACCTCCAGGGTTAAGTGCGGGAAGCGCTGTTGAACATGGTTCAGCAGCGCGCGCCCGATGCCTTTCCCGATGCATGACGGCGCCACAAACAGGGCGCCGACAAACTGAGACTGCATCACGCTGATAAATCCGCAAGGTTCGCCGTCCTGCTCCCAGACCCAGGTTTCAGCGGACGGCAGATAAACGTCCCGCACCATGGCCTCATTCTCTTTCCAGTAATTCGGCGCGATGAACGGATGCGCTTCCGTGGTGCTTTCCAGCCACAGGCTCAGCAGCGGCGCGGTATTTTCATTTTGCCATTTGCGGATCATGATGGCCTCCCGGATGACAGAAGCAGCCGGTAACGTGGTCGTTGACCAGGCCACAGGCCTGCATAAAGGCGTAGCAGATGGTGGAGCCGACAAACTTAAAGCCGCGTTTTTTCAGGGCCTTCGAGAGCGCATCCGAGGCCGGAGTGGCGGCCGGAATTTCCGCGAGCGTGGTCGCCTCCGTGACTTGCGGATCGTTATTCACAAACGCCCAGACAAAATCTGAAAATGATTCGCCGTTTTGTTCCATCGCCAGATAAGCGCGTGCGTTACCGATGATGGCCTGGATCTTGCCGCGATGGCGGATGATGCCGGCATCCTGCACCAGTCGCTCGACGTCCTCATCGGTCATCGCGGCGACGGCGACGGGGTCGAACTGGTGGAAAGCGCTGCGGTAATTTTCGCGTTTTTTCAGTACCGTAATCCATGATAACCCCGCCTGCTGGCCCTCCAGGCAGATCATCTCAAAGAGCTTTTTGCCATCCCTTTCCGGCACGCCCCATTCCCGATCGTGATAGTCGATATAAAGCTGATCCTGGCTTACCCAACCGCAACGTTCCATCCGTCATCTCCCTTATTGATACTGATTTCGCAAAAATTTCGTTCTGACTGGCTTGACGTGTTTACTATAAAGACAATAGTTAATACAGGGCCATATGCTCTCTAAGCTCTTCCTGAATAACGACAAATATCGCCGAATTCGGCTCTCTCTGGGGTCGCGTTGAAGATGATAAAAAAAATCAGTGGTCGCCATGCTGTGTCTGGCCTGGTGGGGATTTCAGCCTGCCTGTTTTTTTGTAATACAGCGTCTGCCTGGCAACAGGAATATATCGTTTCAGACGCCCAAAATAATACGGCGGAACGCTATACATGGGACGCGGATCACCAACCGCGCTATGAGGATATTCTCGCGGAGCGTATTCAGTCTTCGCAAAATGCGCCGGGTCTTGCTCTGAATATACCGTCTGGCAGCACGACAGAGGGGGCGATGAGCGTAGGCTGGAATTTTCCCGTTTCAGCGCGAATTACCACCGGCCCGGTGGTGGCGTGGCGGTACGACGGCACGGCTCCCATGATGATCAACGAGTTTGGTGATAGCGCGTCGACACAGTCAGTTACGGACCCGCTCTGGCATGCCAGCGTCAGCACGCTGGGGTGGCGCGTTAACACCCAGTACGGCGATCTCCGGCCCTGGGCGCAGATCAGCTATAACCAACAGTTTGGTGAAAACCAGTGGAAATCGCAGTTTGGTATGCCGCAAACGCCAGCTCCTGCCCAAAATGGCAGCTGGATGGATGTCACCGTGGGAACGGATATTCCCTTTAATACGCACATGGCGGCCTATGCCTCGCTGGCTCAGGGGGAGCATACCACCACCGGTGAGGAGTTTTTATACACCCTCGGCGTCAGCGCCAATTTCTAGAGTTGTTACTTTTTTAAACGTTACGATAACATCTCGAATACAATACCCACGGGCTTTACAGCGATAGCAGATACTAACATGCTGTCGCTTTATTCCCGTGCCAGGTCGTTCATTCCCGATTCCAGGCATTTCATTCCGTTCCGCCTGCATTTCATGCCGTTTTACCCCAGGCATATTGAGGTTTTGTTTATCGTTGTCCTCAGCGAATTCCCTCAATTTATCTTGCAGGACAACTGCCATGAACACATCAACCTATAACCGCACGCGCTGGCTCACGCTCTTTGGCACCATCGTCACTCAGTTTGCGCTGGGATCGGTCTATACCTGGAGCCTGTTTAACAGTGCGCTTTCTGACAAACTCGGCGCACCGGTCAGCCAGGTCGCGTTCTCCTTTGGTTTGCTGAGCCTGGGTCTGGCGATTTCATCTTCCGTCGCGGGCAAGCTGCAGGAGCGTTTTGGCGTGAAGCGCGTGACCATGGCGTCCGGCATCCTGCTGGGGCTGGGCTTTTTCCTGACCGCGCATTCCAGCAACCTGATGATGCTCTGGCTGAGTGCGGGCGTGCTGGTGGGACTGGCGGACGGCGCGGGCTATCTGCTGACGCTGTCAAACTGCGTGAAGTGGTTCCCGGAACGTAAAGGCTTAATCTCGGCGTTTGCCATTGGTTCTTATGGTTTGGGCAGCCTCGGGTTCAAATTTATCGATGCCCATCTGCTGGCGTCCGTCGGTCTCGAAAAAACCTTCATGATCTGGGGCGCAATCGTGCTGGTGATGATTCTGTTCGGCGCCACGCTGATGAAGGATGCGCCGCAGCAGGAAGTGAAATCCGTGAATGGCGTCGTGGAGAATGATTTCACCCTCGCGCAGTCCATGCGTAAACCGCAGTACTGGATGCTGGCGGTGATGTTCCTGACGGCCTGCATGAGCGGCCTGTATGTCATCGGCGTCGCGAAAGATATCGCGCAGGGGATGGTGAAACTGGATGCTGCCACGGCGGCCAACGCGGTGACCGTCATCTCCATTGCTAACCTCTCCGGTCGTCTGGTCCTCGGTATTCTGTCCGACAAAATCGCCCGCATCCGCGTGATTACGATTGGGCAGGTGGTTTCGCTGGTCGGTATGGCGGCGCTGCTGTTCGCTCCGCTGAATGAAGCCACCTTCTTCGCGGCAATTGCCTGCGTGGCCTTTAACTTCGGCGGCACCATTACCGTCTTCCCGTCACTGGTGAGCGAGTTCTTTGGCCTGAACAATCTGGCGAAAAACTACGGCGTGATCTATCTGGGCTTCGGGATCGGCAGTATCTGCGGCTCGCTGATTGCTTCCCTGTTCGGCGGGTTCTACGTAACCTTCTGCGTGATATTTGCCTTGCTGATTATCTCCCTGGCGCTGTCAACCACGATTCGCCAGCCGCAACGTGAAGTTTTTAAAGAAGTTCATGCATAATCACGACGAGAAAGGCCGGTAATCCGGCCTTTTTATTTTCTTAAACTGGAAATAAAGCGATACGGTCTGTTTTAGGATTTGCTTTTTTGTAAATAACTGTACTGATCACACTCTCTGCTGCCACTTTTCCGCTTCCCTGTGGTCTACTTACCACGCCTGTAGACGTTTCATTGAACGATCCCCTGAGCGTATGTCTAATCTGCCCACTTTTTGATTGAGGTGGGCGGCGGTATTGTCCCTTTTTCCGGGTAGCTTGCATGAAATACATTAAATCGATGGCGCAACAAAAGCTCTGCTTTTTGCTGGCGTTGTACATCGGCCTGTTTATGAACGGCGCAGTTTTTTTCCGTCGGTTTGACGGTTACGCGCATGATTTTACCGTCTGGAAAGGAATTGCAGCGGTTGTCGAATTGGTCGCTGCGGTACTGGTCACCTTCTTTTTATTCCGTATTCTTACCCTGTTTGGCCGTCGCGTGTGGCGAGTGCTGGCAACGTTTATCGTGCTGTGCTCGGCGGGTGCCAGCTATTACATGACTTTTATGAACGTGGTGATTGGCTACGGCATTATTGCCTCGGTGATGACCACGGATATCGACCTCTCTAAAGAGGTTGTAGGGCTCCACTTTATCCTCTGGCTGGTGGCCGTCAGCGCCTTGCCGCTGCTGCTCATCTGGAGCAACCGCTGCCGCTATACCCTTGTTCACCAGATCCGCACGCCAGGAAAGCGATTCAGAAGCGTCGCCGTGGTGCTGCTGGCGGGCCTGATGGTCTGGGGGCCGATTCGTCTGCTGGAGGTGAAGCAGAAGAATGATGAGCGTACCTCCGGCGTGGATATGCCGAGCTACGGTGGCGTGGTTGCCAACTCTTATTTACCGTCTAACTGGATCTCCGCGCTGGGGCTGTATGCGTGGGCGCAGGTGGATGAGTCCTCGGATAATAAGTCGCTGATAAACCCGGCGAAGAAGTTTACCTATGTGGCGCCAAAGGATATCGACGATACCTACGTCGTCTTTATTATCGGAGAGACCACACGCTGGGATCATATGGGCATTCTCGGCTATAACCGTGATACCACGCCTAAACTGGCGCAGGAAAAGAACCTGATTGCCTATCGTGGCTATTCCTGTGATACCGCCACCAAGCTTTCCCTGCGCTGCATGTTTGTGCGCGAGGGCGGGGCGAGCGATAACCCGCAGCGTACGCTAAAAGAGCAAAACGTCTTCTCGGTGCTGCATCAGCTAGGGTTTACCTCCGACCTCTATGCGATGCAGAGTGAGATGTGGTTCTACAGCAACACCATGGCGCAAAACATCTCCTACCGCGAGCAGATTGGCGCAGAGGCGCGCAACCGTGGCAAACCTGTCGATGACATGTTGCTGATTGATGAGATGAAACTCTCACTCAACGGGAACCCTGATGGTAAGCATATGATCATCCTTCATACCAAAGGTTCGCACTTTAACTACACGCAGCGCTATCCGCGCAGCTTTGCCAAATGGACGCCGGAGTGCGTCGGAGTGGATAAAGACTGCACCAAAGCCCAGTTGATTAACTCTTATGACAACTCCGTGATGTATGTGGATCACTTTATTGATTCGGTGATTGACCAGGTTCGCGATAAGAAGGCTATTGTCTTCTATGCGGCGGACCACGGTGAATCTATCAATGAGTTCGAACATCTGCACGGTACACCACGCAAGATGGCACCACCGGAGCAGTTCCGCGTGCCAATGATGGTGTGGATGTCCGATAAGTATCTGGAAGACCCGGAGAAAGCGAAGATGTTTGCCCATCTGAAGAAAGAGGCGGAAATGAAGGTGCCGCGTCGTCACGTTGAGCTGTACGACACCATTATGGGTTGTCTCGGCTACACCTCACCGAACGGTGGGATTAACGAAAACAACAACTGGTGTAAACTCCCTGATAACAGCGCAAAAGCCGCGCAGTAGCTGCTCTGGCGAGAATATCGCCAGTTGAATGGCTTTTTGAAAATAAGGGATTGACGGGGGCGCACCTCAGCAGTAAGATGCGCTCCGCATTCGGCGAGTAGCGCAGCTTGGTAGCGCAACTGGTTTGGGACCAGTGGGTCGGAGGTTCGAATCCTCTCTCGCCGACCACATTCTGAAAAGGGCTAACCGTAAGGTTAGCCCTTTTTGCATTATGGCCTTAGCTCTTCAGAGTAATCAAAACGCCCCTTACCCCCGCTTCTCCCTGCCTGTTAACGATTTTGTGACATAATCCATTGTATTTTTTTATATATAGATTGATCTTTTTTCGCGTTGCTTATGGATAACCTCAGCATTTTTCGCTGTGCGTTTTAACGTTCGCGGTATTTAGTGCTCAGATAATCACCATTCTGCAAGAAAATTTACCCATTCTGAATAAAAGTTAATCACTGATTGTTGCGAAATATGAAGATAGTTGTGCTGCAACATGGCGAGTAGCATAAATTTCCCTGCTGAAAACTGACGCTCATGGTTTTTTTAATCTTTGTTTGCGGTTTCTCACACTCAGCGTAAATCCCCGTCACCTGTATTGACGTTTTCACATTCTGTTGACAGATTGTAGGGCATGAGGGGCATTTCAGGGACGATCTGCGCTGCAACTCAAACGCTCTTCTGAAAGGATTCTCCATCCCTTTAACGCCTTCGGGCACCTCCGACCGGACCGGGTAAAAAATAAATAAAGGTCTGGCGGCGTAACACAACAAAGCAAAACATCACATTGGAGCAGAATAATGAGTATTTCCTTGAAGAAGTCAGGGATGCTGAAGCTTGGTCTGAGCCTGGTGGCTATGACCGTGGCAGCAAGCGTACAGGCAAAAACCCTGGTTTACTGTTCTGAAGGCTCGCCGGAAGGCTTTAACCCACAGCTCTTTACCTCTGGTACGACTTACGACGCAAGCTCTGTACCGATCTATAACCGTCTGGTTGAATTCAAAACCGGCACCACGGAAGTGATTCCGGGTCTGGCCGAGAAGTGGGACGTCAGCGAAGACGGTAAAACCTACACCTTCCACCTGCGCAAGGGCGTGAAGTGGCAGGACAGCAAAGAATTCAAACCAACGCGCGACTTTAACGCCGACGACGTTGTGTTCTCCTTCGACCGTCAGAAAAACGCTCAGAACCCGTACCACAAAGTCTCTGGCGGCAGCTATGAATACTTCGAAGGGATGGGTTTGCCGGATCTGATCTCTGAAGTGAAAAAAGTGGACGATAATACCGTTCAGTTCGTGCTGACGCGTCCGGAAGCACCGTTCCTGGCTGACCTGGCCATGGACTTCGCCTCAATTCTGTCCAAAGAGTACGCGGACAACATGCTGAAAGCCGGTACGCCGGAAAAAGTCGACCTGAACCCAATCGGTACCGGTCCATTCCAGCTGCTGCAGTACCAGAAAGACTCCCGTATTCTGTATAAAGCATTCGAAGGCTACTGGGGCACCAAGCCGAAGATTGATCGTCTGGTCTTCTCCATCACGCCTGATGCGTCAGTACGTTATGCAAAACTGCAGAAAAACGAATGCCAGGTGATGCCATACCCGAACCCGGCTGACATCGCCCGCATGAAGCAGGATAAGAACATCAACCTCCTGGAGCAGGCTGGCCTGAACGTGGGCTATCTCTCCTTCAACACCGAGAAGAAACCGTTTGATGACGTGAAAGTGCGTCAGGCGCTGACCTACGCGGTGAACAAAGAAGCGATTATCAAGGCGGTTTACCAGGGCGCTGGCGTTGCAGCCAAAAACCTGATCCCACCAACCATGTGGGGCTATAACGACGACGTTAAAGATTACTCCTACGATCCTGAGAAAGCGAAAGCGCTGCTGAAAGAAGCGGGCCAGGATAAAGGCTTCACCGTTGAGCTGTGGGCGATGCCGGTACAGCGCCCGTACAACCCGAACGCACGCCGTATGGCAGAAATGGTTCAGGCTGACTGGGCGAAGATTGGCGTACAGGCCAAGATTGTGACCTACGAGTGGGGCGAGTACCTGAAGCGCGCCAAAGCGGGTGAGCACCAGGCAGTGATGATGGGCTGGACCGGTGACAACGGGGATCCGGACAACTTCTTCGCTACCCTGTTCAGCTGTGCTGCAGCGAAAGACGGTTCTAACTACTCTCGCTGGTGCTACAAGCCGTTTGAAGACCTGATCCAGCCGGCGCGTGCGACCGACGATCACAACAAACGTATTGAACTGTACAAGCAGGCGCAGGTTGTTATGCACGATCAGGCTCCGGCGCTGATTGTTGCTCACTCCACCGTGTACGAGCCAGTGCGTAAAGAAGTGAAAGGCTACGTGGTTGATCCACTGGGCAAACACCACTTCGAAAACGTATCGGTTGAATAATTAAAAGCAACGCCAGGCGGCGCTGCGCTTGCACTGGCCTACGGTATGTAGGCCGGGTAAGCGTAGCGCCACCCGGCAGCAGTGCTTAATTCTCTCTCTGAAAGGAGAGGGGATAAGATTTGTGAGCAATACAGACGTCACGCCACTGGTCGTGCGTCATCAGAGAGAATCCGGGTTATGTTGCAGTTCATCCTCCGACGTCTGGGACTTGTTATCCCCACGTTTATCGGTATCACCCTTCTCACTTTTGCCTTCGTCCATATGATCCCCGGCGACCCGGTAATGATTATGGCGGGCGAGCGTGGTATTTCCCCTGAGCGCCATGCACAGCTGCTGGCTGAACTTGGCCTCGATAAGCCAATGTGGCAGCAGTATCTCCACTATATCTGGGGCGTGTTGCACGGTGATTTAGGGATTTCGCTGAAAAGCCGTCTTCCGGTGTGGGACGAGTTCGTGCCGCGTTTTAAAGCGACGCTGGAGCTTGGCGTCTGCGCCATGATTTTCGCCACCGCGGTGGGTATTCCTGTCGGGGTACTGGCTGCCGTTAAGCGTGGCTCTATTTTTGACCACACCGCTGTGGGCCTGGCGCTGACCGGCTACTCCATGCCTATCTTCTGGTGGGGCATGATGCTGATCATGCTGGTCTCGGTGCAGCTTAACCTGACACCGGTCTCCGGGCGCGTCAGCGATATGGTATTCCTGGATGACTCCAACCCGCTCACCGGCTTTATGCTGATTGATACGGCTATCTGGGGCGAAGAGGGCAACTTCATGGATGCCGTCGCGCATATGATCCTGCCTGCCATGGTGCTGGGCACCATTCCTCTGGCGGTGATCGTGCGTATGACCCGTTCATCGATGCTGGAAGTGCTGGGTGAGGATTATATCCGCACCGCGCGCGCCAAGGGCCTGACGCGTATGCGCGTTATCATCGTCCATGCGCTGCGTAACGCCATGCTGCCGGTGGTGACCGTTATCGGTCTCCAGGTGGGGACATTGCTGGCGGGGGCGATCCTGACCGAAACCATCTTCTCCTGGCCGGGCCTGGGCCGCTGGCTGATTGACGCGCTGCAACGCCGTGACTATCCGGTGGTGCAGGGCGGTGTGCTGCTGGTCGCGACGATGATTATCCTCGTCAACCTGCTGGTCGATTTGCTGTACGGCGTGGTGAACCCGCGTATTCGTCATAAGAAGTAAGGGGCCATCATGTCACAGGTTTCTGAAAACAAAGTTGTTGCTGCACCGGTTCCGATGACGCCGATGCAGGAGTTCTGGCACTACTTCAAGCGCAACAAAGGCGCGGTGGTGGGGCTGGTGTATGTCGCTATCATGATCCTGATTGCGGTGTTTGCGAACGTCCTCGCGCCGTATAACCCGGCGGATCAGTTCCGCGATGCGCTGCTCGCCCCGCCTGCCTGGCAGGATGGCGGTAGCCTGGCGCACCTGCTGGGGACCGATGATGTGGGCCGCGATGTGCTGTCGCGTCTGATGTACGGTGCGCGCTTGTCGCTGCTGGTCGGCTGCCTGGTGGTGGTGTTATCCCTGATTATGGGGATCGTACTGGGTCTGGTTGCCGGCTACTTTGGCGGTATCGTTGATAACATCATCATGCGTATCGTCGACATCATGCTGGCGCTGCCAAGCCTGCTGCTGGCCCTGGTGCTGGTGGCGATTTTCGGTCCGTCGATCGGTAACGCCGCCCTGGCGCTGACGTTTGTGGCGCTTCCTCACTATGTGCGTTTAACCCGTGCGGCGGTGCTGGTGGAAGTGAACCGCGATTACGTCACCGCCTCTCGCGTGGCGGGTGCCGGTGCGATGCGCCAGATGTTCGTCAATATCTTCCCTAACTGCCTTGCGCCGCTGATCGTTCAGGCGTCGCTCGGTTTCTCTAACGCCATTCTTGATATGGCCGCTCTTGGCTTCCTGGGCATGGGTGCGCAGCCGCCAACACCGGAGTGGGGCACCATGCTCTCCGACGTGTTGCAGTTCGCACAAAGCGCCTGGTGGGTTGTCACCTTCCCGGGTCTGGCAATCCTGCTGACGGTGCTGGCATTTAACCTGATGGGTGATGGCCTGCGTGATGCGCTTGATCCCAAACTGAAGCAGTAAGAGGCACGAGATGGCGTTATTAAATATAGATAAATTATCGGTGCACTTCGGCGATGAAGGCACCCCGTTTCGCGCCGTGGACCGCATCAGCTATAGCGTAAATCAGGGCGAAGTGGTTGGCATTGTCGGGGAGTCCGGTTCCGGTAAGTCAGTGAGCTCGCTGGCGATCATGGGGCTGATTGATTACCCGGGCCGCGTGATGGCGGAAAACCTGCAGTTCAACGGTCAGGACCTGAAGCGCATTTCTGAGAAACAGCGCCGCCAGCTGGTGGGCGCGGAAGTGGCGATGATTTTCCAGGATCCGATGACCAGCCTGAACCCGTGCTACACCGTCGGTTTCCAGATTATGGAAGCAATCAAGGTGCATCAGGGCGGGAATAAGAAAACGCGTCGTCAGCGGGCGATCGACCTGCTGAACCAGGTGGGCATTCCTGACCCGGCATCGCGTCTGGACGTTTACCCGCACCAGCTTTCAGGCGGGATGAGCCAGCGCGTGATGATCGCCATGGCGATTGCCTGTCGGCCAAAGCTGCTGATTGCGGATGAACCGACGACGGCGCTTGACGTGACCATCCAGGCACAGATCATCGAGCTGCTGCTGGAGCTGCAGCAGAAAGAGAACATGGCGCTGGTGCTGATTACGCACGATCTGGCGCTGGTGGCTGAAGCTGCGCACAAAATCATCGTGATGTATGCCGGCCAGGTGGTCGAGACCGGAAATTCACACGATATCTTCCGCGCGCCGCGTCACCCGTATACCCAGGCGCTTTTACGCGCGCTGCCGGAGTTTGCTCAGGATAAAGCGCGTCTGGCGTCGCTGCCGGGTGTGGTGCCGGGCAAATATGACCGTCCGCAGGGCTGTCTGCTCAATCCGCGCTGTCCGTATGCGACGGACAAATGCCGGGCGGAAGAACCAGAGCTGAACCAGCTGGCTGACGGTCGTCAGTCGAAATGCCACTACCCACTCGATGATGCCGGGAGGCCAACACTATGAGTACGCAACAGGCCACCACGCAACAGCCGCTGTTGCAGGCCATCGACCTGAAAAAATATTACCCGGTGAAGAAGGGGCTGTTTGCCCCTGAACGCCTGGTGAAAGCGCTGGACGGCGTCTCCTTTAACCTCGAACGCGGTAAAACGCTGGCGGTGGTGGGGGAGTCCGGCTGCGGGAAATCCACGCTGGGCCGTCTGCTGACGATGATTGAAGTGCCAACCGGCGGCGAGCTCTATTATCAGGGGCAGGATCTGCTCAAGCACGACCCGCAGGCGCAGAAGCTGCGTCGCCAGAAAATCCAGATTGTGTTCCAGAACCCGTACGGTTCGCTGAACCCGCGTAAAAAGGTGGGGCAGATTCTGGAAGAGCCGCTGCTGATTAACAGCAATCTGAGCAAAGAGCAGCGCCGTGAAAAAGCGCTGGCGATGATGGCGAAGGTCGGCCTCAAAACCGAGCACTATGACCGCTACCCGCACATGTTCTCCGGCGGCCAGCGTCAGCGTATCGCCATCGCACGCGGGCTGATGCTTGACCCGGACGTGGTGATTGCCGATGAGCCGGTGTCGGCGCTCGACGTCTCCGTACGGGCGCAAGTGCTGAACCTGATGATGGATCTCCAGCAGGAGCTGGGGCTCTCTTACGTGTTCATCTCCCACGACCTGTCGGTGGTGGAGCATATTGCCGATGAAGTGATGGTGATGTACCTGGGGCGCTGCGTGGAGAAGGGGACCAAAGACCAGATCTTTAATAACCCTCGTCACCCGTACACCCAGGCGCTGCTGTCTGCGACACCGCGTCTGAACCCGGACGATCGTCGTGAGCGCATAAAGCTGACGGGAGAGCTGCCAAGCCCGCTGAATCCGCCGCCGGGATGTGCATTCAACGCCCGCTGCAGCCGCCGCTTTGGCCCCTGCACCCAGCTACAGCCGCAGTTAAAGGAGTATGGGGGGCAGCTGGTGGCCTGCTTCGCGGTCGATCAGGATGAAAATGGCGAGAAACCACACGCATAACGAAAAAAACCGGCGCTAAGCCGGTTTTTTTATGTCTGCTTTATTATTTCCGCAGGCGAATCTGGTCGACGGCGTGCTTCTCGCTCTTGGTGAGGATCAGGCTCGCACGCTCGCGCGTCGGCAGGATGTTCTCTTTAAGATTCACATAGTTGATCTCATTCCACAGCCCCGTCGCCACATTGATCGCTTCTTCTTCAGAAAGCTGAGCATAGTGGTGGAAATAGGAATCCGGATCGGTGAATGCCCCTTCACGGAACTTCAGGAAGCGGTTGATGTACCAGTTCTGCAGCAGGTCTTCCGGCGCATCGACATAAATAGAGAAATCGACGAAATCCGAGACAAAGACGTGATGCGGATCGTGAGGATAGTCCATGCCGCTTTGCAGCACGTTGAGACCTTCCAGAATGAGAATATCCGGCTGGACCACCGTCTTATCCCCACCCGGGATGCGATCGTAGATCAGGTGCGAATAGACCGGCGCCGTCACGTGAGGCACGCCGGATTTCAGATCGGAGACAAATTTCACCAGACGGTGCATATCATAAGAGAGCGGGAAGCCTTTCTTCTTCATCAGCCCGCGTTCTTTTAATACTTCGTTCGGATGCAGGAAGCCGTCGGTCGTGATCAGCTCCACGCTGCGGTGTTCCGGCCAGCGGCTCAACAGTGCCTGCAGGACGCGTGCGGTGGTGCTTTTACCCACGGCCACGCTGCCTGCGATACTGATGATATAAGGAATGCGTTGACCGTTCGTCCCGAGAAACTGCTCCAGCACCGCCTGACGACGCAGGTTCGAGCTGATATAGAAGTTAAGCAAGCGCGAGAGGGGGAGATAAATTTCTGCCACTTCTTCAAGGGACAGATCTTCGTTTATCCCTTTTAACCGTGCGATTTCACCTTCCGTCAGCGTCATAGGGACGGAATCACGCAGGGCAGCCCACTGGCTGCGGTTAAAGTGAAGATAAGGCGTCATTAACGTTTGCTCTTTTTTGCTCATAAGCATGCTTCAGTGAGCCAGCATGAAACTGCCGGATCGTGGCTCATCACACAGTTAATTTTGGACAATGGGCAGGAGGTTAACACCAGATGACAGGAATAATAAGAAAAAAGATGGAAAGCGCTGCGTTACGCGGAGGCCGTCACGCTACGGTGTTTACAGTGCAAATACCCCTTACATGTTGATTATTTGACCGTGAATGACTACTTTTACAGCGCTCAACACGCTGTTAGCATAAAATGTGAGCGAAAGAACGTTTTATGCAAATTTTTAGTTGCATGACCGCGCAGGTATCCATAGAATGCGCGCTACTTGATGCCGACTTAGCTCAGTAGGTAGAGCAACTGACTTGTAATCAGTAGGTCACCAGTTCGATTCCGGTAGTCGGCACCATCAAGTCCGGTGGGGTTCCCGAGCGGCCAAAGGGAGCAGACTGTAAATCTGCCGTCACAGACTTCGAAGGTTCGAATCCTTCCCCCACCACCACTTTCTGGCAGCGTAAATGCCTCCGGAGCTGGTTGGAAAAATTAGCCAGCTCAAACTGAAAAAGAGAGAAATCTCTTTTTTTGTTACAGAAAGAACTGGGTAGCCGAGTTTCAGGATGCGGGCATCGTATAATGGCTATTACCTCAGCCTTCCAAGCTGATGATGCGGGTTCGATTCCCGCTGCCCGCTCCAATACGTGCTGATATGGCTCAGTTGGTAGAGCGCACCCTTGGTAAGGGTGAGGTCCCCAGTTCGACTCTGGGTATCAGCACCACTTCACTTCTCCTTCCCGTTTCTCTCTGTTTCAATTTTACTGTATTCAACAATTCAGGCATTTCGCCTGGTTGATGTGGTGATATCACCGATTTATCCGTGTCTTAGAGGGACAATCGATGTCTAAAGAAAAGTTTGAACGTACAAAACCGCACGTTAACGTCGGTACTATCGGCCACGTTGACCATGGTAAAACAACGCTGACCGCTGCAATCACTACCGTTCTGGCAA
>NZ_KV787884.1:0-54904 GCF_001807145.1 Enterobacter sp. HMSC16D10
CCCCGTACCGAAAGGTGCGGGGTTTTTTGCTTTTATCTCCATCCTGGCCTTTCTCTTAATCCCTTATCCTGCTAATGGAATGTGTGATCCCTGTCGCAATGTTATTTATAACAAAATTATAACATTTCATTTACGAGGTTATTGAGCCTTCTGGCTCAATACGCCGCAGTTTATGGCAGGAGCATAATCACAATGACAGAAAGCATGACATCACACGGGACACTGGCTCACAGTGATACCCGAAGAAGGGTATGGGCAATCATCAGCGCCTCTTCAGGGAATCTGGTTGAATGGTTCGACTTTTACGTCTACTCATTCTGTTCACTCTACTTCGCACATATTTTCTTCCCATCCGGCAACACCACTACACAGCTGCTACAAACGGCTGGGGTTTTTGCCGCAGGATTTTTAATGCGACCCATCGGGGGCTGGCTGTTCGGCCGTATTGCGGATCGTCGCGGGCGTAAGGCCTCGATGCTGATCTCGGTGTGTATGATGTGCTTTGGCTCGCTGGTGATCGCCTGCTTACCGGGATATGAATCGATTGGCACCTGGGCACCGGCGCTGCTTTTGCTGGCCCGCTTATTTCAGGGATTATCGGTGGGCGGTGAATACGGTACCAGTGCGACCTACATGAGCGAAATTGCACTGGAAGGCCGTAAAGGTTTTTACGCCTCATTCCAGTACGTCACGCTGATTGGCGGTCAACTGCTGGCCATTCTTGTGGTGGTGATCCTGCAGCAGATTTTGACGGACGAACAACTTCATGCCTGGGGATGGCGAATTCCCTTCGCAATGGGGGCCGTGCTGGCGATTGTCGCACTTTGGCTACGCCGTCAGTTAGATGAAACCTCTCAGAAAGAGGTCCGGATGCTGAAGGAGGCGGGAACATTCAAAGGGTTATGGCGTAACCGCAAAGCTTTCCTGATGGTGCTGGGCTTCACTGCGGGTGGCTCTCTCAGTTTTTATACGTTCACCACCTATATGCAAAAGTACCTGGTGAATACCACCGGCATGCACGCCAACGTCGCCAGTGTGGTCATGACCGCGGCGCTGTTTGTCTTTATGCTCATACAGCCGATCGTCGGTGCGCTCTCGGATAAAATTGGCCGACGTACCTCAATGCTCATTTTTGGCGGATTATCGGCATTATGTACCGTTCCCATTCTGACAGCGCTTCAGCATGTCTCTTCACCGTATGCCGCCTTCGCGCTGGTGATGGTGGCGATGGTGATTGTCAGTTTCTATACCTCCATCAGTGGGATACTGAAAGCCGAGATGTTCCCGGCGCAGGTCCGTGCGTTAGGGGTAGGGCTCTCTTATGCGGTAGCCAACGCGGTGTTTGGCGGATCGGCGGAGTACGTCGCGCTGTCGCTTAAATCATGGGGAAGCGAAACGACATTCTTCTGGTACGTAACGGGAATGGGGGCACTGGCGTTTGTTGTCTCCCTGATGCTGCATCGCAAAGGGAAAGGCATTCGACTTTAATAGCGCGCCATCTGCCATACGGCATAGCCGGTCGTTGCGCCAGCGACATCCCAGGCGAAATCTTTCCAGCTCCAGCCGCTCCCTGCGGGGCGGCTATCCCACAGTTCTTTTGATGCCCCAAGACCTACTGAGAACATTAACCCGATCGCCGCGCTACGATCCCGGCTGTATCCCTGGTGCTGGGCATATTCATTACCGGCTGCGGACAACATCGCGGAAGCGAGGAAATGCTGTGCTTTGTCCTGTCCGGACCAGCTATCGTTAGCCATGTGGCTACAGCCACTCAGGAAGAGCACACTCAGTACCAGAGGAATACGCATCAACGGGCTCCATAAAAAAGCCCTGCGGGTGACAGGGCCTGGATATTACAGAATACGGCTGATAAGTCGGTCGATACGGATACGACGTAAGCGGCGAATAAGCTTGCGAACTTTTACCGGATAATCGGCAATGCTCTGCAGTTCGCGGTAGTGATTCACGACGGTCGTATGGGTGCGAATCAGCTCCAGCTCGCGTTCACGTTGGGCGGCTAACTCATGCTGCGGGTCATGAATCAGGATAGCGTTTTCCAGATCCAGTCGCCATGCGCGCGGGTTCAGGTTGTTACCTGTCAGCAGCATCCACTCATCGTCGACCCACATGCCTTTGAGATGGTAACTATTGTCTTCATCTTTCCAGAGACGCACAACCAGCTGGTCAGTGTTGACGTAATACTGTAAGCGGCTCAGGAAACGACGCAGGTTAATCTCATAGAGATAAGGCAGCGCACCAATGATTTTGAACGGCTGATCTTCGGGAATGAAGAAGTCATTTGCCGTTTTATCACCCACGATGATTTCCACTTTTTTACCCTCGCGCAGCAGCTGAATGATATTACGCACCAGCACGGCAGGAAGGTTGAAATACGGCGTGCAGATAGTCAGTTTCTGCTCCGCGCACGGCATCAGATGGAAAATCGTTTTGTTCAGCAGGCTTGATTTGCCGAGCCCTACCAGCGGGGTAACGGATAACTCTTCGTTGTTCGCATCGCCCTGGAAATGATAGACCGCATCGCGCAGCTCCTGGCGGAAGGCGCGAACATCGTTTTTGATCTCCGGGCTTTTAGGGCGCTCGGGATCGTCAAGACGATTAACGCCACGGCCATGAACCAGATTTTTATCAACCCAGTTGAACATGATATCGGCCATCTGCGGATTACGGATCAGATGGTAGCGGTCATAGCGATATTTATCGAGCTGATGAAGGTAGACATCATTGAGGCTGGCGCCGCTGTAAAGCACGCTGTCATCAATGATGAACCCCTTGAAATGAAGAACGCCGAGCGCTTCACGGGTATTCACCGGGACGCCATAAACAGGCACGTCAACGCCAGGATTTTCCTGCGCCGTGCGGCAATACCAGTCAGCATTGGTGTTTGATGCAGCAGCGCCAATACGGCCACGCTGGGCGCGATGCCAGTCTACCAGCACGCGAACATCCAGTTCCGGACGCTGACGTTTGGCTTCATAGAGCGCGTTCAGGATCGCGCGCCCGCCTTCATCCTGTTCAAGATACAGTGCCACAATGCAAATGCGTCGCGTGGCGCTGGCTATCTTTTCCAGAAGCGTCTCCCGAAAATGAGCGGGAGCGTAAAAGAACTCTACATCATCAACTGACTGAGAAATCTTCGGTAGTTGAGCAAGGTGTTGTTGATGTTTATTACGCTTAAATTTTGACAACATCACAGTGCGTTTCTTCTCTGTTCATTGAAGGGTTGTCTGTACTATGCAAACAACATAAGCGGACAATGATACCACCAGTCCCGTCCAAAGTGGGTAACATTTCCAGTAGCTTACTCGCGTTTGTCTGCTGATGTCAGACTGAGGGATAAGGCAACAATACCTTCGTCCAGCTGAATATCAACGTCAAACCCAAGTTTTCGCGCCAGGGTCACCATACCGCGGTTGTTAGGCATAGTAATGCCATTAAGGCGTAACAATCCGTGATCTCGCGTATAACTGATGAGTTTTTCCAGCAGTCGTCTTCCCAGGCCCAGACCTTTAAGATCGGAGCGCACCAGCACGGCAAACTCCGCATCGACGTTATCCGGGTCAGAAATGGCACGCGTGACGCCGAGGATCTCATCACCCTCATCGGCGCGACGAACGGCAACAAACGCCATTTCTCGATCGTAGTCGATCTGGGTCATATTGGCTAAATCATCGTGGGTAAATTCGTTGATTTCGCTAAAATAGCGATAATAAAGATCCTCTTTCGTGACCTGAGAGATAAAGGCCCGCAGCTGGGGCTCATCTTCCGGCAGAATAGGGCGGAACAGGGCGCGTTCCCCATTTTTCATCTCAACCCACTCCTCCAGCTGCAGGGGATACGGGCGGATCGCCAGACGGCTCTCTCTGTCTCCTTCAAAGGGCGCGATATCCAGGGTCACGTCCAGCGCCGTAAACTCATTGCCGGAGGCGAGCAGCGGATGAATGTCCAGCCGCTGGATCTCGGCGCAATCCACAATCAGGTTAGAGACCTGCACCAGGAACTGACTTAGCCCGGCAATATCAAGCGGACGCAGCGCGCTCCGGCCGCGGATCTTTTTGCTTTTAATCGCCTGGATGATCAGATAACGCGCCAGGTTCATGTTCAGCGGCGGTAACGCCACCACGGCCTGCTCCTCCGGGCGCCACTCCACGCCGCCTTCACCCAGCATGATGAGCGGGCCGAAAACGGGATCGTGTTCGACCACCACGCGTAACTCCTGAGCGCCTGCGCGGTTAGCCATGCTTTGCACCAGCAAGCCGTGGATCCTTGCCTGCGGCCAGGCCATTTTGACCCGATCGAAGATGGCATCGGCTGCCTGCTGCACCTCTGCCGCCGTCCGCAGGTAGAGCATCACCCCCTGAACGTCAGACTTATGCGGAATATCCGGCGAACGCAGCTTCAGGGCAACCGGATAGCCAATCTGCTCGGCAATATGCACGGCCTCAGCGCTGTCGCTGGCGATCCAGGTCGGCAGGGTCTGCATCCCGTAGCTGCCCAGAATGGGCTGGACCTCATGCGTATCCAGCGACGTCGCGCCTTCTTCAATCGCCTGCTGCAACAGCCGGTGAACGTCAACGGTATTGGCCGTCAAATTCCCGGGCAACGCCGGCGTCTCGCGGAGCTGTTTCTGGTTGCGGCGATATTCCACCATATGCATAAACGCGGTTATGGTGCCTTCCGGCGTGCGGTAGGTTGGCAGTCCGGCTTCGCTGAACAGGCGTCGCGCCTCCTGCGAAGAAAACTCACCGCACCAGTTGGTGAGCAGGGTGACATATTTGCCTCGCGGATGATTGCGCACGGCATCAATGAGCGCGCGCGCGCTTTCGCTGCCCGGCGCGACCGCGCTGGGGGAGTGGATAATCATCAGCGCGTCGAAATCCTGGCTATCCAGCAAAATGGAAATGGCCCTGATATAGCGGTCGCTACTGGCGTCATCGCGTAGATCAAGCGGATTGCCGGGCGTCACGCTGGTCGGAAGCGCGTCTTTCAGGCGCTGCAGCGTCTCTTCACTCAGCGTGGCCAGCTTGCCGAAGCGCCGCCACAGCTCATCAAGGGCGAGTGCAGCAGGGGCGGCGCCGTTACTGACAATCATTAACTTCTCGCCGCGCAACGGGCGCATATGGCTTAACGTTTCAACGGCGGAAAAAAGCTCGTGCGTATCCTGTACCCGCAGCAAACCCGCGCGCTGAATAGCGGCGTCCCAGGCGGGATCCATGCCGGAATGCGACTGCAGCAGACGCTGAGCCGCAGGGCTGCGCCCGCTTTTGATTACCAGGATCGGCTTATTGCGCGACGCGCTTCGCGAAGCCGAGACAAAACGACGTGCGTCGCTGAGGTGCTCAAGATAAAGCAGAATCGCACTGGTTTTACCGTCGCGCGCCAGAAAATCCAGCAGCTCATCAACGTCGATATCCAGACTGTCGCCGAGAGCAATGAAGTAGGAGAATCCCATTTCACGCTGCTGCGCCCAGTCGAGGATGGTGTTCGATACCGCAGCCGACTGCGAGATAAACGCGAGCTTGCCTTTGCGGATCGGAACCGGAGAGAAGCTGGCATTTAAGCCCTGCCAGGGGGCGAGCAGGCCGAGACTGTTTGGTCCAAGAATGCGCATTTGATAGCGGCTGGCGCAGGCCAGAAGCTCGGCTTTCTGTTCAGGCGGAGACGAGAGAATAATGCAGGTTTTACAGCCTTTCTTGCCGAGCGATTCCAGCAGCTCCGGATTCCGTTTCGCGTTTGTACACAGTACGGCCAGATCCGGTACGAAAGGCAGGCTCTGTACATCAGGCCATGCAAGCACTCCCTGAACTGCCTTATACGCGGGCGTGACGGGCATGACGGGTCCATTAAATCCTCCGGCCAGCAGGTTGCGCATCATCAGATAGCCAGCACGATCCGGTTTCATTGATGCGCCGATGACGGCAATGGATTTAGGACGAAGTAGCGCTTCTAACCCTCGCTGGCTCATGCAGGCCTCCTGTGAATGCAAGCGACCTGATGATTTTAAACGCTTTCCGTCTCGGCTGCTGTGACGCTGCCCTTATGAACGGTTTTTCCTGCCAGATAGCGTTCCCGGAAACAGGAGAAATGGTTGCCCAGGGCGCCAGCCGCAGCGGTATCACCCGCCAGATCCAGAAGCGCAATGGCCACTTCGGCGGTGCAGTATTGCCCGTCAGCATGCGCTTCACGCAGGCGGTAGGCGGAGACGCGGGACAGATCGACAGAAATCACCGGCAGTGCGTCGAGATACGGGCTTTTGCGAAACATTTTTCGCGCTTCGGTCCAGGTGCCGTCCAGCATAATAAACAACGGCGGTTTACCGGATGGCGGCGTCGAAAGCACCTGACGATCGACACCTGCATATGACGCAGGGAAAACGACCGTCGGCTGATAGTCCGGGCTTGCCACTAAGTCGAGCAGGGCCTGAGGGGGCTCCGTGCGGGACCACTGAAATGCTGCGGTATCCGGCAGAATATCGGCAATCAGGCGACCGGTATTGCTGGGCTTCATCGGCTCGGTATCAAACATGACCAGACAAAAACGGCTCTGTGCCGAACTCGGGGCCAGCGTCTCGCACAGGCAAACCTTCAGCGGCAGCAGGCAACGCTGACAGCGGCGAATACGGTTTCCGCGCGCGAGGAACGGACGGGTGGCGCGCGCAAGGCGTTCGGCGCGTAATTGAAGAACAGCGTTATCAGTCATGGGCGAAATGCAGGAAAAACCCTATTTTCGCAGAGGCGGGAACGGGGCACAAGATGTGCCCCGTGAATGTTACAGTGATTCGTTAAGCCAGCTATCAAACGGGGCTTTAGGCACCGCACCGTTGAGCATGTCGACCACTTCACCCTTTTTGAAAATCATAATCGTCGGGATGCTGCGAATGCGAAAACGGGCGCTCAGTTCAGGTTCAGCTTCAGTATTGACCTTAACGAAACGTATTTTCCCGCTGCGTTCTTCGGCCACGTCTTCGAAGATCGGCGCGAAGCTTCGGCACGGGCCGCACCAGGGCGCCCAGAAATCCACTACGACAGGCAGATCGTCCTTGAGGAGTTTGTCCAGCGTAGCACCCGTCGCGTTAATGACATCGCCATCAAACAATTCATGGCCACAACGTCCGCATTTCGCACCATCTTCAATCCGATCGTCCGGAATGCGGTTAAGAGCCTGACAGTTGGCACATACGGTATTCATAACTAACCTCTGATAGAGCCGTGGGACAGCGGCAAGACGCCGATAATGTTTCTAATATGTTACATATTATCAATGAGCCTGTTTGAAACAACAATGCGTTTTATTCAATGAGAACAATAGTCACAGGCTTTTGTACGAAATTATGGCTATGCGCTGGCACATCGGGTAATCTGCGCGCTTCGCGCAGCGCTGGTGGAGAAAAGCATGAACGACGAAATGAAAAACAAAAGCGGCAAGGTCAAAGTGATGTATGTCCGCAGTGATGATGACTCTGATAAACGCACCCAAAATCCGCGTACCGGAAAAGGTGGCGGGCGTCCGGCGTCTTCTCGTGCAGACGGTGGCCGTCGCCCCGCCCGCGATGACAGAAACAACCGCGGTGATGACCGCAAACGTGATGACCGCAAGCGTGACGATCGCAAACGCGATGACCGTCCGCGGGATGACTTCTCACGTGATAACGCCTCCCCGTGGCGCACCGTTTCTCGTGCCCCTGGCGACGAAACGCCAGAAAAGGCCGATCACGGCGGTATCAGCGGTAAAAGCTTTATCGACCCGGAAGTGCTGCGCCGTCAGCGTGCGGAAGAGACCCGCGTGTATGGCGAGAACGCCTGCCAGGCGCTGTTCCAGAGCCGTCCTGAATGTATCGTCCGCGCCTGGTTTATTCAGAGCGTAACCCCGCGCTTTAAAGAAGCGCTGCGCTGGATGGCGGCAAACCGCAAAGCCTACCACGTGGTTGATGATGCCGAGCTGACCAAAGCATCCGGTACCGAGCACCACGGCGGCGTCTGCTTCCTGATCAAAAAACGTAACGGCACCACCGTGCAGCAGTGGGTCAGCCAGGCGGATGCCGATGACTGCGTGCTGGCGCTGGAAGATGTGGGCAACCCGCATAACCTGGGCGCAATGATGCGTAGCTGCGCGCACTTTGGCGTGAAAGGCGTGCTGCTGCAGGATGCCGCGCTGCTGGAATCCGGCGCTGCGATCCGTACTGCGGAAGGTGGAGCCGAGCACGTCCAGCCGATCACCGGCGACAGCGTGCTGGATGCCCTTGAGCAGTTCCGTAAAGCGGGTTATTCCATCGTGACTACCTCGAGCCATGCCGGTACGCCGCTGTTTAAAGCGACGCTGCCACGCAAGATGGTGCTGGTGCTGGGTCAGGAACGCGATGGTCTGTCTGATGCGGCGCTCTCCAGTGCGGATCTGAGCGTCTCAATCGATGGGACAGGCAATGTGGAAAGTCTGAACGTGTCCGTTGCAACCGGCGTACTGCTGGCCGAATGGTGGCGTCAGAATAAGGCATAAGCCTCTTCATGTGCCGGGCCTGACCCGGCACATTCAAATACTACTCGCTCTCTGCCGGTAACACAGGCATCCAGTCAATTGGCGTTTCGCCACGTTTTTCCAGCCATTCGTTCGCCAGAACAAAATGATTACTGCCAAAGAAACCGCGATGTGCAGACAGCGGTGACGGGTGCGGCGCTTTCAACACGTGATGACGCTGGCGGTCAATAATCGCCCCTTTCTTCTGCGCATGCGATCCCCAGAGTAAAAACACGACCCCTTCACGGTGTTCGTTGATCAGGCTGATGACTTTATCGGTGAACGTCTCCCAGCCCAGGCTGGCATGAGAGTGCGCCTGGCCGGCCCGCACGGTGAGTACCGTGTTCAATAACAGCACGCCCTGGCGCGCCCAGCTTTCCAAATAGCCGTGGTTTGGTCGGGTAAACCCGGGCACGGTTCCTTCAAGCTCTTTATACATATTGAGCAGAGAAGGGGGGATCGCCACGCCCGGACGTACGGAAAACGCCAGCCCATGCGCCTGGCCCGGACCGTGATAGGGATCCTGGCCCAGAATGACCACTTTCACATCGCTCAGCTCGGTGTAGCGAAAGGCGTTGAACACATCTTTCTGCGGCGGGTAAATCGTCTGTCCGGACTGACGCTCAGCCGCAACGGTGTTGAGCGTATTGATAAAATAGGGCTGCTGCTTTTCTTCTGCCAGCACGTCATGCCAGGTTAAAGGTGTCGTCATCTCGCTCTCCTGCGAATCTCAATCTCTGACTAGCTTACCTGCTAAAGCCCGGTGAGCAAAATTCCACGCCGAAATGTGCGCTAGGTAGCTAAATTTATGTTGAAAATGTGCAGGATAAATTGAATTGGTAAGGTCGTAAAATTGATCTAAAGCAATAAACTCAAACCACACTCTTTATGTGGTTGGTGTTTTTGTTGATTTAAATCAATAAATCACCGGGGTGTGAATGATATATATACACACAAGAAACAATGGTTTTACCAATTGGCCGCGAGAGGCCGACATCAGTTAATGTAGCCTAAGGGAGGCAACACATGATTACAGGTATCCAGATTACTAAAGCTGCAAATGACGATCTGCTCAACTCTTTCTGGCTGCTGGACAGCGAGAAAAACGAAGCGCGCTGTGTCGTCGCGAAAGCGGGTTTTGCAGAAGACGAAATCGTGCCAGTGAGCAAACTGGGCGAAATCGAGTACCGTGAAATTCCAATGGAAGTGAAGCCAGAAGTGCGCGTGGAAGGTGGTCAGCACCTGAACGTAAACGTACTGCGCCGCGAAACGCTGATGGACGCGGTTGAGCACCCAGAAAAATACCCGCAGCTGACCATTCGCGTGTCTGGTTATGCGGTACGCTTCAACTCTCTGACCCCAGAACAGCAGCGCGACGTTATCGCGCGTACCTTTACTGAAAGCCTGTAAGGCTTCAGCTACGGGGGGAATAAAAAAGCCGGGGATTTCCCCGGCTTTTTTTACTCTTCCGTTTTTGTCTCTGGCGCGGCAGAGCTTGGCTTACGGCGTTTACCAATATTTTTGGTATCGCGGTGACGCTGCTTCACGCGCGGTTTCTCTTTTTCTTTCTCTTTTCTCTCAGCACGTTTCGCGAGCGCTTTCTTGGACGGTTTACCCGTCATTTTTTCACTCGGCGCACGCGTGGTTGGGCGCAAGCCATCAATAACCCGCGCTTTCAGCGGCTCATCAACATAGCGGCCAATTTTCTGCAGCAGCAGGTAGTCATGCGCTTCGACCAGTGAAATCGCAATACCTTTGCGGCCCGCGCGGCCGGTACGGCCAATACGGTGCAGATAGGTATCGCCGCTGCGCGGCATATCGAAGTTAATGACGTGGCTGACGTCCGGAATGTCGATCCCGCGAGCGGCCACGTCTGTGGCAACCAGCACGTTAACGCGACCGTCGGTCAGGCGCTTAATGCCTTCGGTACGCTTGATCTGCGCCATCTCGCCTTCGAGATAGCAGTTGTTGATCCCGGCATTACGCAGCATTTCTGCCAGCTCGTGCACGCGCTCGCGCTTACGCACAAACACGATTGTGCGCAGCGCATCTTCCTGCTTCAGCAGGTGTTTGAGCAATTCGACCTTGTGCTCAAGGTTGTCCGCGCGGTAGTACCACTGGTGGATCTTCTTACGCTCACGGGTGGACGGCGTCGCCGACACTTCTACCGGATCTTCCAGCAGACGCTCAGCGAAGTCTTTAATCGCTTCCCCTTCAAGGGTGGCAGAGAACAGCATCGTCTGGTTACGCCAGCGCGTTTCACCCGCAATATGCTCGATATCCTGTGCGAAGCCCATGTCCAGCATGCGGTCGGCTTCGTCGAGGATCAGCGTTTCAACCGCGCGGCAGTCGAAGTTCTCTTCTTTTATGTACTGCAGCAGGCGGCCTGTCGTCGCAACGACGATGTCCTGGTTTTCGCTGAACACTTCGGCGTGGTTCATATACGCAACGCCGCCGGTGATGGTGGCGATATCCAGATGGGTATTTGCCGCGAGTTCACGCGCGTGATCGGCCACCTGCATGGCCAGTTCGCGCGTCGGCGTCAGGATTAAAATACGCGGCGGGCCAGATTTTTTGCGTGGGAAGTCGAGCAGATGCTGCAACACAGGCAACAAATAGGCTGCAGTCTTCCCCGTACCGGTTGGCGCAGAACCGAGCACATCGCGGCCCTCAAGCGCAGGCGGAATGGCCGCTGCCTGAATGGCGGTCGGGCGTGTGAAGCCTTTGCTCTCAAGTGCATTGAGCAGGCTTTCATCGAGTTCAAGTTCGGAAAAAGTCGTTACAGTCATGTTCTACCTCTGTGTGGGGCGCTGATTATAGACGTTACGGCTGTAATCTTCATCTGTTTGTATGGATATCGCTTTTCGGCCACTTCGCTTTCCCCTATGCTACTCCAGTTTCACTTAGAAGGTTGCCCCGACATGTCTCAACTCAAAGCGCAGCTGCGCCGCGATGGTTTTACGTTTAAACAATTTTTTGTCGCTCACGATCGCTGTGCCATGAAGGTCGGTACAGACGGTATTTTACTGGGAGCGTGGGCGCCTGTCGCAGGGGTTAAGCGTATTCTTGATATCGGTACCGGCAGCGGGCTGGTGGCATTGATGCTGGCGCAGCGCACGGAAGAGCATGTCACCATTGATGCCGTCGAACTGGACGCGCAGGCGGCAGAGCAGGCGAGTGACAATATGGCCGAATCGCCCTGGGCAGCCCGCATGAAAGTGGAATGTGCGGATGTGCTCGCCTGGGCGCCTGAACAAACCGCGCGTTACGATTTAATCGTCAGCAACCCTCCCTACTACGAGCCCGGCGTTGAGTGCGGGACACCCGAGCGCGAACAGGCGCGTTATACCCGTTCCCTCGATCATAAAGCGCTGCTCACCAGCGCGGCCGAGCTTATCTCCGAAGAGGGTTTTTTCTGCGTGGTCCTGCCTGAGAGTACGGGCAACACGTTCATCGGTATCGCGCAGGAGATCGGCTGGACGTTGCGTCTGCGTACCGACATTTCGGATACCGAAGGCCGACTGCCGCACCGCGTGCTGCTGGCGCTCTCGCCGAAAGAGGGGGAATGCTTTAACGATCGAATGGTGATCCGTGGGCCAGACCAGCGTTATTCCGAAGATTACACTGCCCTGACCCAGGCGTTTTATCTGTTTATGTAAAGCTGCGGGGCGAGGATCGACGGGCCGGATTCAGCAAGCTGATCCGGGTAGTCCAGGGTATAGTGCAACCCCCGGCTCTCTTTACGCATCATCGCGCAGCGAACGATTAGCTCGGCAACCTGCACCAGGTTGCGCAGCTCCAGCAGATTATTCGATACGCGAAAATTGGCATAATACTCGTCAATTTCCTGCTGCAGCATCGTGATGCGGCGCAGCGCGCGCTCAAGACGTTTCGTGGTGCGCACAATCCCGACGTAATCCCACATAAACAACCGTAGCTCATGCCAGTTGTGCTGGATCACGACCAGCTCGTCCGGATTTTCCACGCGGCTTTCATCCCAGGCAGGCAGGCGCTCTGTTTCGCGGGCGTAGGGCATGCGTTTCGTGATGTCTTCTGCGGCCGACCAGCCGTAGACCAGGCACTCCAGCAGCGAGTTAGAGGCCATACGGTTCGCGCCGTGAAGTCCGGTATAACTGACCTCACCAATAGCATAAAGACCATCCACATCGGTACGCCCATGATCGTCAACCATCACCCCACCGCAGGTGTAGTGGGCGGCTGGCACAATGGGTACCGGATCGCGGGTTAAATCGATGCCAAGGTTGAGCAGTTTTTCGTAAATCATCGGGAAGTGCTGACGAATAAACTCTGCTGGCTTGTGGCTGATATCAAGATACATGCAGTCCACGCCAAGACGCTTCATTTCATGGTCGATGGCGCGGGCAACGATATCGCGCGGGGCCAGTTCGCCACGGGCGTCAAAGTCCGGCATAAAGCGGGTGCCGTCAGGGCGTTTCAGATAGGCGCCTTCGCCGCGCAGGGCTTCCGTCAGCAGGAAGTTGCGCGCCTGAGGATGGAACAGGGCGGTTGGGTGAAACTGATTGAACTCAAGATTCGCCACCCGGCAGCCAGCGCGCCAGGCCATCGCGATACCGTCTCCGGAGGCAATGTCCGGGTTCGTGGTGTACTGATACACTTTAGAGGCGCCGCCCGTGGCCAGCACCACAGCCTTCGCCTGGCAGGTTTCCACCTTCTCTTTATTGCGGTTCCACACCCAGGCGCCCACCACACGACGCGTGCCCGGCAGGCCAATCTTGTCGGAGATAATCAGATCAACGGCGTTACTTCGTTCAAGCACCCGAATATTAGGATGGCTCAGCGCCTTGCCGACCAGCGTGGTCTCCACTTCTTTTCCGGTGGCATCCGCTGCGTGCAGGATGCGGCGGTGGCTATGGCCGCCTTCGCGCGTCAGGTGATAGCTCTCTTCACCGTTGGGTTGAACCTGCGTATCGAATAAGACGCCCTGGTCGATGAGCCACTGCACGCAATGGCGGGCATTGCTGGCAACAAACTCTGCGGCGTGCGCATCCACGATCCCGGCCCCGGCAATCAGCGTATCGTCGACGTGGGAGGCAATGCTGTCTGTCTCATCAAACACGGCGGCAATCCCGCCCTGGGCATAAAACGTGGAACCCTCGCTTATCGGCCCTTTACTCAGAACGATAACGTTTTGATGCTCGGCCAGGCGTAGCGCCAGAGAGAGACCGGCAGCGCCGCTGCCGATGATCAGTACATCACAATGGAGTTCAGGTGTTGTGTCCATGATTGTTGTTTAATTTACTAAACAGTGTTGGCTCAGAATAGCACCTGAATGCGATTTATCGCACGTTTTTTTTAACGGGTGTTGCAATGGCTAAACGCGTAAGCGGAGGTAAACGGAGGGTAAATGAGTGAAATTATTTTGCGAAGCAGATCGTTAGCGTCAGATTTTGTGATGAAATAAAGACTGGGTTGCGTTACTCTTCTGGCGGGAAAAAGATGTTTCTTGTCAGAAAGTGGTGCGTATCGTGAACAGACTTATAATGAGAGAAAATGAACAGTCTGCGGCGCGATGAACAAAAACAAAGGCGTTACGGAACTTATTGAAGATCAGACACTCTAATTCGGTGCTTGCTCAAAGTGCGGTATTTTTAGAGTGGCGTTTCGATAACGCGTGGAATTTAGGTTTGGGGAGACATTACCTCGGATGAGCGAGCAGTTAACGGACCAGGTCCTGGTTGAACGGGTCCAGAAGGGAGATCAGAAAGCCTTTAACTTACTGGTGGTGCGCTACCAGCATAAGGTGGCGAGCCTGGTTTCCCGCTATGTACCGTCAGGTGATGTGCCTGATGTGGTGCAAGAGTCTTTTATTAAGGCCTATCGCGCGCTGGATTCGTTCCGGGGAGATAGTGCTTTTTATACCTGGCTGTACCGTATTGCGGTCAATACGGCAAAGAATTATCTGGTCGCTCAGGGCCGTCGTCCGCCTTCTAGTGATGTGGACGCAATCGACGCCGAAAACTTCGAAAGTGGCGGCGCATTGAAAGAAATTTCGAACCCTGAGAACTTAATGTTGTCAGAAGAACTGAGACAAATCGTTTTTCGCACGATCGAGTCGCTCCCGGAAGATTTACGCATGGCAATTACGTTACGGGAGCTGGATGGTCTGAGCTATGAAGAGATAGCCGCTATCATGGATTGTCCGGTCGGCACGGTACGTTCACGAATTTTCCGTGCGCGAGAAGCTATTGATAATAAAGTTCAACCGCTTATCAGGCGTTGACGATAGCGGGATACTGGAAAAGGTATTAGGCATGCAGAAAGAAAAACTTTCCGCTTTAATGGATGGTGAAACGGTGGATAGTGAGCTGCTCAACGAGCTGTCTCATTCTCCCGAAATGCAAGAGACCTGGGAGAGTTACCATCTCATTCGTGACACCCTTCGCGGTGACACCGGCGAGGTTCTCCATTTCGATATCTCAGCCCGCGTCATGGCGGCGATTGAGAATGAGCCTGTTCATCAGACCACTCCGCTGATTCCTGAAGCTCAACCCGCACCTCACCAGTGGCAGAAAATGCCATTCTGGCAAAAGGTGCGTCCGTGGGCCAGCCAGCTTACCCAAATGGGTGTGGCTGCATGCGTATCGCTTGCAGTTATCGTTGGCGTCCAGCACTATAATACTCAGTCTGAAACTAATCAGCAGCCAGAAGCGCCAGTGTTTAACACACTGCCGATGATGGGTAAAGCCAGCCCGGTAAGCCTGGGCGTACCGGCTGATGCTTCCGCCAGCGGCGGCCAGCAACAGCAGGTTCAGGAGCAGCGCCGTCGCATTAATGCGATGTTGCAGGATTACGAGTTGCAGCGTCGTCTGCACTCTGAACAGCTTCAGTTTGAGCAGGCGCAGACACAGCAAGCTGCTGTGCAGGTGCCCGGAAACCAAACTTTAGGAACGCAATCGCAGTAATGAAGCAACTTTGGTTCGCCATGTCTCTGATGGCGGGTAGCCTGTTCTTCTCTGCCAACGCCTCGGCTGATGTATCATCCGGGGCGTTGTTGCAGCAAATGAATCTGGCCAGCCAGTCACTCAATTACGAGTTGGCATTTATCAGCATCAATAAGCAGGGCGTCGAGTCGTTACGCTATCGCCATGCCCGTCTTGATAATCAGCCGCTCGCCCAGCTTTTACAGATGGATGGCCCGCGTCGGGAAGTTGTCCAGCGTGGTAACGAAATCAGCTATTTCGAACCCGGCCTGGAGCCTTTCACGCTCAATGGCGACTATATCGTTGATTCCCTGCCGTCACTCATTTACACCGACTTCAAACGGCTTGCCCCTTACTACGATTTTATTTCGGTAGGGCGTACGCGTATTGCGGACAGACTGTGTGAGGTGATCCGCGTTGTCGCCCGGGATGGAACGCGCTACAGCTATATTGTCTGGATTGACGCGGAAACCAAACTACCCATGCGTGTAGACCTGCTTGACCGTGACGGTGAAACGCTGGAACAGTTCCGCGTTATCTCCTTTAGCGTGAATAACCAGGTTGGCAACAGCATGCAGAATCTGGCTAAGGCCAGCCTGCCGCCGCTGCTTTCCGTTCCGGCAGGCGATTCCGTTAATTTCAACTGGGTACCTGCCTGGATCCCGCAAGGATTTAGCGAAGTGTCCAGCAGCCGTCGCCAGCTGCCAACGATTGAAACGCCGGTGGAATCACGCCTCTATTCCGATGGTTTGTTCAGCTTCTCGGTGAATATCAATCGCGCAACGGCAAACAGCACTGAACAAATTCTGCGTACCGGGCGCCGCACGGTGAGCACAACGGTACGCGATAATGCAGAGATCACCATTGTGGGGGAACTTCCTCCGCAAACGGCGAAGCGCATCTCCGACAGCATTAAATTCAGGGCCGCACAATGATCAAAGAATGGGCGACGGTAGTCTCGTGGCAAAACGGCATTGCGCTGGTGAGCTGCGATGTAAAAGCCTCATGCAATAGCTGCGCATCCCGAGCCGGTTGCGGCAGCCGCGTGCTGAATAAGCTCGGGCCGCAAACCTCGCACACGATTTCTGTGCCGAGCGAACAGCCGCTGATGGCCGGGCAGAAAGTTGAACTCGGCATCGCGGAAGGCAGTCTGCTCAGCTCCGCCATGCTGGTCTATCTCTCTCCGCTGCTCGGGCTGTTTATCATGGGCGGCGTTTTCCAGATGCTGTTTGGCACCGACGGTGCCGCCATGTGCGGTGCCGCATTAGGTGGTCTGGGGGGATTCTGGCTTGCCAAAGGCCTCTCCCCGACGCTTGCCGCGCGCGAGGAGTGGCAGCCTGTCATTCTCAGCGTTGGGCTGGCGCCAGACCAGCTTCGCGTTGAGACGCTCTCTTCTGAGGCCCGGTGATTCATCGGGCTTTGTCATTTTTACGTCTTAAAACAGAAAACGTCCTTTCTTCACGCTATACCTGGCGCTAAGTCCATTTCCAGGTAGCGGAGATGTAGTGTAGAATGCTGCGTTTTCGCACTGAAAAACGTCAGGCTAAGAACAGCGGCCTCCAGGAATTCGTAAGGCATAATTATTTAACTATATGAAGAACATACGTAACTTTTCGATCATTGCTCACATTGACCACGGTAAGTCGACGCTGTCTGACCGTATTATCCAGATTTGCGGTGGCCTGTCTGATCGTGAAATGGAAGCCCAGGTTCTGGACTCCATGGACCTGGAACGCGAACGCGGCATCACCATCAAGGCGCAGAGCGTCACGCTGGATTACAAGGCGGCTGATGGCGAAACCTATCAGCTGAACTTTATCGACACCCCAGGCCACGTTGACTTCTCCTATGAGGTTTCACGCTCGCTCGCGGCCTGTGAAGGCGCGCTGCTGGTAGTCGATGCCGGGCAGGGCGTAGAAGCCCAGACCCTGGCAAACTGCTACACCGCGATGGAAATGGATCTCGAAGTTGTGCCGGTTCTGAACAAGATTGACCTGCCAGCCGCCGATCCTGAGCGCGTCGCGGAAGAGATTGAAGATATTGTCGGCATTGACGCGACCGATGCCGTGCGCTGCTCTGCGAAAACCGGCGTCGGCGTGACCGACGTTCTGGAACGTCTGGTACGTGATATTCCGGCCCCGGAAGGCGATCCGGATGCCCCGCTGCAGGCGCTGATTATTGACTCCTGGTTCGATAACTATCTGGGCGTTGTCTCCCTGGTGCGTATTAAAAACGGCACCATGCGCAAAGGCGACAAAATCAAGGTTATGAGTACCGGACAGGTCTATAACGCCGACCGTCTGGGTATCTTCACGCCAAAACAGGTTGACCGTACCGAGCTGACATGCGGCGAGGTAGGCTGGCTGGTGTGCGCCATCAAAGACATCCTCGGTGCGCCGGTGGGCGATACCCTGACAGGTGCGCGTAACCCGGCAGAAAAAGCGCTGCCAGGCTTTAAAAAGGTGAAGCCGCAGGTTTACGCGGGCCTGTTCCCGGTCAGCTCTGACGACTACGAAAACTTCCGTGATGCGCTTGGCAAACTGAGCCTGAACGATGCCTCTCTGTTCTACGAGCCAGAAAGCTCAACGGCGCTGGGCTTCGGCTTCCGCTGCGGCTTCCTCGGCCTGCTGCACATGGAGATCATTCAGGAACGTCTGGAGCGTGAATACGATCTGGACCTCATCACCACCGCGCCGACGGTAGTGTATGAAGTTGAAACCACCTCGAAAGAAGTGATCTACGTCGACAGCCCGTCCAAGCTGCCCCCGCTGAACAATATTCACGAGCTGCGTGAGCCTATTGCCGAATGTCATATGCTGCTGCCGCAGGAATTCCTCGGTAACGTCATTACGCTGTGTATTGAGAAGCGCGGCGTGCAGACCAACATGGTTTACCACGGTAACCAGGTCGCACTGACCTACGAAATCCCGATGGCGGAAGTGGTACTCGACTTCTTCGACCGTCTGAAGTCCACCTCCCGTGGCTATGCGTCACTGGATTACAACTTCAAACGCTTCCAGGCCTCCAACATGGTGCGTGTGGACGTGCTGATCAACGGCGAGCGTGTGGATGCGCTGGCGCTGATCACCCACAACGACAATGCGCCATACCGTGGCCGCGAGCTGGTTGAGAAGATGAAAGATCTGATCCCGCGTCAGCAGTTCGATATCGCGATTCAGGCGGCCATTGGCAACCACATTATCGCGCGTTCTACCGTGAAACAGCTGCGTAAAAACGTTCTGGCGAAGTGCTATGGCGGTGACGTCAGCCGTAAGAAAAAGCTGCTGCAGAAGCAGAAAGAAGGTAAGAAGCGTATGAAGCAGGTCGGTAACGTCGAGCTGCCGCAGGAAGCATTCCTTGCCATCCTTCATGTTGGTAAAGACGGCAAATAACCCTAAGGAGTTGGCATGGCGAACATGTTTGCCCTGATCCTGGTCATTGCTACCCTGGTGACAGGTCTGCTGTGGTGTCTGGATAAGTTTATCTTCGCCCCAAAACGTCGTGAACGTCAGGCTGCCGCACAGGTAGCCACTGGCGATGGTATTGACGCGAAAACCCTGAAGAAAGTCGGTCCGAAACCGGGCTGGCTGGAAACGGGTGCCTCGGTGTTTCCGGTGCTGGCGATTGTGCTGGTGGTACGTTCGTTTATTTACGAACCGTTCCAGATCCCATCAGGTTCAATGATGCCAACGCTGCTGATTGGTGATTTTATTCTGGTAGAGAAGTTTGCCTACGGCATTAAAGATCCGATCTACCAGAAAACGCTGATCGAGACCGGTCATCCGAAACGTGGCGACATCGTGGTGTTCAAATATCCGGAAGATCCGCGCCTGGACTACATCAAGCGCGCGGTAGGTCTGCCGGGTGACAAAGTGACTTACGATCCGGTTGCGAAAGAAGTCACCGTTCAGCCAGGCTGCAGCTCCGGTACCGCATGTGAAAACGCGCTGCCAATCACTTACTCGAACGTTGAGCCAAGTGATTTTGTGCAGACCTTTGCCCGTCACAACGGCGGCGAAGCGAGCAGCGGATTCTTCCAGGTACCGAAAGGCGAAACCAAAGATAACGGTATTCGTCTGGTTGAGCGCAAAGAGACGCTGGGTGACGTGACGCACCGTATCCTCACCGTGCCAATCGCGCAGGATCAAGTGGGTATGTACTATCGTCAGCCGGGCCAGCAGCTGGCAAGCTGGATTGTACCGCCAGGCCATTACTTCATGATGGGTGACAACCGCGATAATTCTGCGGACAGCCGTTACTGGGGCTTTGTGCCGGAAGCGAATCTGGTGGGTAAAGCGACCGCAATCTGGATGAGTTTTGAGAAGCAGGAAGGCGAATGGCCGACCGGCGTACGCCTGACTCGTATTGGCGGAATCCATTAATTCTCACTAAATGAACGTGTAGCCGCGAATTAACGCGGCTACACGAATTATTTCACCGATAAATCTCTTCGAACTAACGACATCCCCTGTCGTTGTGTATAGAATATTCCCCCGAAGTTTAAGGTTGGCCCTGCAAGGGTGCCACGGCACACGAAACCGCGTTGGTTTTCTCAGGTCGGTTTCGTGTGCTGCATTTTTGACGCATTCATTTATTGGTATCGCATGAACCCCATCGTAATTAATCGGCTTCAACGGAAGCTGGGCTACACTTTTCATCATCAGGAGTTGTTGCAACAGGCATTAACCCACCGCAGTGCCAGCAGCAAACATAATGAGCGTCTCGAGTTTTTAGGCGACTCTATTTTAAGTTTCGTGATTGCGAATGCGCTTTATCATCGTTTCCCGCGCGTGGATGAAGGTGATATGAGCCGCATGCGTGCCATGCTGGTTCGGGGTAATACCCTTGCGGAAATCGCGCGCGAATTTGAGCTGGGCGAATGTCTGCGTCTTGGGCCGGGTGAACTGAAAAGCGGCGGCTTCCGTCGTGAATCTATTCTTGCCGATACGGTCGAAGCATTAATTGGTGGTGTGTTCCTGGACAGCGATATCCAGACCGTCGAAAAGCTGATCCTGAACTGGTATCAGACCCGTCTGGACGAAATCAGCCCGGGCGATAAACAAAAAGATCCCAAAACGCGTCTGCAGGAATATTTGCAGGGCCGTCATCTGCCGCTGCCATCTTATCTGGTGGTGCAGGTTCGTGGCGAAGCGCACGATCAGGAATTTACCATCCATTGCCAGGTCAGTGGCCTGAGTGAACCGGTGGTGGGCACAGGTTCAAGCCGTCGTAAGGCTGAACAGGCTGCCGCCGAACAGGCGTTAAAAATGCTGGAGCTGGAATGAGCGAAGAAAAGACCTATTGCGGATTTATTGCCATCGTCGGACGTCCGAACGTCGGCAAATCCACCCTGTTGAATAATCTGCTTGGGCAGAAGATTTCTATCACCTCGCGTAAGGCGCAGACCACGCGTCACCGCATCGTCGGTATCCATACTGAAGGCGCGTATCAGGCGATCTACGTCGATACCCCGGGCCTGCACATGGAAGAGAAGCGTGCCATCAACCGTCTGATGAACAAGGCGGCGAGCAGCTCGATTGGCGACGTGGAGCTGGTGATTTTCGTTGTGGAAGGCACCCGCTGGACGCCGGACGACGAGATGGTGCTGAACAAGCTGCGCGACGGCAAAACGCCGGTCATCCTCGCCGTCAACAAAGTGGACAACGTGCAGGAAAAGGCCGATCTGCTGCCGCATCTGCAGTGGCTCGGTAGCCAGATGAACTTCCTCGACATCGTTCCGCTGTCTGCGGAGACGGGTCTGAACGTGGATACCATCGCGGGCATCGTGCGCAAACATCTGCCGGAAGCGATTCATCACTTCCCGGAAGAGTACATCACCGATCGCTCTCAGCGCTTTATGGCGTCTGAAATTATCCGTGAAAAGCTGATGCGTTTCCTGGGCGCTGAGCTGCCGTACTCTGTGACGGTGGAGATCGAGCGTTTCCAGAGCAACGAGCGTGGCGGCTACGACATCAACGGCCTGATCCTCGTTGAGCGTGAAGGGCAGAAGAAGATGGTGATCGGCAATAAAGGCGCCAAGATCAAAACCATCGGTATCGAAGCCCGAAAGGACATGCAGGAGATGTTCGAAGCGCCGGTTCACCTTGAACTGTGGGTGAAAGTGAAATCTGGCTGGGCCGATGATGAGCGTGCTCTGCGCAGCCTCGGTTACGGCGAAGACCAGTAACACAAGACGACGAGCATATGGATGGATGGCAGCGCGCCTTTGTCCTGCATAGTCGTCCCTGGAGCGAAACCAGCCTGATGCTGGACGTCTTCACGGAAGAGTCGGGCCGCGTGCGCCTGGTTGCAAAAGGCGCACGTTCCAAACGTTCTAACCTGAAAGGTGCCTTACAGCCTTTCACGCCGTTGCTGGTCCGCTTTGGTGGGCGAGGGGAAGTCAAAACCCTGCGCAGCGCCGAAGCCGTCTCCCTGGCGCTTCCTCTCTCCGGCATCACGCTCTACAGCGGTCTGTATGTCAATGAACTCATCTCACGCGTTCTTGAACATGAGACCCGCTTCTCTGAACTTTTCTTTGATTATCTGCACTGTATCCAGGCGCTGGCTGGCGCAACCGGTACGCCCGAGCCTGCGCTGCGGCGTTTTGAGCTGGCGCTGTTGGGCCATCTTGGGTACGGGGTCGATTTTCTGCACTGTGCGGGCAGCGGTGACGAAGTGGAAGACACCATGACCTACCGCTACCGTGAAGAAAAAGGCTTCATTGCCAGCGTCGTGATCGACAACAGCACCTTTACCGGGCGTCAGCTCCGGGCGCTTTATGAGCGCGAGTTTCCCGATCAGGATACCCTGCGCGCAGCAAAACGCTTTACCCGGATTGCCCTCAAGCCGTATCTTGGCGGCAAGCCCTTAAAGAGCCGCGAATTATTCAGGCAGTTTGTGCCGAAACGTTAGACCACAGAATCGAAAAGAAAACCGAGGATTGTCATGGCTGAATTACTGTTAGGCGTCAACATCGATCACATCGCCACGCTGCGTAATGCGCGCGGCACGGCGTATCCCGATCCGGTTCAGGCGGCGTTTATCGCTGAACAGGCTGGCGCCGACGGCATTACCGTTCACCTGCGTGAAGACCGTCGCCACATCACTGACCGCGACGTTCGCATTCTGCGTCAGACGCTGGACACCCGTATGAATCTGGAGATGGCAGTCACCGAAGAGATGCTGGCGATTGCCTGTGAGACCCAGCCGCACTTCTGCTGCCTGGTGCCGGAAAAACGCCAGGAAGTCACGACCGAAGGCGGTCTGGACGTGGCCGGCCAGCTCGACAAAATGCGCGATGCCTGCAAGCGCCTGGCAGATGCCGGTATCCTTGTTTCGCTGTTTATTGACGCCGACTTCACCCAGATTAAAGCGGCAGCCGACGTGGGCGCGCCGTATATCGAAATTCACACCGGCTGCTATGCCGATGCCAAAAACGATGCCGAGCAGGCGAAAGAGCTGGAGCGTATTGCTAAAGCGGCCACCTACGCGGCGAGCCTGGGTCTGAAGGTCAATGCCGGTCACGGCCTGACCTACCATAACGTGAAGGCCATTGCCGCCATCCCGGAAATGCACGAGCTGAACATCGGTCACGCGATCATTGGCCGCGCGGTAATGAGCGGCCTGAAAGAGGCGGTCGCCGAGATGAAACGCCTGATGCTGGAAGCGCGTCAGTAATGGCCATTCTGGGCTTAGGCACCGATATCGTTGAAATAGCCCGCATTGAAGCGGTGATCGCCCGCAGCGGCGATCGCCTCGCAAGGCGCGTGCTGAGCGATAACGAATGGGCCATCTGGGAAGCGCATCAGCAGCCGGTGCGTTTTCTGGCGAAGCGTTTTGCGGTAAAAGAGGCGGCCGCCAAAGCCTTCGGGACCGGCATTCGTAACGGTCTGGCGTTCAACCAGTTTGAAGTGTTTAACGATGAGCTGGGTAAGCCAAGCCTGCGCTTATGGGGCGAGGCGCAAAAGCTGGCCGAGAAGCTGGGCGTGAATCACATGCACGTGACGATCGCGGATGAGCGTCACTATGCCAGCGCAACGGTGATCATCGAAAGTTAAAGTTTGTCCGCGTGGTGCATCAGGACAAACTTATCCCACAGCTGCTCTTCGCTCTCGACGTGTGCCGGATCCTTCAGGATGGTATTGGGGATCGGGCACACTTTCTGACAGGTCGGCGTCTCATAGTGGCCGATGCATTCGGTGCAGCGGTCGCTGTTAATCTCATAAATGCTGTCGCCCATCGAAATGGCCTGGTTCGGGCATTCGGGCTCGCACATATCGCAATTAATGCATTTTTTGGTAATTAACAGCGCCATCAGGAAATTCTCAGAAACAACACAAACTGGGCGGGCATTATACGCGTCAAACCAGTTTCTTTACCAGTTCTTCGCTGTGGCGAATGCGCTCGGGCGCACGCTCCAGATCCTGCTGCACCAGTGCCATAAACAGCAGGTCCGTCAGCATCATTTGTGCGCTGGTGGACGAGATAGCCGCGCTGCGCGTGGCCTGTTCCTCGGCAATGGTATATAAACAGCGCGTGGCCCGCTGCTGTAGGGCATTCGGCGTAAAACCGGTGATCGCCAGAATTTTACCGCCGACGCGCAGGACTTCGTCGGTGGCCATGTTGATCTCACGGCGCTCGCCGGAATAGGAGATCGCCAGCAGCAGATCGTCAGGATCCATCGCCTGTACGGTCGCCAGCAGGGCGTGCATATCCTGCTCGACGATGGCGTTAAGGCCAATTTTTGTCAGCTTCCAGCCAAAGTTACGCGCCACAAGTCCGGACGCGCCGATGCCGGTCAGAACGATCCGCCGCGCGCCGCGCAGCATCGCCACGCTCTCCAGCAGCTTCTCTTCCGTATTCACATCGAGCGTCGCATGCATGGCCGCCACGTTCTCTTTGATCAGCTTTTCGCCGACCAGCCGCATCGGATCGTCTCCGCGGATCTGATTATGCACCGGCATGGACTGCGGGTTAGGGTTACTGACCAGCGCTTCACTGATCGCCAGCTTGAGGGCAGGGAATCCCTTAAAGCCAATCTTCTGCGCAAATTTCACCACGCTGGACTGGCTCACCCCGGCTTCACTCGCCAGCTGCTGCGAGCTGAGATGGCGCGCGCGATCGGGTTGAGAAAGCAGAAAATCCGCCAGCTTCTTGTCGCTTTGGGCAAAGCCTGCGTAGCGCTGGCGAATGCGAATTAAACAGTTCATACGGTCTCCTGGCGAAAATGTGATTATCTGCGCAAATACGGATTTTGCTCGCCTGAATGAATTTTATATTCCATTATAGTGTGATTATTATGAATTAAAAATTCTTGAGGTACAAAAATGAATCTTGGCTCACTTGTTTCTGAAACACGTAACCCGCAAACCATGGATCTGGATGCGCTCTCCACCCTGGAGCTGGTTAACCGCTTTAATCAACAGGATACGCTGGTCGCGCAGGCTGTGAAAGAGACATTACCAGAGGTGGCGAAAGCGGTCGATGCGGCTGCGGAAGCTCTTAAGGCCGGTGGACGCATTATTTACATGGGGGCGGGGACCAGCGGGCGTTTAGGGGTCCTGGACGCGTCAGAATGTCCGCCAACCTTTGGGGTCCCGCATGGTCTGGTAGTTGGGCTGATCGCCGGTGGCCCCGGTGCGCTGCTGAAAGCCGTTGAAGGGGCGGAAGACAACAAACAGCTGGGTGAGGATGACCTGAAGGATCTTAATCTGACCGCGAAGGATCTGGTGGTCGGGCTGGCGGCATCCGGGCGCACGCCGTACGTGATTGGCGGGCTGGAATACGCCAACCAGACCGGCTGCACGACGGTCGCCATCTCCTGCAACCCTGGCTCACCGATTGCGCAGGTGGCCGCTATTGCTATCTCGCCAGTTGTCGGGCCGGAAGCGCTCACCGGCTCCACGCGCCTGAAATCCGGGACCGCGCAAAAGCTGGTGCTCAATATGATCTCCACCGGCGCGATGGTGAAGTTCGGCAAGGTGTATCAGAACCTGATGGTGGATATGCAGGCCACCAACGTCAAGCTGGTGGACAGAGCCTGCCGCATGGTGATGGAGGCGACGGGCGCAGGCCGCGAAGAGGCGGAAGCGGTACTCAAACAGACCGATCACGATGTTAAACCGGCCATTTTGATGATCTTAAGCGGGCTGGATGCGGCGGCCGCAAGAGCCAAACTCGATGCGCATAACGGTTTCTTACGGGCGGCATTAGAACACTAACAGAGGCGTGTATGGACAAAACAGCAGCGCTCGCCAGCGGTATCCTGCGGGGGATTGGTGGGGAACAAAATATTCAGCGTCTCGAAAACTGCATGACGCGCGTGCGCGTCGAGGTGCATGACGACGACCAGCTTGACGTGCCGGGTCTGAAGCAGCTTTCCGGCGTCAGCGGCTACGTGAAGCAGGGGCAGCAGCACCAGCTGATCGTCGGCCCAGGGAAAGCGGCGCAGGTTGTCGATGCCATGCGCGCGCTGATGGGCGTGAGTGCGAGCGTATCGATTGACGATGCTGAGCGCACCAAAGTCCAGGCAAAGGCGAAATACAAAGCCCCGATGAGCGATGCGCTGCGACAGCTGGCAAATGTCTTTATTCCGCTGATCCCGGCGTTTATTGCCTCAGGCCTGATCACCGGGATCATCAATATCCTCAAGCGGCCGGATATTGTGGGGGATTTCGCCACGCAGTATCCGAACCTGCTGGGGATTCTCGGGATCTTCGGCAGCGCGGTGTTCACCATCATGAACATTCTGGTCGGGGTGAATACCGCGAAGGTGTTTGGCGGATCGCTGGCGATGGGCGGGGTGATGGCGGGCATCTTGTCCAGCCCGCAGCTGGCGCAGATCACGCTGTTTGGTGAGGCGCTCCAGCCGGGCCGCGGCGGGGTGATCGCGGTGCTGCTGGTGGTCATCCTGATGTGCTGGATCGAGAAACGGCTGCGCGCGGTTCTGCCAGGCTCCATCGAGCTGATTCTCAACCCGCTGCTGACCACGCTGATTACCGGTAGCGTAGCGATTGTGGCCCTCCAGCCGTTAGGCGGGTGGATCTCTGAGGCCATTGCCCACGGTGCGTCGCTGGCGATTGATCGCGGCGGCCTGTTAGTGGGCGCGGTGCTGTCGGGTACTTTCCTGCCGCTGGTGCTGACCGGCCTGCATCAGGGGCTGGTACCGATCCACGTCGAGCTGGTGCAGGCGCACGGCTATAACGCGCTGCTGCCTATCCTGTCGATGGCGGGTGTAGGGCAGGTCGGTGCGGCAATTGCGGTACTGATGAAAACCCGCAACGCGCGTCTGAAAAAAATGATTAAAGGCGCACTCCCGGTCGGACTGCTCGGCATTGGCGAGCCGCTGATTTTCGGCGTTACGCTGCCGCTGGGTAAACCGTTCCTCGCGGCCTGTCTGGGCGGCGCGGTAGGCGGGGCGCTGATCAGCTACTGGAAAGTTGCCACCGTCATCACCTTTGGTCTCTCGGGGTTACCGCTGGCATTAACCATCGTGACCGGAAAAGTGGTGCTCTATCTGTTAGGCTATTTAGTAGCGGTGATCGCCGGGTTCCTGTTTACCTGGCTGTTAGGTTTCAACGACCCAGAGGAGTAAGGTTTGGCAAATCACGGGCGTCGCGTTGTCTTTTTCGACCTGGATGGCACGCTGCATCAGCAGGATATGTTTGGTACGTTTATGCGTTACCTGCTGCGGCGTCAGCCTCTGAATGCGCTGCTCGTGCTACCGCTCTTACCTGTTATCGGGATCGCGCTGCTGGTGAAAGGCCGTGCGGCGCGATGGCCGATGAGCCTGCTGCTGTGGGGATGTACGTTTGGGCACAGCGAAGCGCGGCTTAAACAGCTCGAGCAGGATTTTGCGCAGTGGTTCCGCGGCCACGTTGCCGCATTCCCGGTGGTGCAGGCGCGCCTGACCGGCTATCTCGACGCGAACGATGCCGACATCTGGCTGATTACCGGCTCCCCGCAGACGCTGGTGGAGCAGGTCTACTTTGATACCCCCTGGCTTCCGCGCGTAAATCTTATCGCCACGCAAATTGCCCGCGGTTACGGCGGTTGGGTGCTGACGATGCGCTGCCTGGGGCATGAAAAAGTGGTCCAGCTGGAAAAACGTATCGGCACGCCACTGCGCCTGTACAGCGGCTACAGCGACAGCAAGCAGGACAACCCGCTGCTCTATTTTTGCCAGCATCGCTGGCGCGTCACGCCATCAGGTGAACTTCAGCAACTCGAATAGTCTTATCCATAAGGGGTGTGTATAATGCCGCCCGCTTTTCGACTGGAGTATCAACCGTTGTCCAACCCTGAATTCTCACATGAATACTGGATGCGCCACGCGCTAACGCTCGCTCAGCGTGCCTGGGACGAGGGCGAAGTGCCCGTGGGCGCCGTGCTGGTCCATAATAACCAGGTGATTGGTGAAGGGTGGAACCGTCCCATTGGCCGCCACGATCCGACGGCGCACGCCGAAATCATGGCGCTTCGTCAGGGCGGTCTGGTGCTGCAAAACTATCGCCTGCTTGATACCACGCTGTATGTGACGCTGGAGCCGTGCGTGATGTGCTCCGGGGCGATGGTACACAGCCGGATCGGAACTCTGGTCTTCGGTGCGCGAGATGAAAAAACCGGTGCGGCCGGTTCGCTGATGGACGTGCTGGGTCACCCGGGGATGAACCACCAGGTGAAGACTATCGGCGGGGTGCTTGCACCAGAGTGTTCGGGGCTATTAAGCGATTTCTTTCGAATGCGCCGTCAGCAGAAAAAGCAGCAAAAGGCAGAATTGAAGCCGACGGACGGTTAAGCTCGTCCGGCGCCACGACAGGGTAGCTTTGGGCCAGCCGTTTGGCCTCTGTCGCCTCTTTCTCTTTCTCCAGCAGATAACCGACCAGGCTGATCTGATATTTACGGATATTTTCCACGTAGGCGTAGGCTTCATGCCCACGCGCGTAGCCGTACGTCAGCTTGTTATACCATGGCTTCTGGCTCAGCAGCGGCAGGCGCTGCTTTACGTCTGACCAGCTGTCCGGGTTGCCTTTCGTTTTGGCCGTCAGCGCTCGCGCATCCAGCATATGCGCATAGCCCATATTGTAGGCCGCCAGCGCGAACCAGATCCGCTCCTCTTCCGGCACCGTTTCCGGGACTTTGGCCATCATATCCTGCAGGTAGCGCGCGCCGCCGCTGATGCTCTGTTCCGCATCGGTACGGTCATTGACGCCGAGGCTCAGCGCGGTATTTTTAGTTAACATCATCAAACCACGTACGCCAGTCGGAGACGTGGCCTGGGTATCCCAGTGGGATTCCTGATAAGAAATAGCCGCCAGCAGTTTCCAGTCAATTTCCTGGGCGTATTTTTCGAACAGCGGCTGCAGGTCCGGCAGGACGCTGTCTACCGCACGCAGGAAGCTGCGGGTATCAACGTAGTCAAAGTCATCACCATGCCCGAGGTACTTCTCCTCCAGGCGCGCCAGCGTACCGTCTTCATTCATGGTGTTGAAGAAATCGAGCATCGCGGCAGAGAGGGTCTGATCGTCATCGAGCTGAGTAAACCAGGTCACAGGCTGCTCGTCGGTGACGTCCAGCGCCACGGCGATTTCTGGATGTACCCGCTGGAACAGGCTGATCGCGACCGAATCGGCGATGGTGTAAGGGACTTTCTGATCTTTTACCTGCTCCAGCAGCTCCGTCGTGCCGAGTTTCGCATCCACCGTCCAGCTCAGGTCGGGATATTTCTTCTCCTTGAGCTCGCGCAGATCGTCAATTACCACGTGACCGGGGGCAATCGTCAGCTGCCGATCGTTAATCGACGCCAGCGAGCGCGGGCGCAGGCTCCCGACGCGGTAAACCAGCTGCTGCGAAACGGAGTAGTAGGTCGGGCCTGGCTGATAGTTTTTGCTGCGCTCGCTGTTATACACCAGCCCGGCGGCCAGCATATCGGCATCGTCGTTATCGAGGTCGTCAAACAGCTGGTTGATATTCTGGCGGACGGTGATTTTTAGCTTCACGCCAAGATAATCGGCGAACTGTTGTGCCAGTTCATAATCCAGCCCAATGATTTTGCCGTTGATGTCGCTGTAAATCAGCGGAGAGTTGAGGGTACTGACGCGCAATTCCCCCCGCTCCTGAATGGCGGCAATACGGTTTTCGGCTTTGCCGATCCAGGGGATGGAAGGCCAGAGGGCCACTGCCAACAGCAACGTTACAATGCCGATGAGCAGATAATTAATCTTTAATTTTTTCAATTAGTTAATTCTCTGCGACGCCGGTTGCCTCAGTCTGCTGTAGCCATGTTAACAATAAGGTTTGCCATTGAATGAGCGGCATTTTGCGTAAACTTGCGCCACTTGGCAACCAATTAGAGAGACAGGTCACATCTATTGTTAAATCTCTTTGCCAATTTTATTTCGACGCAAACGGTTTCGTCGGCGCTCAGGATTCTCTATAATGACGCCCGTTTTCCCCCCTTGCGCACACTGTAAGCGCCCCGGCGCTTCGAAGACGAGAGACTTATGATGGAAATTCTGCGTGGTTCGCCTGCACTGTCTGCCTTCCGTATTACCAAACTGCTGGCACGTTTTCAGGCGGCCGACCTTCCGGTAAGCAATATTTACGCTGAGTATGTCCATTTTGCTGACCTGAATGCCCCCCTGAATGCAGAGGAGCGCGTACAGCTGGAACGCCTGCTCAAGTATGGCCCAAGCCTCAGCAGCCATACGCCAACCGGCAAACTGATCCTTGCGACGCCGCGTCCGGGCACCATCTCCCCCTGGTCTTCCAAAGCCACCGACATCGCCCACAACTGTGGCCTGAGCCAGATTAACCGTCTGGAGCGCGGCGTGGCGTACTACGTGGAAGCCTCTACCCTGAGCGACGCGCAGTGGCAGGCGGTTGCGGCTGAACTGCACGACCGCATGATGGAGAGCGTATTTGCCTCTCTTGATGACGCGCAGAAGCTTTTCTCCCACCATCAGCCTGCGCCGGTACAGAGCGTGGACCTGCTGGGGCAGGGCCGTCAGGCGCTGATTGACGCCAACCTGCGTCTCGGCCTGGCGCTGGCAGAAGACGAGATCGACTACCTGCAGGATGCGTTCGTTAAGCTCAACCGCAACCCGAACGACATTGAACTCTACATGTTCGCGCAGGCGAACTCGGAGCACTGCCGCCACAAGATTTTCAATGCCGACTGGATTATTGACGGCGAACAGCAGCCAAAGTCGCTGTTCAAAATGATCAAAAACACCATGGAACAAACGCCTGACCACGTGCTGTCTGCCTATAAAGACAACGCCGCGGTGATGGAAGGTTCCGAGGTGGGCCGCTTCTTCGCCGATCGCGAAGCAGGGCGCTATGACTTCCATCAGGAGCCAGCGCATATCCTGATGAAAGTGGAAACCCACAACCACCCGACCGCGATCTCCCCGTGGCCGGGTGCGGCGACCGGCTCCGGCGGTGAAATCCGTGACGAAGGGGCGACCGGTCGTGGTGCAAAACCAAAAGCGGGTCTGGTCGGTTTCTCCGTCTCCAACCTGCGTATCCCGGGCTTTGAACAGCCGTGGGAAGAAGATTTCGGCAAGCCAGAGCGCATCGTGACCGCGCTGGATATCATGACCGAAGGCCCGCTGGGCGGCGCGGCGTTTAACAACGAATTTGGTCGTCCGGCGCTGAACGGTTACTTCCGTACCTATGAAGAGAAAGTGGAGAGCCACAACGGCGAAGAGCTGCGCGGCTACCACAAACCGATCATGCTGGCGGGCGGGATCGGCAACATCCGTGCCGATCACGTGCAGAAAGGCGAGATCGTCGTCGGCGCGAAGCTGATCGTGCTCGGCGGCCCGGCGATGAACATCGGTCTGGGCGGCGGTGCGGCCTCTTCGATGGCCTCAGGCCAGTCTGATGCGGATCTCGACTTCGCGTCCGTGCAGCGTGACAACCCTGAGATGGAGCGTCGCTGCCAGGAAGTGATCGACCGCTGCTGGCAGCTGGGCGATGCTAACCCGATCCTCTTTATCCACGACGTGGGCGCGGGCGGTCTGTCCAACGCCATGCCGGAGCTGGTGAGCGACGGCGGCCGCGGTGGCCGTTTCAACCTGCGCGATATCCTGAGCGATGAGCCGGGCATGAGCCCGCTGGAAATCTGGTGTAACGAATCCCAGGAGCGCTACGTGCTGGCCGTTGCGGAGGATCAGCTGCCGCTGTTTGACGAGCTGTGCCGCCGCGAGCGCGCGCCGTATGCCGTCATCGGTGAAGCGACCGAAGAGCAGCACCTGACTCTGAGCGACACCCATTTCGACAACCAGCCGATCGATCTGCCGCTCGACGTCCTGCTCGGTAAAACGCCGAAGATGACCCGCGACGTGCAGACCCGTAAAGCGGCGGGCAAAGCGCTGGATCGCCAGGGCATTACCGTAGCTGAAGCCGTTAATCGCGTGCTGCACCTGCCAGCTGTTGCTGAGAAAACCTTCCTGGTGACCATCGGCGACCGTACCGTGACCGGTATGGTATCCCGTGACCAGATGGTCGGCCCGTGGCAGATCCCGGTGGCGAACTGCGCCGTGACCACCGCGAGCCTCGACAGCTACTACGGCGAAGCGATGGCGCTGGGTGAACGCACCCCGGTCGCGCTGCTGGACTTCGCGGCCTCTGCCCGTCTGGCCGTCGGTGAAGCGCTGACCAACATCGCCGCGACTCAGATTGGCGATATCAAACGTATTAAGCTCTCCGCAAACTGGATGGCCGCTGCCGGTCACCCTGGCGAAGACGCGGGCCTGTATGAAGCCGTGAAGGCGGTGGGCGAGGAGCTGTGTCCTGCCCTCGGCCTGACCATTCCGGTGGGCAAAGACTCCATGTCGATGAAAACCCGCTGGCAGGAAGGCAGCGAGCAGCGCGAGATGACCTCCCCGCTGTCGCTGGTGATCACCGCGTTTGCCCGCGTGGAAGACGTGCGTCACACCGTTACGCCGCAGCTTGCGACGGAAGACAACGCCCTGCTGCTGATTGATCTGGGCAAAGGCAACAACGCGCTGGGCGCGACCGCGCTGGCGCAGGTTTACCGTCAGCTCGGCGACAAGCCCGCCGACGTGCGCGACGTGGCGCAGCTGAAAGGCTTCTACGACGCGATTCAGGCGCTGGTGGCGCAGCGTAAGCTGCTGGCCTACCACGACCGTTCCGACGGCGGCCTGCTGGTGACCCTGGCAGAGATGGCCTTCACCGGCCACTGTGGCGTGGAAGCGAACATTGCGACGCTTGGCGAAGACCGTCTGGCTGCGCTGTTTAACGAAGAGCTGGGCGCCGTGATTCAGGTGCGTGCGGCGGATCGCGATGCGGTTGAAGCGATTCTGGCGCAGCATGGCCTGGCTGACTGCGTGCACTATCTGGGTAAAGCCGTTCAGGGCGACCGCTTCGTCATTGAAGCTGACGGTCACGCCGTGTTCAGCGAAAGCCGCACCACGCTGCGCATGTGGTGGGCGGAAACCACCTGGCAGATGCAGCGCCTGCGTGATAACCCGGAATGTGCCGATCAGGAGCACAACGCGAAGGCCAATGACCAGGATCCAGGCCTGAACGTGAAGCTCTCCTTCGACATCAACGAAGACATCGCCGCGCCGTACATTGCGACCGGCGCGCGTCCGAAAGTGGCCGTGCTGCGCGAGCAGGGCGTTAACTCCCACGTTGAGATGGCGGCTGCCTTCCACCGCGCGGGCTTTGACGCTATCGACGTCCACATGAGCGACCTGCTGGCAGGCCGTACCGGTCTGGAAGATTTCCAGGCGCTGGTGGCGTGCGGCGGCTTCTCCTACGGCGACGTGCTGGGTGCGGGCGAAGGCTGGGCGAAGTCCATTCTGTTCAACAGCCGCGTGCGCGACGAGTTCGAAACCTTCTTCCACCGTCCGCAAACGCTGGCGCTGGGCGTGTGCAACGGCTGCCAGATGATGTCTAACCTGCGCGAACTGATCCCAGGCAGCGAAGCCTGGCCGCGCTTTGTGCGTAACCAGTCAGACCGCTTTGAGGCGCGCTTCAGCCTGGTAGAAGTGACTCAGAGCCCGTCTCTGCTGCTGCAGGGGATGGTCGGGTCGCAAATGCCAATCGCCGTTTCCCACGGTGAAGGTCAGGTAGAGGTGCGTGATGCTGCGCATCTGGCTCAGCTGGAGAGCAAAGGTCTGGTGGCGCTGCGCTTTGTCGATAACTTCGGCAAGGTGACAGAAACCTATCCGGCTAACCCGAACGGTTCGGTGAACGGTATTACCGCGGTAACCAGTGAAAGCGGTCGTGCAACCATCATGATGCCGCATCCGGAACGTGTGTTCCGTACCGTGAGCAACTCCTGGCACCCGGAAAACTGGGGCGAGGACAGCCCGTGGATGCGCATCTTCCGCAACGCCCGTAAACAGCTGGGTTAAGTTTCAGCATCCTGACTGTAGGCCCGGTAGGCGCGAGCGCCACCGGGCTTTTTTGTCTCTGTCGCAAAATCGCGACAACCCTCTGGTTTAAGTGTCTCCAAAAGGAGACATTTAACCCATTGATTTATATGTGGCAGAAAAGGTTCCCGTTAAGGTGTTGCTGAATAGCGACACTTAGCCTGGAAATCATTCAACCGATAATGAACGGGTTAAGTGAATAAAAAGCATATATTTCAATGTGTTAATATTTTGTTTTGCATTTTGGCATGGGTGTTGCATAATATTAACCAGTGGCTCATTCACCTTCTTATGTCAGCCCCTTCGGGACGTGCTACATAAACTTCGAATGACGCACAAAAAGGTGCCTGCCGTCCAACTACTGATCATAGCGATGCTTTATCAGGCCAGGGCGAAACGTCGAGTTAGGCACCGCCTCATTCCATGACAAAGCCGGGTTTTTACCCGGCTTTGTTGTATCTGAAGGGCAGACTCAGTTACGCTCTGCGTATATCCCCATTAAGAGAGTAATGCGTTGAAACGCTGGCCCGTCTTTCCCCGTTCCCTGCGACAGCTCGTGATGATGGCCTTCCTGCTGATCCTGCTGCCGTTGCTGATCCTTGCCTGGCAGGCCTGGCAAAGCCTGAACGCGTTGAGTGCCCAGGCGGCACTGACGAACCGCACGACGCTTATTGACGCAAGACGCAGTGAAGCCATGACCAACGCCGCGCTTGAGATGGAGCGTAGCTATCGTCAATACTGCGTGCTTGACGATCGCACGCTGGAAAAGGTGTACCAGAGTCAGCGCAAGCGCTATAGCGAAATGCTGGACGCCCACGCCGGCGTATTGCCTGACGACAAGCTGTATCAGGCGTTACGTCAGGATCTGAACGATCTTGCGCAGCTGCAGTGCCACAACAGTGGACCCGATGCCGCCGCCGCCGCGCGTCTTGAAGCCTTCGCCAACGCCAATACCGAGATGGTGCAGTCAACCCGCACGGTAATTTTCTCTCGCGGCCAGCAGCTTCAGCAGGAGATTGCCGAGCGCGGCCAGTTCTTCGGCTGGCAGGCGCTGGTGCTGTTCCTCGTGAGCCTCGGGCTGGTTCTGCTCTTTACCCGCATGATCATCGGCCCGGTGAAGGGGATCCAGCGGATGATCAACCGCCTGGGGGAGGGAAAATCGCTGGGTGATACGGTCGCTTTTAAAGGTCCCCGCGAATTGCGTTCCGTCGGTCAGCGTATTATCTGGCTGTCCGAGCGCCTGGCGTGGCTTGAATCACAGCGTCATCAGTTCCTGCGCCATATCTCCCATGAGCTTAAAACGCCGCTGGCCAGCATGCGCGAAGGGACGGAACTGCTGGCGGACGAAGTGGCAGGGCCGCTTACGCCCGAACAGAAAGAAATTGTCGAGATCCTGGATAACAGCAGCCGCAATCTGCAGAAGCTGATTGAGCAGCTGCTGGATTACAACCGCAAGCTGGCTGACGGAGCGGTCGTACTGGAAAACGTCGACATTGAACCGCTGGTGGATATGGTGATCTCCGCCCATAGCCTGCCAGCAAGAGCTAAAATGATGCATACCGGTGTAGAGCTGAATGCGCCGACCTGTCTCGCTGAACCCATGCTGTTAATGAGCGTGCTGGATAATCTTTATTCCAATGCGGTGCACTATGGTACTGAATCCGGTAACATTTATATCCGAAGCTATACGAAGGGTTCCCGGGTGTTTATAGACGTCGCTAACACCGGCACCCCGATCCCCGATGACGAAAAAACCATGATCTTCGAGCCCTTTTTCCAGGGGAGTCATCAGCGGAAAGGTGCGGTGAAAGGCAGTGGTCTGGGCTTAAGCATCGCCCGGGACTGCATACGACGCATGCAGGGTGAGCTTAACATCGCCACGGACGAACGTTCGGATGTTTGCTTCCGTATTGAACTGCCCCTGAGCCGGAAAAATCAATAAAATGAATCTATGTCTGGTGAGTATGTCACACGTCTTTTCCCGCGCCGTACGCGCGGTGTTTTCCCGCAGCACGCTTCGCCTGAGCCTGCCCTGTGTATTTCTGGCAGGGTGTGTTTCCCATGTGCCACAAAGTGCGATTAGCGATAAACAAGAAGATAAATGGCCCGATAACCAGCTGGCTGATTTCCTCTCAACCCGCTGTGACGACATCTGGAACCTCTCAGGCCATGACGTCGAAACTAACCCGCTGTTCTGGCTGCGCGGGATAGATTGCGCCCAGCGTCTGGCGCCGGTCGACGCCCGCGCGAAAGCGGCGATGCTGGATGATGACACCTGGCAGGACGCCTTCAAGCGTGGGATTTTACTCGCAGATGCGAAAATTACCCCCGTCGAACGCCGCGCCAACGTGACCCGGCTGGACACCTTTGTCGTCAATCTTCCGGTACAGATCCGCCCGGTATACCAGCTCTGGCGCGATGGCCAGACGCTACAGCTTCAGCTTTCTGAAGAGCGCTCCCGCTACAGCAAGCTGCAACAGTCAACCGATAGCGAGCTTGATACACTGCGCCAACAGCAGCAACATTTACGTACGCAGCTGGATACCACGACGCGTAAGCTGGAGAACCTGACCGATATCGAAAGACAGCTCTCGTCGCGTAAATATCAGCCGGGGAGTTCCTCCGCTGCGCCGGACAGCGATACGCCGAAACAAGAGGATGTGAAGCATGACGAGCCGTAAACCAGCCCATCTCTTACTGGTGGATGACGATCCCGGTCTGTTAAAGCTGCTGGGGATGCGTCTGGTGAGTGAAGGCTACAGCGTCGTGACCGCGGAAAGCGGGCTGGAGGGGCTGAAAATTCTCAGCCGCGAGAAAATCGATCTGGTGATAAGCGACCTGCGGATGGATGAAATGGACGGCCTGCAGCTGTTTGCGGAGATCCAGAAGCAGCAGCCGGGGATGCCCGTGATTATCCTGACCGCGCACGGGTCGATCCCGGATGCGGTTGCCGCGACGCAGCAGGGGGTATTCAGCTTCCTGACCAAGCCGGTGGACAAAGACGCGCTGTATAAGGCTATCGACAGCGCGCTGGAACATGCCGCTCCGGCGGGGGATGAAGCGTGGCGGGAGTCTATCGTCACGCGCAGTCCCGTGATGCTGCGCCTGCTTGAACAGGCGAGGATGGTGGCGCAGTCGGACGTTAGCGTGCTCATCAACGGCCAGAGCGGAACCGGGAAAGAGATCCTGGCGCAGGCGATTCATAACGCCAGCCCGCGCAGTAAAAACGCCTTTATCGCCATTAACTGTGGCGCGCTACCGGAGCAGCTGCTTGAATCCGAACTGTTTGGTCATGCCCGCGGCGCATTCACCGGCGCGGTAAGCAGCCGTGAAGGGCTGTTCCAGGCGGCGGAAGGCGGCACGCTTTTCCTGGACGAGATTGGCGACATGCCCGCGCCGCTGCAGGTCAAGCTGCTGCGCGTGCTGCAGGAGCGCAAAGTGCGCCCGCTGGGCAGCAACCGCGATATCGATATTAACGTGCGAATTATCTCCGCTACCCACCGCGATCTGCCAAAAGTGATGGCCCGCAACGAGTTCCGCGAAGATCTCTACTACCGTCTGAACGTGGTCAACCTGAAGATCCCGGCGCTGGCCGAACGTGCGGAAGACATCCCGCTGCTGGCGAACCATCTTTTGCGTCAGGCGGCCGATCGTCATAAACCGTTCGTGCGCGCGTTTTCCACCGATGCGATGAAGCGGCTGATGGCCGCAAGCTGGCCGGGTAACGTGCGTCAACTGGTCAACGTGATTGAGCAGTGCGTGGCGCTGACCTCCTCACCGGTCATCAGCGATGCGCTGGTGGAGCAGGCGCTGGAAGGGGAAAACACGGCGCTGCCGACGTTTGCCGAAGCGCGGAATCAGTTCGAGCTGAACTATCTGCGCAAGCTATTGCAGATCACCAAAGGCAACGTGACCCACGCGGCGCGGATGGCCGGGCGCAACCGCACCGAGTTTTACAAGCTGCTCTCGCGCCACGAGCTGGAAGCGAACGATTTTAAAGAGTAGTACCGCAAAATTTGCCTGAATATGGTACTGTGGGCAATCGATTACGAGGCAGCTTACAGGCAAGAGTTTAAGGACCCACCATGAAAAAGATTGATGCGATTATTAAACCTTTCAAACTGGATGATGTGCGTGAAGCGCTGGCGGAAGTCGGCATCACCGGGATGACCGTGACGGAAGTGAAAGGTTTTGGTCGTCAGAAAGGTCACACCGAGCTTTACCGTGGCGCAGAGTACATGGTCGACTTTCTGCCGAAAGTGAAAATTGAAATCGTGGTCAGCGACGATATCGTCGATACCTGTGTGGACACCATTATCCGCACGGCGCAGACGGGCAAAATCGGCGACGGTAAAATCTTCGTCTTTGACGTGGCGCGCGTGATCCGTATCCGTACCGGCGAAGAAGACGACGCCGCGATTTAAACATTTTCCAGGCCGGGTAAGGCGCAGCCGCCACCCGACGAAAAAAAGCCCCTCAAACGAGGGGCTTTTTGCATTACAGCACCTTATGCGGCCCGAAACATTCGTAATGAATGTTGTCTTTGTTCACGCCCAGCTCAACCAGCTGCTTCGCGGCATACTGCATAAACGCCACCGGTCCACAGACGTAGAACTGCATCTCCGGTGCGCTGAACGCACCTTCATGCTGGCGTAAATCCATCAACCCTTCGCTGTCAAATTGCGCGGCAGCGCGATCCGCTTCCGTCGGCAGACGATACCAGGTATGCGCGGTGAAACGCGGCAGGGAGGCTCCGAGCGTTTTCACCTCATCCGCAAAGGCGTGCACGTCGCCGTTTTCGGCGGCATGGAACCAGTTAACCTGCGCACCGTGGTGTGATTTTGCCAGCGTATCGAGCATGGCCAGCATTGGCGTCTGGCCGACACCCGCAGAGATCAGCGTCACCGGGGTATTCGCTTCAACGGCCATGAAGAAGTCGCCCGCTGGCGCGGCCAGATAGACCACGTCGCCCACGTTAGCTTCGTTGTGCAGCCAGCTGGAAACCTGACCGCCGTCCTCACGCTTCACCGCAATGCGGTAGGCTTTGCCGTTTGGCTTGCGGGTAAGAGAATACTGGCGGATCTCCTGATGCGGGAAACCTTCAGGCTTCAGCCACACGCCCAGATACTGTCCTGGCTGGTAATCGGCCACCGGTTTACCGTCCACCGGCTCAAACTCGAAGCTGGTGATTAACGCGCTGCGCGGCGTTTTCTCAACGATGCGGAATGCGCGGGTACCTTCCCAGCCGCCGTTCTTGCGGGCGTTTTCACTGTAAATCTGCGCTTCACGGTTGATAAACACGTTTGCCAGCACCCCGTAGGCTTTACCCCACGCGTCCAGCACCTCCTGACCCGGGCTGAACATTTCGTCCAGCGTCGCCAGCAGGTGAGTGCCGACGATGTTGTACTGCTCGGGTTGGATCTGGAAGCTGGTATGTTTCTGCGCGATTTTTTCCACCGCGGGCAGCAGCGCAGCCAGGTTTTCAATATTGCTGGCGTAAGCCGCGATGGCGTTGAACAGCGCTTCACGCTGATCGCCGTTACGCTGGTTGCTCATGTTGAAAATCTCTTTGAGCTCCGGGTTGTGCGTGAACATGCGGTCGTAGAAATGGGCGGTGAGTTTAGGGCCGGTTTCCACCAGCAGGGGAATAGTGGCTTTTACGGTAGCGATGGTTTGAGCGTCGAGCATGAGCGCGTCCTTCTGATGTCATTTTAATGATGTATTTTAAATGCATCTTATAAAAAATACCCCTGCGTTGTAAATGGTTCTTTGCAAGATGAAAAATATGCATCACAAACCTGAAAAGAAATCCGCTGGAAAGGGCGAGCGCTTTATTCCTCAAACCCTTGCGTGGCGGGTAGGAAAACGTTTGCGTAAAATCGTTTGTCAAGACCTGTTATCACAGAACTAATCAGTTATACTGTTGCCCGTCGTCCAACAGGACTGCCTTTTCAGGCCAAAATTTACTTGTTAGCTGAGTCAGGAGATGCGGATGTTAAAGCGTGAAATGAACATTGCCGATTATGATGCCGAACTGTGGCAGGCTATGGAGCAGGAAAAAGTACGTCAGGAAGAGCACATCGAACTGATCGCCTCCGAAAACTACACCAGCCCGCGCGTGATGCAGGCGCAGGGGTCTCAGCTGACCAACAAATACGCTGAAGGTTACCCGGGCAAACGCTATTACGGCGGTTGCGAGTACGTTGATATCGTTGAGCAGCTGGCTATCGATCGTGCGAAAGAACTTTTTGGCGCTGACTATGCAAACGTCCAGCCGCACTCTGGCTCTCAGGCTAACTTCGCGGTCTACACCGCGCTGCTGCAGCCGGGCGATACCGTTCTGGGTATGAACCTGGCGCAGGGCGGCCACCTGACTCACGGCTCCCCGGTTAACTTCTCCGGCAAACTGTACAACATCATCCCTTACGGTATTGATGAGTCCGGTAAAATTGACTACGAAGACATGGCGAAGCAGGCTAAAGAGCACAAACCGAAGATGATCATCGGTGGCTTCTCTGCTTACTCCGGCATCGTTGACTGGGCAAAAATGCGTGAAATCGCAGACAGCATCGGTGCTTACCTGTTCGTTGACATGGCGCACGTAGCGGGCCTGATCGCTGCTGGCGTTTACCCTAACCCGGTTCCGCATGCGCACGTTGTGACCACCACCACCCACAAAACCCTGGCGGGTCCACGCGGTGGCCTGATCCTGGCGAAGGGCGGTGACGAAGAGCTGTACAAAAAACTGAACTCCGCGGTGTTCCCAAGCGCGCAGGGCGGCCCGCTGATGCACGTTATCGCGGCAAAAGCGGTCGCGCTGAAAGAAGCGATGGAGCCAGAGTTCAAGGTTTACCAGCAGCAGGTTGCTAAGAACGCCAAAGCGATGGTGGAAGTGTTCCTGAACCGTGGCTACAAAGTGGTATCCGGCGGGACTGAAAACCACCTGTTCCTGCTGGATCTGGTTGATAAGAACCTGACCGGTAAAGAAGCTGACGCTGCCCTGGGCCGCGCCAACATCACCGTGAACAAAAACAGCGTGCCAAACGATCCGAAGAGCCCGTTCGTGACCTCCGGTATCCGTATCGGTTCTCCGGCCGTGACTCGCCGCGGCTTCAAAGAAGCGGAAGTAAAAGAGCTGGCGGGCTGGATGTGTGACGTTCTGGACAACATCAATGACGAAGCGGTTATCGAGCGCGTTAAAGGTAAAGTTCTGGATATCTGCGCACGCTTCCCGGTATACGCATAATTCCTCTGCTTTGCAGAAATAAAAAAGGCCGCGCATGCGGCCTTTTTTTATGGCTTAACGCCGGTCCAGGGAGATGGCGCCAGGTCCGACAATCGCCAGCAAAATAAAGGCGCCAGCAATACTGACGTTTTTGTAGAAGTTAATCATATTCGGTACGACCGCATCACCGGTCATATCCCAGTAGTGGTGACCGATAATCGCCGTGCCCAGCGTATAGAAGACAAACAGTACCGCGAGAGGACGGGTGAAAAAGCCCAGTACGATCAGGATCGCAGCAGGCACTTCCATCACCACCGCAATAATGGCCGCCAGCATGGGCATCGGCGTACCCAGCGAGGTCATATATTGTACGGTACCGCTAAACCCCGTCAGTTTCGGGTAACCAAAGATAATAAACAGCACGACAAGCGCGATGCGGCCAATGAGCAGCAGCAGATGACGCGACTGACCAAAATCGAGATAACGTAGTGAGTTCATGGCAGAAATACCTCTGCAAATGGAGTAATTTAAACGTAATACACATTTTCATTCCCTGCCATAAGCCAGACGACTGCACAAGATGTTAATTTTTCGTTAATTTATAGCAGGCTATCTACTTGCTTAATTTTTATATTCTCGCCAGACTATGGCCTCGATTTCGGGAGGGATTCATGGTCTTGCATTCCACGCGCTGGCTGGCGCTCAGTTATTTCACCTATTTCTTTAGCTACGGCATTTTTCTGCCTTTCTGGAGCGTCTGGCTTAAGGGTATCGGCCTGACGCCCGAGACCATCGGCGTTCTGCTGGGGGCCGGGCTGGTGGCGCGTTTCCTCGGCAGCCTCCTGATCGCCCCGCGCGTCAGCGATCCCTCCTTATTGATCAAGGCCGTACGCATTCTGGCTCTGCTGACCCTGGTCTTTGTGGCCTGCTTCTGGGTCAGCCACCAGTTTGCCTGGCTGATGGTGGTGATGGTCGGCTTTAACCTGTTCTTCTCACCGCTGGTGCCGCTGACGGATGCCCTGGCGAACACCTGGCAGAAACAGATCACCATGGACTACGGTCGCGTGCGCCTGTGGGGCTCTATCGCCTTTGTGATTGGCTCGGCGCTGGTGGGCAAACTGGTCAGCCTTTACGATTACCGCGCCATTCTTGCCCTGCTGAGCATCGGTATTGCCTCAATGCTGCTGGGTATGTTGCTGCGACCGTCGGTGATGCCGCAGGGGGAAAGCCGCCATCAGGAGAGCGCAGGCTGGCCCGCCTGGCGGAGCCTGGTCGCACAGAGCTGGCGTTTTCTGGCGTGCGTATGCCTCCTTCAGGGGGCACATGCGGCGTACTATGGTTTCAGCGCCATCTACTGGCAAGGCGCAGGATATTCCGCTTCCGCCGTGGGCTATCTGTGGTCGCTGGGCGTGGTGGCCGAAGTCATTATCTTTGCCCTGAGCAAAAAACTGTTCCGTCGCTTTGGCGCGCGTGACCTGCTGCTGCTTTCCGCCGTGTGCGGCGTGGCGCGCTGGGGGATTATGGGCTGGACGACCGATCTGCCGTGGCTGATTGTGGCGCAAATTCTTCACTGCGGCACCTTTACCGTGTGCCATCTGGCGGCCATGCGCTATATCGCTGCGCGCGAGGGCGGGGACGTGATTCGCCTGCAGGCCGTCTATTCGGCAGTGGCAATGGGGGGCAGTATTGCGATCATGACGGTCTTTGCGGGGTTCCTCTATCAGCATCTGGGGCACGGCGTCTTCTGGGTGATGGCGCTCGTTGCCTTGCCCGCCACTGTTGTTCGCCCTAAAGTGGCCGCCCGCGCGTCGCTATGATTCCAGCATGGCGCGAATATGTTCTTGCTGCTGCGCGTTCAGTGTCTCAACGGCATGGATCAGCGGCGGCGAGAACAGCGGCAGGGCCGTAGGGTAGGGGGTGATAACCAGCGCGGCTTCGCGCGGCGCCCCCTCTTTCTGAAAGGCCTGCAGCGTCAGGTAGCGAATGTTGAGCGGCAGCAGCGTCAGCTCGCGAAGCTGCTGTTCGATCTGTTCCTCACTGGCTTTATCGTCTCCCGTCAGCAGGATCACCTGTTTTTCATGCAGATCGGTTTCCTGCATCAGCCAGGCACCGAAAATTACCGCCACCAGACTCATCTCTTCGTCGGAAAAACGCAGCCCGAATTCCGCCTCCAGCTCAAACAGCGCCTCTTTCGTGGTGCGTAACAGACGGGGATAAAGGCGATGGATCTCCTCCGGCAGGCTGTTGTCGATGCCGATCTCAAACAGCGAACGGTCCAGCGCCTGAGCCAGATGGATATACAGCTGATCGGTCAGCCCCTGCTCATCGCTGAAGTTCATTCCGGTCTGCGAGCGAAAACGGGCCACCATGCGCACGATGGCCCGGCGTAGACGCTGATCCTGCTGGTGCTTATCAAGAACCGGATCGGGCGTGCGGAGCATCATAAACAGCAGCGCCAGAAACAGCTGTTCATCCACGTGCGCGCCCTGTGGCACGCGCCGCTTCCAGTGGCGGACAATCTCCTGCGCCGTAAAATACTCTCCCCGCGACTGGGTCCAGCTGCGCTGGGCATGCGAAAACTGCGGCGTATTCCCGAGCTGGTGCTGAATAAGACAATATTGCAGATAGAGCTGTAAAAACTGCACATCGCGGCATTCAAACTGGCGCTGCAGCTTGCGAGAGCAGAAGCCGATCAGCGCCCGCAGGTTCGCATCGTCGTAAAGCGGGCGCGCGATGCCGTGTTGTTTAAGCGCGGTTTTTAATGCGGGGGTAAACTGGTGCGAGACAAACTGCGGGCAGAGCCGCAGCGCCCGACGCAGCCAGTGCAGCAGGCATAAACGCTGATTCAGGGCTGTGCCTTCAATCCGGTAGCAGCCGTCGTGGTGCGTGACGATATCCAGCCGGTGATAGCGCTGGATTTCATCGCGCGTCTCGGCTATATCTTGCCGTGCCATCGCGTCGTCCACGCCGTTGGCAGCGATTATGCTCTGTGCGGTGACGGCAGCATCGGGCAGGTAAAGCATCAAAAGCACCTGGCAGCGGCGCTGCGAACTGGAAAGCACAGATGGAATTTCAAGCGTCGTCATCATCTGTCGGGTATCCAGTGTGAATGTTTGATAAGAATAGCTAAAGGATGAGCGCTGAAAAGCGCGCCGGCAGGCCTTTCACTCAGGATTGCAGGGGAACATCACAGAATTTTTGACGTGAGGAATTGATGCAAACAGTTAAACAAAGTGCGATGGCGTTATTTTTGGCGGTTATCACCTTCACCGCCAGCGCCCACCCTCACAGTTTTATTGGTCTCCAGACCGAGCTGGTCACCGACGGCACGCAGCTGAGCGGCCTGAAAATGCGCTGGACGATGGATGAAATCACTTCGGCTGACCTGCTCTATGATGCGGGAAACGCGAAGCCCGGCGACGACATCTGGAAAAAACTGGCGGCGGAAGTAATGGCCAACGTGCTCGGCCAGCACTACTTCACCGAATTCTGGCATAACGGCCAAAAGGTCAAATTTCAGAACCGTCCAACGGAATACGGGATGACGCGTGACGGGCATCAGGCGGTGCTGACGTTCGTGCTTCCGCTGGCGCATCCTCAGCCGCTGGCCGGGCAAACGTACCGCTTTTCCACTTTTGACCCAACCTACTATGTCGACATGCGCTATGACAAAGACAGCGACGTACGGCTGCCGGACGCGCTGCAAAAAAGCTGCAAAATTGGCGTGCACACCCCGAAACCCAGCGAAGAGACGCTGAATTTTGCGATCTCGCTGGATAAAGCAGATGCCCCGCCTGAGGACATGGAGCTGGGTAAACAGTTCGCGCAGGAGGTGACGTTACAATGTCAGTGATCTCCTCTCCAGTTCGGAAGTCTCGCCGCTGGCTACACCTCTGGCCGCTGGCGCTCTTTTTGCTGTTCGCGGTTTGTGGGGCGCTGTGGCTGTGGCAGGCCTGGCCGCAGGTGATGATGAAAAGCATTATCTGGCAGCGTGAAGTCAACCAGCAGATGAGCGGACTGCTGAAGGCGGTGGCGGATAACCCGGCCAAAGCGGGCGGCTCGCTGCTGGCGTTCAGTTTTGTCTATGGCGTTCTGCACGCGCTGGGGCCGGGGCACGGCAAAGTCGTCATCACCACCTGGCTTGCCACCCATCCGTCAAAGCTGAAATCGAGCATCGGCCTGACGCTGGCCTCTTCGCTGCTTCAGGGCAGCGTGGCGATTGCGCTGGTTGTTGTTGTGCTTTCGCTATTACAGCTTCCGGCGCGCCAGCTGCACATGAGCAGCTTCTGGCTGGAGAAGGGCAGCTATGCGCTGGTAGGCGTGCTGGGGCTGATCCTCTGCTGGCGGGCGCTGAAAAAACTGCGCGCGCTGCTGAAAAAGCCCACGTTCAAATCCTTTACGCCGCACCACGTTCATGATGAACACTGCGGCTGCGGTCATCAGCATCTGCCCACGCAGGAACAATTACAGAACGGCGACGACTGGCGCGCCCGGCTGATGATTATTCTCTCGATGGGGATGCGCCCGTGCTCGGGTGCCATTATGGTGCTGCTGTTCAGTAAGATAATAGGTGTCTTTGGCTGGGGAATGCTGTCGGCGCTGGCGATGGCGGCAGGAACCTCTCTCACCATTTCGTCTTTAGCGCTGCTGGTTCACAGCTTCCGTCAGCTGGCGGTCAAACTCAGCGGCAGTAAAACGCCGGTGCTGTGGCGACAGATAGGGTGGACAACGCTTGCGCTGGCGGGGGGAGTGATTCTGCTGGTGGCGGCGGTGACGATGTGGATGAGCGCGGTGCCGGTGGGAAGGGGATTGCGGCCTTTCTAGCGTACTGAGGGATTTTGTAGGCCCGGTAAGCGTAGCGCCACCGGGCTTAACAAACTGGATTAACGCTTCAGCGCATCGCTCAGTTCATCACGCATGTTGGCCAGCATGGCTTTAACAACGCGTGGGTTACCCGCAACGATGTTGCCGGTAGACATATAGTTATGGCCGCCGGTGAAGTCGCAAACAATGGCGCCTGCTTCACGCGCGATCAGCTCGCCCGCAGCAAAATCCCATGGCTTCAGTGAGAGTTCGAAGTAACCGTCAACGCGGCCGGTTGCTACGTAGGCCAGATCCAGTGCAGCAGAACCGGTGCGACGGAAGTCCGCGCATTCGGTGAACAGTTTGCCCAGGATATTCATATAGGTGGTCGCGTGCTGTTTCGCCTTGAACGGGAAACCGGTCGCCAGGATGGTGCCGTCCAGATCGCGTGCGTTGCTGCAGCGCAGACGGTAGCCGTTCAGCTGCGCGCCCTGACCGCGGGTCGCGGTGAACAGTTCGTTACGCATTGGATCGTACACAACGGCGACTTCAGTACGGCCTTTAATGCGTACGGCGATAGACACAGAGAAGTGTGGCAGGCGTTTGACGAAGTTGGTGGTGCCATCCAGTGGATCGATAACCCATTGAACATCCTGATCGGTACCTTCATGTTCACCGCTTTCTTCGGTGATGATGGTGTGCTGTGGGTAAGATTTGCGGATCGTTTCGATAATAATCGCTTCTGCGGCTTTATCGACGTTCGTCACGAAATCATTGCTGCCTTTCTGGCTGGTTTCTACGGAGTCTGGCGTTTCGTAGTGTTTGGCAATTACATTACCCGCCTTGCGCGCTGCGCGCACGGCGATGGTCAGCATCGGATGCATCGGTCTCTCTCACTGGATGTTAAAGAACAGGAAAATCGGCGCAGAGTATAGCAGCGGGATCGGATTATGTCTCCCGTTTATGATAATATGCCCGAATATTCTTCAGACACTGAATCCAGACATTAAAAATTATGCTGCAAAACATTCGAATCGTGCTGGTCGAAACATCGCACACCGGCAACATGGGCTCCGTTGCCCGCGCTATGAAAACCATGGGCTTAACGAACCTGTGGCTGGTTAACCCGCTGGTGAAGCCAGACTCGCAGGCCATCGCCCTGGCGGCCGGAGCCAGCGACGTGATCGGCAACGCCCAGATCGTCGATACCCTTGACGAAGCGCTGGCCGGCTGCAGCCTCGTTGTCGGTACCAGCGCGCGTTCGCGCACGCTGCCGTGGCCAATGCTCGATCCGCGTGAATGCGGCCTGAAAAGTGTCTCTGAGGCTGAACAAGCACCGGTTGCGCTGGTGTTCGGCCGCGAGCGCGTTGGCCTGACCAACGACGAGCTGCAGAAGTGTCATTATCACGTGGCGATTGCGGCAAACCCGGAGTACAGCTCGCTGAACCTGGCGATGGCGGTGCAGGTTATCGCCTACGAAGTGCGTATGGCGTGGCTGGCGACGCAGGAAAAAGAGATTGAGCCTAAAGAAGAGACGGCCTATCCGCTGGTGGACGACCTTGAGCGCTTCTACGGTCACCTGGAGCAGACGCTGCTCTCTACCGGTTTCATCCGTGAAGGCCACCCGGGTCAGGTGATGAACAAGCTGCGCCGTCTGTTTACCCGCGCGCGTCCGGAAAGCCAGGAGCTGAACATCCTGCGCGGGATCCTGGCGTCGATTGAGCAGAAAAATAAAGAGTAGTGTCGTCTGTTCGCCGGGTGGCGCTTCGCTTATCCGGCCTACAAAACCGCGGGTCGGGTAAGCGAAGCGCCACCCGACAAAAAACGGCACAGAAGGTTAAATACCTGACTAAAACAGTCAAGTAAATAGTTGACCATTTTAGTCAGGAATGTCAGACTTGGCCCTGCTATGCAATACCCCATTTTACAATAAAAAACCCCGGGCAGGGGCGAGTTTGAGGTTAAGTAAGACATGAGACTGACATCTAAAGGGCGTTATGCCGTGACCGCGATGCTGGACGTTGCGCTCAACTCCGAAGCGGGCCCGGTTCCGTTGGCTGATATTTCTGAACGACAGGGGATCTCCCTCTCTTATCTGGAACAGCTGTTCTCCAGACTGCGTAAAAATGGACTGGTTTCCAGCGTTCGTGGCCCAGGCGGCGGTTATCTGCTGGGTAAAGACGCGGGCAGTATTGCAGTTGGCGAAGTGATCAGCGCCGTTGACGAATCCGTTGACGCGACCCGTTGCCAGGGTAAAGGCGGCTGCCAGGGCGGCGATAAATGCCTGACCCACGCGCTGTGGCGCGATCTGAGCGACCGTCTGACCGGCTTCCTGAACAACATCACCCTCGGTGAGCTGGTGAATAACCAGGAAGTTCTGGATGTTTCGGGGCGTCAGCACAGCCATGATTCCCAACGCAGCACCCGCGCGCAGGACGCTATCGACGTCAAATTACGCGCGTAATAAAACGATAAGTATTTCAGAATCAGGCCGGGGCGTAGACTCGCCCCGTGTACTCGGTCGTACATCCAGCCGGTTGCCTGATTCCTTGCATTGAAGCGATGTACGGAGTTTAAAGAGCAATGAAATTACCGATTTATCTCGATTACTCCGCAACCACGCCGGTGGACCCGCGTGTTGCCGAGAAAATGATGCAGTGTCTGACCCTGGACGGAAACTTTGGTAACCCAGCTTCCCGTTCACACCGTTTTGGCTGGCATGCTGAAGAGGCGGTTGATATCGCCCGTAATCAGATTGCTGACCTGGTGGGTGCCGACCCGCGTGAGATTGTTTTCACCTCCGGTGCGACCGAATCCGACAACCTGGCGATCAAAGGTGCAGCCAACTTTTATCAGAAAAAAGGCAAGCACATTATCACCAGCAAAACCGAACACAAAGCCGTGCTGGACACCTGCCGCCAGCTGGAGCGTGAAGGGTACGAAGTTACCTATCTGGCGCCACAGAGCAACGGCATCATCGATCTGAAAGAGCTCGAAGCGGCCATGCGTGATGACACCATTCTGGTCTCCATCATGCACGTCAACAACGAAATCGGCGTGGTACAAGACATCGCGACCATCGGCGAAATGTGCCGCGCGCGCGGTATCATCTACCACGTGGACGCGACCCAGAGCGTGGGCAAACTGCCTATCGACCTGAGCCAGCTGAAAGTTGACCTGATGTCCTTCTCCGGCCACAAAATCTATGGCCCGAAAGGCATCGGCGCGCTGTACGTTCGTCGTAAACCGCGTATCCGCATCGAAGCACAGATGCACGGCGGTGGTCACGAGCGCGGCATGCGTTCCGGTACGCTGCCTGTTCACCAGATCGTGGGCATGGGCGAAGCCTACCGCATTGCAAAAGAAGAGATGGAAACCGAGATGGCACGCCTGCGCACGCTGCGTAACCGTCTGTGGGACGGCGTGAAAGATATGGAAGAAGTGTATCTGAACGGCGATCTCGAGCAGGGCGCACCAAACATCCTCAACGTCAGCTTCAACTATGTTGAAGGCGAGTCGTTGATCATGGCGCTGAAAGACCTGGCGGTTTCTTCCGGTTCTGCCTGTACGTCTGCAAGCCTTGAGCCATCCTACGTGCTGCGCGCGCTGGGTATGACTGACGAGCTGGCACACAGCTCTATCCGTTTCTCTTTAGGTCGTTTCACTACCGAAGAAGAGATTGACTACACCATCAAGCTGGTTCGCAACTCCATTGGCCGTCTGCGCGACCTTTCTCCACTGTGGGAAATGTTCAAGCAGGGCGTGGATCTGAACAGCATTGAATGGTCACATCACTAATCGGTACATAAGGAGAATTCAATCATGGCATACAGCGAAAAAGTCATCGATCATTACGAAAACCCGCGCAACGTTGGCTCTTTTGACAACAGCGACGAATCTGTTGGTAGCGGCATGGTCGGTGCGCCAGCGTGTGGCGACGTGATGAAGTTGCAGATCAAAGTCAACAATGAAGGTATCATTGAAGACGCGCGCTTCAAGACCTACGGCTGCGGTTCTGCTATCGCGTCCAGCTCCCTCGTCACCGAATGGGTGAAGGGCAAGTCTCTGGACGAAGCACAGGCAATCAAGAACACGGATATTGCTGAAGAACTCGAACTGCCACCGGTGAAAATTCACTGCTCAATTCTGGCAGAAGACGCGATCAAAGCCGCCATTGCGGATTACAAAAGCAAACGTGAAGCAAAATAATTGAGGTTTGAGTATGTCGATTACCCTTAGCGACAGCGCTGCCGCGCGAGTAAGCTCTTTTCTGGCGAACCGTGGTAAAGGCTTTGGCCTGCGACTGGGCGTACGTACCTCCGGCTGTTCTGGTATGGCTTACGTACTGGAGTTTGTTGACGAGCCGGCGTCTGACGACATCGTGTTTGAAGACAAGGGCGTGAAGGTGGTGGTCGATGGCAAAAGCCTGCAATTCCTCAACGGCACTCAGCTGGACTTCGTCAAAGAAGGCCTGAACGAAGGGTTCAAATTTACGAACCCGAACGTCAAAGACGAGTGTGGTTGCGGCGAAAGCTTCCACGTTTAACCGCGCGTCATCCGAAACCCCACCGTGGCGTTACCCGCTACGCGTGGGGTTTGTTCTAACAGGCTACCCCTGAGATTGTTATGGATTACTTCACTCTCTTCGGACTACCCGCTCAATACCCGATCGATCTCCAGGCGCTGACGATCCGTTTTCAGGATCTGCAGCGTCAGTACCATCCGGACAAATTCGCGAGCGGTACTCAGGCAGAGCAGCTGGCTGCGGTGTCGCAATCCGCGACCATCAACCAGGCCTGGCAGACGCTGCGCCATCCGCTGGCGCGCGCTGAGTATCTGCTCTCGCTCCACGGTTTTGATCTGGCGAGCGAACAGCACACCGTGCGCGACACGGCGTTTCTGATGGAGCAGCTGGAGCTGCGCGAAGAGCTGGATGAGATTGAACAGGCCAAAGACGAAGCGCGTCTGGAAAGCTTCATCACGCGCGTGAAGGGCATGTTCGATACCCGCCATCAGCAGATGGTGGAGCAACTGAACAACGAGACCTGGGACGTGGCGGCAGACACTGTGCGCAAACTCCGTTTTCTCGATAAACTGCGAAGCAGTGCTGAACAACTCGAAGAAAAGCTGCTCGATTTTTAATTTCGGAAGCAATTATGGCCTTATTACAAATTAGTGAGCCTGGCTTAAGTGCCGCACCGCACCAGCGTCGTCTGGCGGTGGGTATTGATCTGGGCACCACCAATTCCCTCGTGGCGACCGTGCGCAGCGGCCAGGCGGAAACGCTGGCTGACGAGCAGGGCCGCCATCTGCTGCCTTCCGTGGTCCACTACCAGCAGCAGGGTCACGCGGTAGGCTATGACGCCCGCGCGAACGCCGCGCGCGATCCGGCCAACACCATCAGCTCCGTCAAGCGCATGATGGGCCGCTCGCTGGCCGATATTCAGACCCGCTACCCGCATCTGCCGTATCAGCTGCAGGCCAGTGAAAACGGCCTGCCGATGATTGCGACCGCGGCCGGTCTGCTGAACCCGATTCGTGTTTCCGCTGACATCCTCAAAGCGCTGGCGGAGCGTGCCACGGCCACGCTCGGCGGCGATCTGGACGGCGTGGTGATCACCGTTCCTGCTTACTTTGATGATGCACAGCGTCAGGGCACCAAAGACGCCGCGCGTCTGGCGGGCCTGCACGTGCTGCGTCTGCTGAACGAACCGACGGCGGCGGCGATTGCCTACGGCCTCGATTCCGGTCAGGAAGGGGTGATCGCGGTTTACGATCTCGGCGGCGGGACATTTGATATCTCTATCCTGCGCCTGAGCCGCGGGGTATTTGAAGTGCTGGCGACCGGTGGGGATTCCGCGCTGGGCGGCGATGACTTCGACCATCTGCTGGCGGACTACATCCGCGAGCAGGCGGGCATCAGCGATCGCAGCGATGCCCGCATACAGCGTGAACTGCTGGATGCGGCCATCGACGCTAAAATCGCCCTGAGCGATGCGCAGACGGTTACCGTCAATGTTGCGGGCTGGCAGGGTGACATCACCCGCGACCAGTTTAACGAACTGATTGCCCCGCTGGTGAAACGCACCTTACTGGCCTGCCGTCGCGCATTGAAAGATGCCGGCGTTGAGGCTAGCGAAGTGCTGGAAGTGGTCATGGTGGGCGGTTCGACCCGCGTGCCGCTGGTGCGCGAGCGCGTGGGCGAATTCTTTGGCCGCACGCCGCTGACCTCCATCGACCCGGACAAAGTGGTTGCCGTGGGCGCCGCGATTCAGGCCGATATACTGGTCGGCAACAAGCCGGACAGCGAAATGCTGCTGCTGGACGTCATCCCGCTGTCTCTCGGTTTAGAAACCATGGGCGGCCTGGTGGAGAAAGTGATCCCGCGTAACACCACCATTCCGGTGGCGCGCGCGCAGGAGTTCACCACCTTTAAAGACGGCCAGACCGCGATGTCCATCCACGTGATGCAGGGCGAACGCGAGCTGGTGCAGGACTGCCGCTCTCTGGCGCGCTTTGCGCTGCGAGGCATCCCGGCGCTGCCGGCGGGCGGGGCGCATATTCGCGTCACCTTCCAGGTGGACGCGGACGGCCTGCTGAGCGTCACGGCGATGGAAAAATCCACCGGCGTGGAATCGTCCATCCAGGTGAAGCCGTCCTACGGCCTGACCGATGGCGAAATCGCCTCCATGATTCAGGACTCAATGAGCTACGCCGAGCAGGATGTGAAGGCGCGTATGCTGGCTGAACAAAAAGTGGAAGCCGCACGCGTGCTGGAGAGCCTGAACGGCGCGCTCGCTGCCGACGCCGCGCTGTTAAGCGCCGCTGAGCGTCAGGTGATTGACGAAGCCGCCGCGCGCTTAAGCGCCGTGGCCGAAGGCAATGACGCTGACGCAATAGAAGAAGCCATTAAAAACGTTGATAAACAAACCCAGGACTTTGCTGCTCGCCGCATGGACAAATCTGTCCGCGTCGCGCTGAAAGGCCAGTCCGTGGACGAGGTTTAATATGCCAAAGATTGTAATTTTGCCTCATGCGGACCTCTGTCCGGATGGCGCTGTTCTGGAAGCGAAGACCGGTGAAACCATTCTCGATGTTGCCCTGCGTGCAGGTATCGAAGTGGAACACGCCTGTGAAAAATCCTGTGCCTGCACCACCTGCCACTGCATCGTGCGTGAAGGTTTTGACTCTCTCGCCGAGAGCACCGAAGACGAAGACGACATGCTGGATAAAGCATGGGGTCTAGAGCCAGACAGCCGCTTAAGCTGCCAGGCTGCGGTGACCGATGAAGATCTGGTCGTGGAGTTCCCACGCTACACCATCAACCACGCACGCGAGCATTAATATGGGACTGAAGTGGACAGACAGCCGTGAAATCGGCGAAGCGCTCTACGACGCGAACCCGGATCTCGATCCGAAGACCGTACGATTCACCGATATGCATCAGTGGATCTGCGATCTGGAAGATTTCGACGACGATCCAAACGCATCCAATGAAAAAATTCTGGAGGCGATTCTGTTAGTCTGGTTAGATGAAGCAGAATAAATAACAAAACGGGCTGCCTTCAGGCGGCCCGTTTGCTAGTTGCTAATAAGGAAAAATAAAATGACCGAAGCGATGAAGATTACGCTCTCGAATCAGCCTGCTGACGCACGCTGGGGCGAGAAAGCCAGCTACAGCATCAACAACGACGGTATTACCCTGCACCTGACGGGCAACGATGATTTGGGCCTGATCCAGCGCGCCGCGCGTAAAATTGACGGTCTGGGCATTAAGCATGTCTCGCTGGAAGGCGAAGGCTGGGACACCGACCGCAGCTGGGCGTTCTGGGCGGGTTACAAAGGGCCGAAAGGCACCCGCAAAATTGAGTGGGCGAACCTCGACGAAGCCGGTCAGAAAGAGCTGGAAAGCCGTCTGCAAATCATCGACTGGGTACGCGACACCATTAACGCTCCGGCGGAAGAGTTAGGCCCTGAGCAGCTGGCGCAGCGCGCCGTTGACCTGCTGTGCGGCGTGGCGGGCGACAAGATGTCCTACCGCATCACCAAGGGTGAAGACCTGCGCGAGCAGAACTACATGGGTATCCACACCGTGGGCCGTGGTTCTGAGCGTCCACCGGTGCTGCTGGCGCTGGACTACAACCCAACCGGCGATAAAGACGCCCCTGTCTTTGCCTGCCTGGTAGGTAAAGGCATCACCTTCGACACCGGCGGCTACAGCCTGAAGCAGAGCGCGTTCATGGACTCCATGAAGTCCGACATGGGCGGCGCGGCCACCATCACCGGCGCGCTGGCGTTTGCCATCACCCGCGGTCTGAAAAAGCGCGTGAAGCTGTACCTGTGCTGCGCGGACAACATGGTGAGCGGCAACGCCTTCAAGCTGGGCGACATCATTCGCTACCGTAACGGCAAAAACGTTGAGGTGATGAACACTGACGCCGAAGGCCGACTGGTGCTGGCCGATGGCCTGATCGACGCCTCAGCGCAGAAGCCAGAGCTGATTATCGACATGGCGACCCTGACCGGTGCGGCGAAAACCGCCCTGGGCAATGACTACCACGCGCTGTTCAGCTTTGACGACAAGCTGGCCGCACGCCTGCTGGCGAGCGCCGCGGCGGAAAACGAACCGTTCTGGCGTCTGCCGCTGGCCGAGTTCCACCGTAGCCAGCTGCCGTCCAACTTTGCCGAGCTGAACAACACCGCCAGCGCGGCGTACCCGGCGGGGGCAAGCACCGCAGCAGGGTTCCTGTCTCACTTTGTTGAGAACTACCACGAGGGCTGGCTGCACATTGACTGCTCTGCAACCTACCGTAAAGCGGCGGTAGAACAGTGGTCCGCGGGCGCGACCGGTCTGGGCGTGCGTACCGTGGCGAACCTGCTGACGGCTGAGTAATCTTTTTTGCCGGGTGGCGCTACGCTTACGCGCGCCTTCGGCGTCATCATATTGCCCGGCGGCGCTGCGCTTGCACGGGCCTACG
>NZ_KV787884.1:54924-135977 GCF_001807145.1 Enterobacter sp. HMSC16D10
TTTGTAGGCCGGATAAGCGAAGCGCCACCCGGCGTTTTTTGAAGTAGCCAAACTATGTCAGATACCAAAAACGAATTAGAAACCCTGCTGGAGCAGGCGGCGACCGAGCCCGCCCACCGTCCGGCCTTTTTCCGCACGCTGCTGGAATCCACCGTCTGGGTGCCGGGCGCTGCGGCTGAAGGTGAACAGGTCGTAGAAGACAGCGCGCTGGATCTGCTGCACTGGGAGAAAGACGACGGCACGTCGGTGATCCCGTTCTTCACCTCGCTGGAAGCGCTGCAGAAAGCGGTAGAAGATGAACAGGCGTTCGTGGTGATGCCGGTGCGTACCCTGTTTGAAATGACGCTGGGCCAGACGCTGTTCCTGAACGCGAAGCTGCCGACCGGGAAAGAGTTTACGCCACGTGAAATCAGCCACCTGATTGGCGAAGAGGGCAACCCGCTCAGCACGCAGGAAGTGCTGGAAGGGGGCGAAACGCTGCTGCTCTCTGAAGTGGCCGAGCCGCCCGCGCAGATGATTGATTCCCTGACGACGCTGTTCAAAACGCTCAAGCCCGTCAGGCGCGCGTTTCTCTGCTCCATTAAAGAGCGCGCGGACGAAAAGCCGGTGCTGTTGATCGGTATTGAAGCCGATGGCGATTTCGACGAGATCGTTCAGGCAGCGGGCAGCGTGGCGACCGACACGCTACCGGGCGATGAACCAATTGATATCTGCCAGGTGAAAAACGGTGAGAAGGGCATCAGCCACTTTATTACCGAGCACATTACGCCGTTCTATGAGCGTCGCTGGGGCGGCTTCCTGCGCGATCTCAAAACTAACCGCATCATCTGATGACAGCGGGGTGAATATCACCCCGTTGCTTCCAGCAGCAGTAAATCCATCAGCAGCACCAGATTCGACTCAAACGACGTCACCCCTGCGGCTTCGGCGGCAAAGTGCACCGCTTCGTCATAGAGCGCAAAGTGCACGTCGGCCATCTCCGCCAGCGTGTTGGCCGAGGCGCGGGTAAACGCGACGATCGTCATGCCGACGTTTTTGGCTATCCGCGCTTTATCCAGCACCTGCTCCGTTTCGCCGCTGCGCGAGACGGCAATAAACACCTGATAGCGGGCGGCATTGCTGAGAAAAATGTTCCGGCTGTCGCCCGGTCCGGAGATAAACGCCGTTTTGCCCATTACCTGTAGCTTCTTGGTCAGGTACTCCGCAAACAGATAAGAAAACCCGGCCCCGTAGAGAAAGAAGCTCTCTTTCTGGCGCAGCAGGTCGGAAAACTGCTGGCGTTTGTCCTGGGTAACCCACTGAAAGGTGTGCTGATAGTTGGCGATAAACTGGTTAAACAGCACCGGGAGTTCAGGACGCGACTGCGCCTGAGCGGCAATATGCGGCGTGTCGGAGAGCAGCTGCTTGCAGTGCCAGATGAATTCGCTAAAGCCGCTGAACCCCAGCTTCTGGCACAGCCGCATGATGGTGGCGGTAGAAACGAACGTCGCCTGTGCCAGCTCGCGAACCGTGATATTGCCCACCAGCAGCGGATGCTCCGTGAGGTGTGCGAGGACGCGATACTCCGCGCGGGTCAATGACGCCCCGCGCGTTAACAGCGTGGCCAGGCGGTTATCCATTATTTCGCGGGTTCAACCGGCAGGTCGTCACGCGCGCCCCATTCGCTCCAGGCGCCGTCGTAGAGCGTGACGTTGCTTACGCCGAGCGTGGCGAGCGCCAGAATGACCATGCAGGCCGTTACGCCGGAACCGCAGCTGGCGATAATCGGACGATGCAAATCCACGCCCTGACGTTCAAAAATGGCGCGCAGCTCGTCGGTGGTTTTCAGCTCGCCCTCAAACACCAGGTCGCCCCACGGCACGTTCAGCGCGCCCGGAATATGTCCACGCTTCAGCCCCGGACGCGGTTCATCCGCTTCGGCATTAAAGCGCGGAGCAGGACGGGCATCGACGATTTGCGCCGTTTTTTCATGGCTCACGACCAGCACGTCGGTCAGGCGTTTTACCACGTGGGCGTCAAAGGTCGCATCGAATTCGCCTTCCGGCAGCGTGACGTCACCCTGCTGAAGCGGCAGCTCGTCGCGCTTCCAGCCCGCCAGCCCGCCGGCAAGAATCGAGACTTTTTCCACGCCGAAGTTTTTCAGCATCCACCACGCGCGCGGCGCCGAGAAGAGGTTACCTTCATCATAGACAACGAGGTGTTTGTCTTTGCTGATGCCCAGCTCGCGCATCGCCACGGAAAACGCTTCCGGGCGCGGCAGCATGTGCGGCAGGGGAGAGGTGTGATCGGAGAGGGCTTCAATATCAAAAAATACCGCACCCGGCAGATGCCCGGCACGGTATTCACCGGGCACGTCACGATGCTCTTGTCCCGGAGGGGCCATACGCGCGTCGATAATCTGCACTTCCGGATCGTCGCCGTGCTCAATCAGCCAGTCGGCGGCGACAAAATATGAGGTGGACATGGGTTGCCTCCATTCTTTTCCGTAAAAAAGGATTGTCGGTGTTTTTTCTGACACCGACAAGCAAACCACGTTCAACTCGCGAGCAAGCCCCTATTTTTTCACCGGTTCGCCGTCCTGCCAGGCTTTTTGCAGCGCTGGCCAGTAGTCGCGGTTGGCCTCAATCATCTCATCCAGAATCGCTTTTGCATGTTCCATGGTCGGCACGGTGCGGTTCAGGGTAAATGCCTGCAACGCTTTTTCATAGCTGCCTTCGATAGTCGCCTCCACCAGCAGCTGTTCAGACGCGAGCTGCTGTTGCAAAAGGGTCTGATGGAACAGCGGCACCTGGCCGACGCGAATCGGTTCCGGGCCTTCGGCGGTGATATAAGCGGGAACTTCCACCACCGCATCGTACGGCAGGTTGGTAATCGCCCCGCGGTTTTCCACCATCACCAGATGGCGGCTTCGCAGGTTGAACGCCAGCGAACAGGCGACGTCAACGATAAATTCACCGTGGACGCCCACGTGGAAGGCATCCGGTAAAATTCCGGTGCGCTGATATTCTTCGGCGGCGGCGAACAGCTTTTTCTCGCGCCCGTTCATCACTTCGTTGGCGCGGGTATAGTCCGGGTTCTGATGCGCCACAATCTGGTTTGGCATCAGGTAATACTGCAGATACGGGTTCGGCAGATACTCGGGGAAGTTGTCCATGATCGGTTTGATATTGCGCCAGGTTTTCACCCATGACGGATCGGAATGCTGCGGATCGGTTTTAGCCGCATCTTCCGTCAGCAGGCCAAACTTCGCGATATGCTTACGCAGCGCCGGGAGCTTGTCTTCGCCGTCCACCAGCACGCGGGTAAACCAGCCGAAGTGGTTCAGGCCGAAGTAGTCCACTTCCAGTTTATGACGATCCACGCCCAGAATGGCGCCCATATTGCGCATCGCGGCAACCGGCATATCGCAGATGTTCAGCACCCTTGCGTTCGGGCGCAGGCGGCGCACGCCTTCCGCGACGATCGCCGCCGGGTTGGAGTAGTTCACGATCCAGGCTTTCTCATGCGCGTAGCGATCGACCAGATCGATAAGCTCCACCATCGGCAGGATCGTGCGCAGGCCGTAAGCCAGCCCGCCGGGGCCGCAGGTTTCCTGGCCCACCACGCCGTGACGCAGCGGGATCTTCTCATCCTGCTCACGCATTTTGTACTGGCCGACGCGCATCTGGGCGAAGACAAAATGCGCGCCGCTAAAGGCCACTTCCGGGTCACTGGTGACGGTAAATGTGATGCGCTGACTGTGGTCGCGAATGACCTTCTCGACGACCGGCGCAATGGTGTTCTGGCGCGCCTCGTCGATATCGTACAGGCGAATTTCGGCCAGCGGGAAATCCTGCAGGCGCACCATCAGGCTTTTCACAATGCCCGGCGTGTAGGTGCTGCCGCCGCCGGCAATCGACAGAATGAATGGGGGTGTTAACATCTTTAGCTCCTTTCAGAGAAACGTCTCAACGGCTTCTCGCATTTTTTTGACATGCAGCCCGTAGACCACCTGAACGTTGTTACCTTGTTTGATAATCCCTTTCGCGCCAGTCGCCTTCAGGCGCGGCTCGTCGATAATGGCGACGTCCTTCACCGTGACGCGCAAGCGGGTGTAGCAGTTGTCCACCACTTCAATATTTTCCCGACCGCCCAGCCCCACCACGATGGACTCGCCCAGACCGTCGTTATTGCCCTTCGCCTGGTACTCCTGCTTGCTGTAGAGGCGCGTCTCCTGGTCCTCATCTTCACGGCCCGGCGTTTTCATGTTGAAGCGCAGGATCAGGAAGCGGAATACCACAAAGTAGAGGGCGAACATGATCAGCCCGACAACGATGTACATCGGCCAGTTGGACTTGGCCGTGCCGAGCGGCAGGTTGTAAAGGATGAAGTCGATAATCCCGTTGGCGCCGATGGCGTGAACGCCCAGCTGCGAGAACAGCATCATGCCGATGCCGGTCAGCACCGCGTGCACCACGAACAGCAGCGGGGCGACAAACAGGAAGGAGAATTCAATCGGCTCGGTCACGCCGACCAGCAGCGAAGTCAGTGCCGCCGGGATCAGAATCGCTTTCGCCGCCGCTTTACGCTCTGGCCTGGCGGTCATATACATCGCCAGCGCCGCGGCAGGCAGGCCAAACATTTTGCTGATGCCGCGGGCATCCCACACCACGGTGCTGCTGAGCTGCTTCACGTCCGGGCAGGCTATCTCGGCAAAGTAGATATTGCGCGCGCCCTGATAGGTTGCGCCGCATACCTCCTGCGTGCCGCCCAGCTCGGTATAGAGGAACGGCGTATAAACCAGATGGTGCAGGCCGGTGGGGACCAGAATGCGTTCCAGGAAACCGTAGATGGCCACGCCAAACGGCCCGGAACCTTTGATGGCCAGCGCCAGGGCGCTGATGCCGTGCTGGGCAAAGGGCCAAAGCTCACTCATCACCACGCCGAGCAGCATGGAGACGGGGAGCATGACGATGGCGACAAAACAGTGGCCGGAGTAAATCGCCATCGCGCCGTTAAACTGTACGCCGGAGTATTTGTTGTACAGATAGCCGGAAAGCGCTCCGGTCAGTATCCCGGCAAAGACCCCCATCTCCAGCACCTGCACGCCCAGTACCATCGTCTGTCCGGCCGCTTTCATCTGCGCCGCTGGCGCCAGCGCGCCCTGCAGCTGCAGCGTGACGTTCATGGCGTTGATGAATACGACAAAGGTGACCAGGCCAATCAGCGCGGCATAGCCTTTATCGCGCGTTGCCAGGCCAATCGGAATACCGACGGCAAACACCAGCGCCAGGTTAACCAGCACCGACACGGCAGATTTTGCGATCAACTGACCAAGATGCTGAATCAGCGGATGACCGAGAAACGGCAGGTACTCGGCGAGATTACCGTTACCCAGCACGTTACCAAAGGCGATAAACAGACCGACGATCGGTAAGATAAGCACCGGTCCGTACAATGATTTTCCGAAATTTTGTAGGGCGTTCACGGCTCGTTTCATGGCTTTCTCTCTTTTTGAACCGCGCACTCGGGGTGCGTCATGGTTATAAAACTAGCAGCCTTCAGGGACGCTTATCCAGCTATCCTCTTGTTTTAAAAACAAATGACGTGAAAGGTAACATGTGACGTTATGCGCTGTGATCGCGGTTCCATCACGGCGTAGCGGCGTGATGCCATTCTGCGAGGCGCTTTCCAGATTCTAAAATTGGACTTTTTGAATTAATGAAACTTGCGGATAATACTTATCCGGACGACGACCAACAGGCCCCCTCTGGGCCAGGGACAAAGGATGAAACCGTTTCGCTTAGCCGCGCTCTCTCTTGCGCTGCTTACCACGTTTACGCTTGTCGGCTGTGATAACAGCGACGATAAACCTCAGGCTGCGGCTCCCGCGGCATCCACTGCATCCACACCAAAAGCCGCGGAAAAGCCAAATGCTGAAACGCTGGCTAAGCTAGCCGCCCAGAGTCAGGGAAAAGCGCTGACCCTGCTGGATGCTTCTGAAGTTCAGCTCGACGGTGCCGCCACGCTGGTGCTGACATACTCGGTTCCGCTGAATCCCGATCAGGATTTCGCGAAAACCGTGCATGTCGTGGACAAAAAAAGCGGCAAAGTTGACGGGGCGTGGGAACTTGCGCCTAACCTGAAAGAGCTTCGCCTGCGTCATCTGGAGCCCAACCGCAACCTGGTCGTCACCGTTGAACGGGGCCTGCAGGCGCTGAATAAGGCGACGTTCGGCATTGATTATGAAAAAGCCCTCACCACCCGGGACGTCGAGCCTACCGTCGGGTTTGCCAGCCGCGGCTCGCTGCTGCCGGGCAAGGTGGTGGAAGGGTTGCCGGTGATGGCGCTTAACGTCAACAACGTGGACGTCAATTTCTACCGCGTGAAGCCGGAATCGCTGGCCTCTTTTGTCAGCCAGTGGGAATACCGCAACTCCCTCACCAACTGGGAATCCGACAACCTGCTAAAGATGGCGGAGCTGGTTTACACCGGTCGCTTCGATCTTAATCCGGCGCGCAACACGCGCGAAAAATTGCTGTTGCCCCTGAAGGATATTAAACCGCTCCAGCAGTCTGGGGTTTACATCGCGGTCATGAACCAGGCCGGGCACTATAACTACAGCAACGCCGCAACGCTCTTTACCTTAAGCGATATTGGCCTGTCCGCTCACCGTTATCATAACCGCCTGGACATCTTCACCCAGAGTCTGGAGAACGGTGCGGCGCAGTCTGGCGTCGCCGTCACCCTGCTGAATGACAAAGGGCAGACCCTTGCCGAAGCGAAAAGCGACGGCGATGGCCACGCAAAGCTTGAGACCGACAAAGAGGCTGCCCTGATTCTGGCCAGTAAAGACGGCCAGACCACGCTGCTTGACCTCAAGCTACCGGCCCTCGACCTGGCGGAGTTTGATATCGCCGGGAGTCCGGGCTACAGCAAGCAGTTCTTCATGTTTGGCCCACGCGATCTCTATCGCCCGGGTGAAACGGTGATCCTCAACGGCCTGCTGCGCGACAGTGACGGTAAGCCGCTTCCCGATCAGCCCGTGAAGCTTGACGTGCTGCGCCCTGACGGTCAGGTGGCTCGCTCGATCGTTGTTCAGCCTGAAAACGGTCTCTACCGATTCAACTACCCGCTGGACAGCGGGGCGCAGACCGGCATGTGGCATATTCGCGCCAACACGGGCGATAACCTGCAGCGCCTGTGGGACTTCCACGTCGAAGACTTCATGCCAGAGCGCATGGCGCTCAACCTGAGCGGACAAAAAACGCCGGTTTCACCGCAGGATAACGTCGACTTTAACGTGGTCGGCTATTACCTGTATGGCGCACCGGCCAACGGTAACTCTCTGCAGGGCCAGCTCTTCCTGCGTCCGCTGCGTGACGCGGTGGCCGCGCTGCCGGGCTTCCAGTTTGGTGATATCGCCGAAGAGAACCTGAGCCGCAGCCTGGATGAAGTTCAGCTTACGCTGGACGAGCAGGGGCGTGGGCAGGTTTCTACCGAAAGCCAGTGGAAAGACGTGCACTCTCCGCTGCAGTTGATCCTGCAGGCCAGCCTGCTGGAGTCGGGCGGTCGTCCGGTGACGCGTCGCGCTGAGCAGGCTATCTGGCCGGCGGATGAGCTGCCGGGTATTCGCCCTCAGTTCGCCAGTAAAGCCGTTTACGACTACCGCACCGATACGACCGTCAACCAGCCGATTGTTGATGAGAACGGCAACGCCAGTTTCGACATCGTGTATGCCGATGCCAGCGGAGCCAAAAAGGCCGTTTCCGGGTTACAGGTTCGTCTGATTCGCGAGCGTCGTGACTACTTCTGGAACTGGTCTGAGAGCGAAGGCTGGCAGTCTCAGTTCGATCAGAAAGACCTGGTCGAAGGCGAGCAGGAGCTGACGCTTAAGGCCGATGAAACGGGTAAAGTTACCTTCCCGGTAGAGTGGGGCTCTTATCGTCTGGAAGTCAAAGCGCCTGATGAAATGGTCAGCAGCGTGCGCTTCTGGGCAGGCTACAGCTGGCAGGATAACAGCGATGGCACCGGAGCCGCGCGCCCTGACCGCGTGACGCTGAAACTGGATAAGCCAGCTTATCAGCCAGGCGACACCATCCAACTGCACATCGCCGCGCCGGCCGCAGGCAAGGGCTATGCGATGATCGAGTCCAGCGAAGGGCCGCTGTGGTGGAAAGAGATCGACGTACCGGCAAACGGACTGGATCTCGCTATCCCGGTCGACAAGGCCTGGAAGCGTCACGACCTCTACCTGAGTACGCTGGTGGTACGTCCCGGAGATAAATCCAAATCCGCCACGCCGAAACGTGCGGTCGGTCTGCTGCATCTGCCGATGGGCGATGAAAATCGCCGTCTGAATATTGCGCTCGATAACCCGCAGAAAATGCGTCCAAACCAGACGCTCTCGGTGAAGGTGAAAGCCAGCGTGAAAGAGGGGGCCGTGCCGCAGAAGGTGAACGTGCTGGTCTCGGCGGTGGACAGCGGCGTGCTGAACATTACCGATTACGTCACGCCGGATCCGTGGCAGGCTTTCTTTGGCCAGAAGCGTTACGGCGCGGATATCTACGATATATACGGCCAGGTCATTGAAGGGCAGGGCCGTCTGGCCGCGCTGCGCTTCGGTGGCGATGGGGATGAACTGAAGCGCGGCGGCAAACCGCCGGTGAACCACGTCACCATCATTGCCCAACAGGCACAGCCGGTTACGCTGGATGCCAACGGGGAAGGCACGATTACGCTGCCGATTGGTGATTTCAACGGCGAACTGCGTCTGATGGCGCAGGCCTGGACAGAAGACGATTTCGGCAGCAGCGAAAGCAAGGTTGTGGTGGCCGCACCGGTTATTACCGAGCTCAACACGCCGCGCTTCCTGGCAAGTGGAGACACCTCACGCCTGACGCTGGATCTCACCAACCTGACCGACCAGCCGCAAACGCTGAACGTTGCCCTGACCGCGACAGGCAAACTGTCGCTGGAAGGTGGACAGCCGCAGCCGGTGCAGCTGCCTCCGGGGGCGCGGACCACCCTGTTTATTCCGGTGCGTGCGCTGGAGGGGTATGGTGACGGAGAGGTAACAGCACAGGTTACCGGCCTGCAGCTTCCGGGCGAGACCTTTGCACCACAGCAGAAGAGCTGGAAAATCGGCGTGCGTCCGGCATTCCCGGCACAGACGGTGAATACCGGTGCCATGCTCAACCCTGGCGAATCCTGGACCGCACCGGCGCAGCACAGTAACGGTTTCTCTCCTGCCACCCTGCAGGGGCAACTGCTGCTGAGCGGCAAACCACCGCTCAACCTGGCGCGCTATATTCGCGAACTGCAGGCTTATCCGTATGGCTGCCTGGAGCAGACCACCAGCGGCCTGTTCCCGTCGCTCTACACCAACGCGGCGCAACTGACGGCGCTTGGCATCAAAGGTGATACGGACGATAAACGCCGTGCCGCCATTGATATCGGTATTTCCCGTCTGCTGCAGATGCAGCGTGAAGACGGCGGGTTCGCGCTGTGGGATAAAAACGGTCTGGAAGAGTACTGGCTGACGGCCTACGTGGCCGACTTCCTGGTGCGGGCGGGCGAGCAGGGCTATAGCGTGCCTGCCGATGCGGTGAATAACGCCAATAGCCGTCTGCTGCGCTACCTGCAGGACCCGGGCATGATGTCCATTCGCTATAGCGATGATACTCAGGCCAGTAAATTTGCCGTTCAGGCCTATGCCGCGCTGGTGCTGGCTCGTCAGCAAAAAGCGCCGCTGGGCGCGCTGCGTGAAATCTGGGATCGTCACGCTCAGGCGGCGTCCGGCCTGCCGCTGATGCAGCTGGGCATGGCGCTCAGGCTGATGGGCGATGCCCCGCGCAGCCAGCAGGCGCTGGATCTTGCGCTAAAAACGCCGCGCAACGACAGCAAAACCTGGATGGCCGATTACGGCAGCCAGCTTCGCGATAACGCGCTGATGCTCTCCCTGCTGGAGGAGTACAAACTTCTGCCGGATGCGCAAAATACGCTGCTGAATGCTCTTTCTGAACAGGCCTTCAGCCAGCGCTGGTTGTCCACTCAGGAGAGCAACGCGCTGTTCCTGGCCGGACGTTCGCTGCAAACTCTGTCCGGTGCATGGCAGGCGAAAACCTCCCTGTCAGATTCCGCATCAGGTGGCGATAAAGCGCAGGTACAAAACGTGAGCGGCGACCAGCTTGGCGCGCTGCAGGTCACCAATACCGGCACTTCACCGCTGTGGGTACGCCTTAATAGCACCGGTTATCCTGACTATGCTCCTCAGCCGAGCGCGAACGTGTTGCAGGTCGAACGTCATATCCTGGCAACCGACGGCAGTACGAAATCACTCTCTTCGCTGAAGAGCGGCGAGCTGGTGCTGGTGTGGCTGGAAGTTAAAGCCAGCCAGAACGTGCCGGACGCGCTGGTGGTAGATCTCCTGCCTGCGGGGCTGGAGCTGGAAAACCAGAACCTGGCAAGCAGCAGCGCCAGCCTGCAGGACAGCGGCAGTGAGGTGCAGAACCTGCTCAGCCAGATGCAGCAGGCGGACATTCAGCATATGGAATTCCGCGACGACCGCTTTGTGGCGGCCGTGCCGGTAAATGAAGGTCAGCCGGTCACGCTGGTTTATCTGGCGCGCGCCGTGACGCCGGGAACCTACCAGGTCCCGGTGCCGATGGTGGAGTCTATGTACGTTCCGCAGTGGCGGGCAACGGGTGCGGCCAGCGGCCCGCTGATTGTTGTTCCGTAATATGCGAATGGCACGTCTGACACGCTCCCGCTGGCTGTGGCTGGCGGGAGCGCTTCTCGTTTTAGGGGGGCTGATTTTCGTCGCCGATCGCCTGTGGCCGTTGCCGCTGAAAGAGGTTAACCCCGCACGGGTGGTGGTGGATGAGAAGGGCACGCCGCTCTGGCGTTTTGCCGATAGCGACGGGATCTGGCGCTATCCGGTGACGATCGAAGAGGTCTCTCCCCGTTATCTTGAGGCGCTGATCCAGTACGAAGATCGCTGGTTCTGGGATCACCCCGGCGTAAACCCGCTCTCTGTCCTGCGCGCCGCCTGGCAGGATCTCAGTTCCGGGAAAGTCATCTCTGGCGGAAGCACGCTCACCATGCAGGTCGCGCGACTGCTGGACCCGCATCCGCGCACCTTTGGCGGCAAAATTCGCCAGCTCTGGCGTGCCATGCAGCTGGAGTGGCATCTTTCCAAACGCGAAATCCTGACGCTCTATCTCAATCGCGCCCCCTTTGGCGGTACGCTGCAGGGCGTGGGAGCGGCAAGCTGGACGTATCTGGGCAAGCCGCCGTCGCAGCTCAGCTATTCCGACGCGGCGCTGCTGGCGGTGCTGCCGCAGGCACCGAGTCGATTACGCCCGGACCGCTGGCCTGAACGGGCCGAAGCGGCGCGCAATAAAGTGCTCGACCGCATGGCGACGCAGGGCGTCTGGTCCGCAAAGCAGGTCAAAGAGTCCCGTGAGGAATCAGTATGGCTGGCGCCCCGGCAGATGCCGCAGCTGGCGCCGCTCTTTGCACGCATGATGCTCGGTAAAAGTCGCGACACGAAAATTGTCACCACGCTAGATGCCGGACTGCAGCGGCAGCTGGAAGAGCTGGCGATGAACTGGAAATCCCGCCTGCCGGCACGCAGCTCGCTGGCGATGATCGTGGTCGATCATACCGATATGAAAGTGCGCGGTTGGGTTGGGTCGGTGGATATCAACGATGACACGCGTTTTAGCCATGTGGATATGGTCAATGCGATCCGATCCCCAGGATCGGTCTTAAAACCCTTTATCTACGGCATGGCGCTGGACGATGGCCTGATCCATCCCGCCTCGCTGCTTCAGGACGTTCCCCGAAAAACCGGTGATTATCGTCCCGGGAATTTTGACAGCGGGTTCCATGGACCGGTCAGCATGAGTGAAGCGCTGGTACGCTCCCTCAACCTGCCGGCCGTTCAGGTGCTGGAAGCCTACGGTCCAAAACGATTTGCCGGGATGCTGAGCAACGCAGGCTTGCCGCTGAGCCTGCCTGCGGGGGCACAGCCGAATTTGTCTCTGATCCTCGGCGGGGCGGGCGCGCGGCTGGCAGATATCGCTGCGGCCTATAGTGCCTTTGCCCGACACGGTAAGGCGGGAAGGCTGCGGTTACAGCCGGGCGATCCGCTGACTGAACGCCCGCTGTTATCGCCAGGCTCGGCGTGGATTATTCGCCGTATTCTGGCCAATGAAGCGCAGCCGCTGCCGGATAATGCGCTGCCACAGATTGCGCCGCTGGCGTGGAAAACCGGCACCAGCTACGGGTACCGTGATGCCTGGGCCATCGGTCTGAATGCCCGTTATGTGATGGGCATCTGGACCGGACGACCGGACGGCACGCCCGTGGCGGGACAGTTTGGGTTTGCCAGCGCGGTTCCGCTGTTAAACCAGGTCAATAATCTGCTTCAGTCACGTTCAACGGTAGACGAAGCCCGCCTGCCGCGCGATCCGCGTCCGGAGAGCGTCGGGCGGGGCGTGATCTGCTGGCCGGGCGGCCAGTCGCTACCGGAAGGCAGTGAAAACTGTCGACGTCGCCTGTCGACCTGGCTGCTGGAAGGGAGTGAACCGCCCACGCTGCTTCTCCCTGAACAGGAGGGCATACGCGGCATTCGTTTCCCGGTCTGGCTGGATAAAACCGGCAAACGCGTGGCCGCAGATTGCCCGGATGCTACTGAAAAAGTCCTGGATGTCTGGCCGCTGCCGCTGGAGCCGTGGCTGCCCGCTGCGGAAAAAAGGGCGGCGCGTCTCCCGGCAGCATCAACAGTTTGCCCGCCTCTGGATAACAGCAATATCGCGCCGCTTATGCTGTCAGGGGTTAGAGAGGGGGCCGTCATCAAGCGTCTTCCGGGTGAGACAACTATAACGCTTTCTCTCTCAACCAGCGGTGGAGAAGGGCAGCGATGGTGGTTTTTAAATGGCGAGCCTTTAGAGGGACATGAATATAAATATTCACTGAAATTATATTTGCCGGGTGAATATCAATTAATGGTAATGGATGAAAACGGTCAAATAGCGACGGTGAATTTCGAAATGGCTTATTAAAATAATCCAGAAGGGTTAGCTTGATAATTATCAATGTTCGGTTCTGCAAAAAAACGAGAATGCGTTTTTATTTGAAGGAACGAGCAATGAAAAAAAATAATAAACTGAGAGAGAGTCTTAATCCCGCTCTCTCCCGGCGTCACTTTATTCAGGCCGGGTCCGCGCTTGCCGCTCTGCCGTTTGTGGTAAAAGGCGGAAAAGCGCAGGCGGCGACAATGCCTGCGGCAGTGAACGAACCCGAAGATAAAGTCATTCAAACCTGCAGCACCTTTGACTGTGGCGGGAAATGCGATATTCGGGCGCACGTCAGCGACGGCGTGGTCACACGCATCTCTACGCGTCCGGATAATGAACTGGATCTTCAAATGCCGGTGATGCGCGCCTGCGTTCGCGGACGCGAGTATCGGAAATTTGTTTATCATCCCGATCGGCTTAAATATCCAATGAAACGCGTGGGTAAACGTGGCGAAGGAAAATTCGAACGTATTACCTGGGATGAAGCTACAACGCTTATTGCGAATCAATTAAAAACCATTACGCAAAAATACGGTGCTGCTTCGCGCTATGTGCATGTTGGCACCGCAGTTTCGGGAGGAACGTTCTCCGGCGATAAAATGGTTCGTCGTCTGCTTAATTTAACGGGTGGCTATCTCGAAAGCTATCACTCGGTCAGTATGGGCAACACCGCAGCGGCAACGCCCTATACCTACGGTACCGCCGCCAGCGGCAGCTCGCTGGACACGTTACTGGACACCAAACTGGTCATCCTCTGGGGACATAACCCGACGGAAACGATTTTTGGTCACAGCAACTACTTCTTCCAGAAGATGAAGCAAAACGGCACCCGCTTCATCGTTGTCGATCCGCGCTATTCAGATACGGTGTCCTCCCTTGCTGACCAGTGGATCCCGCTGCTGCCAACAACCGATAACGCCCTGATGGACGCCATGATGTACGTGATCGTCACGGAGAACTTGCACGATCGCGACTTTATTCTGCGCTATACCCTGGGCTTTGATGAAGACGCTATGCCGGAAGGCGTTCCGGCCAATGAATCCCTGATGGCTTACCTGAACGGGGCAAAAGATGGCGTGGCGAAAACGCCTGAGTGGGCAGAGAAGATCACCCACGTGCCTGCGCAAACCATTCGTCAGCTGGCGCGCGATTATGCCACGACGAAGCCCGCCGCGCTGATCCAGGGCTGGGGACCGCAGCGCCATAACTGCGGCGAGCGCACCGCGCGCGGCTCGACGATACTGGCCACGCTGACGGGTAACGTTGGGGTGAAAGGCGGCTGGGCGGCTGGCTACGGCGGCTGTGCTAACCGTAAATTTGCCGCAGGCCCGGAGATGCCGGATAACCCGGTGAAAGCCAAAATATCGGTGATGAACTGGGTGCAGGCCGCCGACGATGCCTCTAAGGTAACGGCGGAAGTCGGCCTGAAGGATGCCGAAAAGCTGGACAGCAATATCCGCATCCTCTTCTCGCTGGCGGGCAATTATCTGGCTAACCAGAACCCGGATCTTCATCAGGCAACCCGCGTGCTGGAAGACGAGTCGAAAATCCAGTTTATCGTCGCGAGCGATCTGTTTATGACGCCGAGCGCCCGATACGCCGATCTTCTCCTGCCGGAAACCAGCTTTATGGAACGCTGGAATATCGGCGAAACCTGGGGTACTGCAAGCTATCTGATCCTGTCCGAAAAGCTGATTGAGCCTGAATTTGAGCGCCGTTCAGACTACGACTGGCTGCGGGAGGTCGCTGCTAAGCTTGGCGTCGAACCGGCATTCAGCGAAGGGCGTGACGAAAAGGCGTGGATTGAGCACATCTGGGAGCAGACGCGGCTCTCCATGCCAGATGAAAACCTGCCGGACTTCGCGACGTTACAAAAGACGCGTCAGCATCTCTTCAAAAGCGCGCCGTACGTTGCTTTTGAAGACAACATTCGCGACCCGCAAAATCATCCGTTCCCGACGCCGTCCGGAAAAATTGAGATCTTCTCGAAGCGTCTGTACGACATGCAGCACCCGGAAATTCCGGCGCTGTCGCACTACGTGCCTGCCCACGAAGGGCCGGAAGACGAACTGGCGAAAACCTTCCCGCTGCAGCTGATCACCTGGAAAGGGAAAAACCGCGCCAACTCTACCCAGTACGCCAACCCGTGGCTGATTGAGGCGCAGCAGCAAAAGCTGTGGATTAACCCTCAGGACGCGCAGAAGCGCGGCATTGCGCAGGGAGATACCGTGCGTATCCATAACGCACGCGGCATTTGTGAGATCCCGGCGGAGGTTACGCCGCGCATCATTCCTGGCGTGGTAGCCATGCAGGCAGGTGCCTGGTGGCAGCCGGATGAGAAGGGCATTGATAAAGGCGGCTGCGCGAACGTGCTCAGTTCGGCTCGTATTACCGCGCTTGCGAAAGGGAATTCACATCAAACCATGCTGGTGGAGGTGGCAAAAGCATGAGTCAGTTTAAACACTACGCGCCGGTGAGCGACAAACAGCTGGGCTTTTATATCGACTCTTCACGCTGCTCAGGGTGTAAAGCCTGCCAGGTGGCATGCAAAGATAAAAACAACCTTGAGGTCGGACGCCGTTTCCGTCGCGTGTACGAAGTCAACGGCGGGAATTTCATCCCCACCGGGCAGGGCGGCGTCAGCAACAATGTGTTTGCCTACACGCTCTCTATTTCCTGTAACCACTGTGCAGACCCCATCTGCACTAAAAACTGTCCGACCACGGCGATGCACAAGCGTCCGGGAGACGGCATTGTGCGCGTTGATACAGATAAGTGCGTCGGCTGCGGCTACTGTGCGTGGTCATGCCCCTACGGCGCGCCACAGCTCAACGAGCAGACCGGGCAAATGTCAAAATGCGATTTCTGCGTGGATCTCCAGGCGAAGGGGGAGCAGCCCGTCTGTGTGGCAACCTGTCCACTCGAAGCGATTAAATTCGGGCCGATTGATGAACTGCGGGCGAAGTATGGTGCGGTCTGTGACGTGAAAGGCTTGCCTGATTCTTCCATCACAAAACCGAATCTGGTGATCAAAGCGCATCAGGGTGCAGAGAAAGAGGGCAAACGCCATGCATGAGTTACCGCTGCTGATTTTTACGCTGTTCCTGCAGGGCTCGGTAGGCGTGACGCTCTGGCTGGCGTTCGGGGGGGCGCATGTTTTGCAGCGTAGCGCGCTTCTGCCTGCTGCCGGGGCGTTTGTGCTCGCAAGCCTCGGATTGCTCGCCTCGGCGCTGCACATGGGCTATCCGCTCAATGCTCTCAACGCGCTGCGCCATGTCTCCAGCTCCTGGCTGAGCCGTGAGATTATCTTTGCCAGCCTTTACCTGGCGGCGCTGGGGCTCGCGACGCTGCTGATGTTCGCCAAAAAGCCAGGCTGGAAGCTGCTTCTGGCGGCGGCGGGCCTTGTCGGGCTGGTGGATGTGTTCTGCATGGCGCAGATCTACATGCATGCGTCCGTGGTGACGTGGCAGCATATCAACACGCTGGTGCTGTTTATCGGCTCGGTGGGCATTATTGGTTCAGCCTGCATGGCGGTTGGGATGCGTTCCCGGGCTACTCTGCGTGCGGCGGTGGTCATTATCACGCTGCTGGTGCTTGTGCGTCTGGTGATGCAGCCCGTCTGGCTGGCCGACATCTCGGCTATGGACAACACCGTGGTGACGTTCCCTCATGCGCCGTTACAGATGCTGCAACAACTGCGCACCGTGCATCTGCTGAGCTGGTGTGTGTCTGTCGTGGGTATGCTGTGCTTTGCTGCAGGCGGGTTAAAAGCGGCGCGAGGCACGATGCTGCTGGGCAGCGCCTTGCTGATTGCGGGTGAGCTGATGCTGCGCTTCGTTTTCTTCAGTATTGGCTGATGGGCAGATTAACGTTTGGCCCGGCGATGGACGTGACGCATGCGTGCGTCCGTCGCCGTTTTCGCCATGCTTCCTGTTGTGCCTGCGCTGACGTTTGTCCCGTGCAGGCTTTTTCTTTTACGGACGCAGATATCTCGGTTGATGAGAACCGCTGTATTGAATGCGGTGACTGCCTGTTTGTTTGCCCCACTGAGGCCATCACCGGCATCACGCCGCGAAAACGCTTTTTGTGTGGCGATACGCTTGTCGGGCCTTTTACTGAACGTGCGCCGGATGTGAATGAACTGCTGCTCTGGCATGCACAGCACCATGTTCGTTTTATCAGTATGGACGTGGAGCAGTATCCTGACTGGCTGCTAGCGATTGCCCGGCTTAATCTTGTGCTTCGTCGACGCGGTGAAGCGGCATGGGCGTTTAAACTTTTACCCGTCAACGAGGTTAATATCGCCCGCCGTGCGCTGATGCACGTTCCCCGTGAGGATGTCCGGACCTGTAGCGTCGTGCCCGGTCAGCGTGAACTGCGCAGAGCGTTTTCTGGGGTTAGTGAGGCAGAGATAGCTCTCGACGCCGGAACGTGCGTATTGTGCGGCGCGTGCTGGCGGAGTTGTACGGAAAACGCGATTCGGTTTGAGAACGCTGAACTGGTCGTCGAAACCGGACGTTGTACCGGTTGCGGCGGCTGCGAAGCGGTATGCCAGCATGCGGCGATAAAAGTGACGCAAACAGAAGGAACGGCGAAAAACGTGGCCATACTGGCATATGAAGCCGTTTGCCTGACGTGCCACCGTCATCTCTGGTCATTTACGCCTGATGAAAAGCAGTGTCCGCTCTGTTTTCACCATCAACACGATATGCGAAACCCGGACTGTTGCTAATCTTCGTCTCATTTTAAAAAAATGTTATGCAGAACCATAGGCAATAGCGCTATAGCTCTTTATAATCCGCGCCACACCATACTCAGGTATGCAAAACAACAGAACATTGACAGAGGTTATCATGGCTATTGAACGTACTTTTTCCATCATCAAACCAAACGCGGTGGCAAAAAACGTTATTGGCAGCATCTTCGCTCGCTTTGAATCTGCAGGGTTCAAAATTGTTGGTACCAAAATGCTGCACCTGACCGTTGAGCAGGCTCGCGGCTTCTACGCTGAGCACGAAGGTCGCCCATTCTTTGACGGCCTGGTGGAGTTCATGACCTCCGGTCCAATCGTGGTATCCGTACTGGAAGGCGAAAACGCCGTACAGCGTCACCGCGACCTGCTGGGCGCAACCAACCCGGACAACGCGCTGGCAGGTACTCTGCGCGCTGACTACGCTGACAGCTTCACCGAGAACGGTACCCACGGTTCTGACTCTGTTGAATCTGCTGCACGCGAAATCGCTTTCTTCTTCGCAGAAGGCGAAGTGTGTCCACGTACCCGTTAATTTAACGGTTTCGTTTACACATTATTTTCGTAAATGCCGCGTCCAGACGTGGCATCCCTGCGCCAGACTTTGTACAATGCAACGCCCCGGACGAGCAGACCGCTTTCCGGGGCGTTTCTATTCAACCCTCCATGGGCCATAACGTGTAACAACGAGGCCGGTAAATATTATGTCTGAATTAGTGAATACCTCCGAAGTCGCCATTCCTGCGGTTCCCAATAAAAATGGAAAAATCAACCTGCTGGATCTGAACCGTCAGCAGATGCGCGAGTTCTTCAAAGAGATGGGCGAAAAGCCATTTCGTGCCGATCAGGTCATGAAGTGGATGTACCATTACTGCAGCGACAATTTTGATGACATGACTGACATCAACAAGGTCCTGCGCAATAAGCTCAAAGAAGTGGCTGAAATCCGCGCCCCGGAAGTGGTGGAAGAGCAGCGCTCCGCAGATGGCACCATCAAATGGGCGATTGCGGTGGGCGATCAGCGCGTTGAAACCGTCTACATTCCGGAAGAAGACCGCGCGACGCTGTGTGTCTCCTCCCAGGTTGGCTGTGCGCTGGAGTGCAAATTCTGCTCAACCGCGCAGCAAGGCTTTAACCGTAACCTGCGTGTTTCAGAAATTATCGGCCAGGTCTGGCGTGCTGCGAAAATCGTCGGCGCGGCAAAAGTGACCGGCACTCGCCCAATCACCAACGTGGTGATGATGGGGATGGGTGAACCGCTGCTGAACCTGACCAACGTCGTTCCGGCGATGGAAATCATGCTGGATGACTTCGGGTTTGGTCTGTCCAAGCGTCGCGTCACGCTGTCGACCTCAGGCGTTGTGCCTGCGCTGGACAAGCTCGGCGATATGATTGACGTCGCGCTGGCGATCTCCCTGCACGCGCCAAACGATGAAATTCGTGACGAAATTGTGCCAATCAACAAAAAGTACAATATCGAAACCTTCCTCGCTGCCGTACGTCGCTATCTGGAGAAATCCAACGCCAACCAGGGTCGCGTCACCATCGAGTACGTGATGCTGGACCACGTCAACGACGGTACCGAACATGCGCATCAGCTGGCTGAACTGCTGAAAGATACGCCATGTAAAATCAACCTGATCCCGTGGAACCCGTTCCCGGGCGCGCCGTATGGCCGTAGCTCGAACAGCCGTATCGACCGTTTCTCCAAGGTGCTGATGGAGTATGGTTTCACCACCATCGTGCGTAAAACGCGTGGTGATGATATTGATGCCGCATGTGGACAGCTGGCTGGTGATGTTATTGACCGTACCAAGCGTACCCTGCGTAAACGCATGCAGGGCGAGACGATCGCGGTTAAAGCTGTTTGATTATTATGCACTCACGGCGCATTATCTGCGCCGTGAGACATAACCTTACTGAATAATCAGTCAGATTCGTGAAGACTGATCAATAATTACGGTGCGTTTCATCCGACTTTCGGGCAGTATGTAACGACGTAACAACAGTTTAGCCGTACGGGCAGGGCTGTACTGTCATCTCCGGGCTGACAGTCTTATACTCTGTGTTCAAGGTTAACTGACCAGAAGTTTCGCGGTGCGGGTGGCATTGTGACTCACCGGCGCCTGAACCCTTTTTTTCACGTACCAGTAGTTGTAGCGAATGAATACTGAAGCCACTCACGACCAACATGAAGCACTCTCCACTGGCGTTCGTCTTCGCAACGCCCGTGAACAACTCGGACTCAGCCAGCAAGCCGTCGCAGAACGCTTGTGCCTGAAGGTTTCCACGGTTCGCGATATTGAAGAAGATAAGGCACCCGCCGATCTGGCTTCAACGTTCTTGCGCGGTTATATCCGCTCTTACGCAAAACTGGTGCACATCCCCGAAAACGAATTACTGCCAATGATGGAGAAGCAGGCGCCGGTCCGTGTAGCAAAAGTTGCGCCGATGCAGACCTTCTCCCTGGGGAAACGTCGTAAAAAACGTGATGGCTGGCTGATGAGCTTTACCTGGCTGGTGCTGTTTGTGGTGGTCGGTCTGACCGGTGCGTGGTGGTGGCAAAACCACAAGGCGCAGCAGGAAGAGATCACCACTATGGCCGATCAATCCTCCGCCGAACTCAACCAGGCCGGAACGGATAACGCCCAGAGCGTGCCGCTGAATACCGACGGTGCAGCGACTTCCAGCGAGCCACAGACCGCAGCGCCAGATGCGACAGCGACCAATGCTGCGCAGGCTCCGGCAGCAACGGCTAACACCGCTGCGCCTCAGGCTCAGGATCAAAACGCGGTGGTTGCCCCTTCTCAGGCGAATGTTGATACTGCGGCGAACGCGCCTGCGGCTACTCAGCCTGCAGACAATACCGCAGCGTCTCTGCCAACCAGCCCGGCGGGTACGGCGACACCCGCAGCCGATCCTAACGCGCTGGTAATGAACTTCAGCGCCGACTGCTGGCTGGAAGTGACTGACGCGACAGGTAAAAAACTGTTCAGCGGCCTGCAGCGCAAAGATGGCACGTTAAACCTAACGGGCCAGGCGCCTTATAAACTTAAAATCGGCGCTCCGGCAGCGGTACAGATCCAGTATCAAGGAAAACCTGTCGACCTGAGCCGCTTTATCAGAACTAACCAGGTTGCACGTCTTACCGTTAATGCCGAACAATCAGCAGCACAGTAACAGACGGGCAACGCGGGAGATTTTTCATGCATAACCAGGCTCCGATTCAACGTAGAAAATCGAAACGGATTTACGTTGGGAATGTGCCAATCGGCGATGGGGCACCTATCGCCGTTCAGTCGATGACCAATACGCGCACCACCGATGTGGAAGCGACGGTCAATCAAATCAAAGCATTAGAACGTGTCGGCGCGGATATTGTTCGCGTCTCCGTCCCGACCATGGATGCGGCTGAGGCGTTCAAACTGATCAAACAGCAGGTCAGCGTTCCGCTGGTGGCGGATATTCACTTCGACTACCGCATCGCACTGAAAGTGGCCGAGTACGGCGTCGATTGCCTGCGTATTAACCCGGGCAACATCGGTAACGAAGAGCGTATCCGCATGGTCGTGGACTGCGCCCGCGATAAAAATATTCCTATCCGTATCGGCGTTAACGCCGGTTCCCTGGAAAAAGATCTGCAGGAAAAATACGGTGAGCCTACGCCGCAGGCGCTGCTCGAATCCGCGATGCGTCACGTCGATCATCTCGATCGCCTTAACTTCGATCAGTTCAAAGTCAGCGTAAAAGCGTCCGACGTGTTCCTGGCCGTAGAATCTTATCGCCTGCTGGCAAAGCAGATCGATCAGCCTCTGCACCTCGGGATCACCGAAGCGGGCGGCCTGCGTAGCGGCTCGGTAAAATCCGCGATCGGTCTGGGGCTGCTGCTCTCTGAAGGGATCGGTGACACCCTGCGCGTCTCGCTGGCGGCGGATCCTGTCGAAGAGATCAAGGTCGGCTTCGATATTCTGAAATCACTGCGTATTCGCGCGCGTGGGATCAACTTCATTGCCTGCCCAACCTGTTCACGTCAGGAGTTCGATGTGATCGGTACGGTGAATGCCCTGGAGCAACGTCTGGAAGACATTATCACCCCGATGGACGTCTCCATCATCGGCTGCGTGGTGAACGGTCCGGGTGAAGCCCTGGTGTCAACCCTGGGCGTGACCGGCGGTAACAAGAAAAGTGGTCTCTATGAAGATGGCGTTCGAAAAGATCGTCTGGATAATAGTGACATGATCGACCAGCTTGAAGCCCGCATCCGCGCCAAAGCCGCCATGATGGACGAGACACAGCGTATCAACGTTCAGCAGGTTGAAAAATAACGTGATGGGAAGCCGTGAGCTTCCCATGTATGATTGAACCCATTCTTTGGGTTTTTTTTGTATATAGAAAGAGAATAAACGTGGCAAAAAACATTCAAGCCATCCGCGGCATGAACGATTATCTGCCTGGCGAAACCGCCATCTGGCAGCGCATTGAAGGCACGCTGAAGCAGGTGCTCGGCAGCTACGGTTACAGCGAAATTCGTTTGCCGATTGTAGAGCAGACCCCGTTATTCAAACGCGCGATCGGTGAAGTGACCGACGTGGTTGAAAAAGAGATGTACACCTTTGAGGACCGCAACGGCGACAGCCTGACCCTGCGTCCGGAAGGGACGGCGGGCTGCGTACGCGCCGGCATCGAACATGGTCTTCTGTACAATCAGGAGCAGCGTCTGTGGTATATCGGCCCGATGTTCCGCCACGAACGTCCGCAGAAAGGGCGTTATCGCCAGTTCAATCAGCTGGGTGTGGAAGTCTTTGGCCTGCAGGGCCCGGACATCGACGCTGAACTGATTATGCTGACCGCCCGCTGGTGGCGTGCGCTCGGTATCGCCGATCACGTTTCCCTTGAGCTGAACTCTATCGGTTCTCTGGAAGCGCGTGCGAACTACCGCGATGCGCTGGTGGCGTTCCTGGAACAGCATAAAGAGAAGCTGGACGAAGACTGCAAACGTCGCATGTACAGCAACCCGCTGCGCGTTCTGGATTCCAAAAACGCCGATGTTCAGGCACTGCTGAACGATGCGCCTGCGCTGGGTGATTACCTGGACGACGAGTCGCGCGAACACTTCGCGGGCCTGTGCACGCTGCTTGAAGCGGCGGGTATCGCCTATACCGTAAACCAGCGTCTGGTGCGCGGTCTGGACTACTACAACCGTACCGTGTTTGAGTGGGTCACCACCAGCCTCGGCTCTCAGGGCACCGTGTGCGCGGGCGGCCGTTATGACGGTCTGGTTGAGCAACTTGGCGGTCGCGCTGCGCCTGCGGTTGGCTTCGCGATGGGTCTTGAGCGACTTGTTTTGCTGGTTCAGGCAGTTAATCCGGAATTTAAAGCAGATTCCGTTGTCGATATATACCTGGTGGCCTCAGGCGCGGAAACGCAGTCTGCGGCAATGCAGCTTGCCGAACGCGTGCGCGATGCGCTGCCGGGCGTTAAGCTGATGACCAACCATGGCGGCGGCAACTTCAAAAAACAGTTTGCTCGTGCCGATAAGTGGGGCGCAAGTATCGCACTGGGGCTGGGTGAGTCCGAAGTGGCCAACGGCGAAGTGGTGGTGAAAGACCTGCGCTCTGGTGAGCAGACAACGGTAACGCAGGACGGCGTTGCGGCGCACTTGCGCACTCTATTGGGCTAAGGAGAAGGACTGCGTGGAAATTTACGAGAACGAACACGATCAGGTCGACGCGATTAAACGCTTCTTTGCTGAAAACGGCAAAGCGCTGGTTGTTGGGGTTATTTTAGGTGTCGGTGCGCTGGTAGGCTGGCGTTACTGGAACAATCATCAGGCGGATTCCGCGCGCGGCGCGTCCCTGTCCTATGAAAATACCGTGAGCGCAATTCGTGCCGATCAGCCGCAAACGCTGACGGCGGCAGAAAAATTTGCAGCTGACAACAAAAACACCTACGGTGCACTGGCTGCGCTGGAAGTGGCTCAGCAGTACGTTGATAAGAACGAACTGGATAAAGCCGTTGCTCAGCTGTCTCAGGGCCTTGCTGCCGCCAGTGATGAAAATCTGAAAGCGGTGATCAATCTGCGCCTGGCACGTATTCAGGTTCAGCAGAAAAAAGCTGACGATGCGCTGAAAACGCTCGATACCATCAAAGGCGAAGGTTTTGCTGCCATCGTTGCCGATCTGCGCGGTGAAGCACTGCTGAGCAAAGGTGACAAAGCGGGCGCGCGTAAAGCGTGGCAAGCTGGCGTAGAGAGCAATGCCTCACCTGCGCTGAGCGAAATGATGCAGATGAAAATAAATAATTTGTCCGTCTGAGAGGGACCCGATGCAATTGCGTAAATTACTTCTGCCAGGACTGCTTTCTGTTACGTTATTGAGTGGTTGTTCACTGTTCAGTGGCGAAGAAGACGTTGTGAAAATGTCCCCACTGCCGACGGTTGAAAACCAGTTTACCCCATCCACCGCGTGGGATGTCTCCGTGGGCAATGGGATTGGTGATTTCTATTCCAACCTTCATCCTGCGTATGCAGACAGCGTTGTCTATGCGGCCGATCGCAAAGGTACCGTAAAAGCGGTGAACGCGGATGACGGAAAAGAAGTGTGGTCCGTTAACCTGGCGGAAAAAGACGGCTGGTTCTCCCGTAAGCCTGCACTGCTGTCTGGCGGCCTGACCGTTGCCGGTGGCCACGTCTACGTGGGCAGCGAAAAAGCGCAGGTTTATGCCCTGAACAGCAGCGACGGTTCCATTGCCTGGCAAACGACCGTGGCGGGTGAATCCCTCTCTCGTCCGGTGGTGAGCGATGGCCTGGTGCTGATTCATACCAGCAACGGCCAGCTGCAGGCGCTGAACGAAGCGGACGGCCTGGTGAAATGGACCGTTAACCTGGATATGCCTGCGCTCTCTCTGCGTGGCGAATCTGCCCCGGCTACCGCATTTGGTGCTGCCATTGTCGGCGGCGACAACGGTCGCGTAAGCGCCGTGCTGATGCAGCAGGGCCAGATGATCTGGCAGCAGCGTATCTCTCAGGCCACTGGCTCAACGGAAATTGACCGTCTGAGCGACGTGGACACAACGCCGGTCATCGTTAACGGTGTGGTTTACGCGCTGGCCTACAACGGCAACCTGACCGCGCTGGATCTGCGCAGCGGCCAGATCATGTGGAAACGTGAGCTGGGCTCGGTGAATGATTTCATCGTTGAAGGTAACCGCATCTATATGGTTGACCAGAACGACCGTCTGCTGGCCCTGAGCACCGAAGGCGGCGTGACGCTGTGGACGCAAAGCGATCTGCTGCACCGTCTGCTGACTGCGCCAGCGCTGTACAACGGTAGCCTGGTTGTGGGCGACAGCGAAGGGTATATGCACTGGATCGATCCGGATAATGGCCGCTTTGTTGCACAGCAAAAAGTCGACAGCTCTGGTTTCCTGACCGACCCGGTCGTGGCCGACGGCAAACTGCTGATTCAGGCAAAAGACGGCACGCTGTACGCGATCACGCGTTAATTACCCGGCGGTTGTAGTATACTAAACGGCTCCTGTTCACTCAGGAGCCGTTTTGACATTTTTAAAAACGCCGCGAAAGCGACGTTATTTTGAATTTTATGAGGCTTCAAACATGGTACCTGTGGTCGCGCTTGTCGGGCGCCCTAACGTTGGAAAATCCACTCTTTTTAACCGTTTAACACGCACCCGTGATGCGCTGGTTGCGGATTTCCCGGGGCTGACGCGTGACCGTAAGTACGGTCGTGCAGAGGTGGAAGGACGCGAGTTCATCTGTATTGATACCGGTGGTATTGACGGCACAGAAGACGGCGTGGAAACCCGCATGGCGGAACAGTCGCTGCTGGCGATTGAAGAAGCGGACGTGGTGCTGTTCATGGTGGACGCGCGCGCTGGCCTGATGCCGGCGGACTCCGCTATCGCTAAACACCTGCGTTCACGCGAAAAGCCAACCTTCCTGGTGGCGAACAAAACCGACGGCATCGATGCCGATCAGGCCATCGCAGATTTCTGGTCACTGGGTCTGGGTGAGATCTACCCTATTGCGGCATCGCATGGCCGTGGCGTCACCAGCCTGCTGGAAACCGTTCTGCTGCCGTGGGTTGACGAAGTGAACCCGCCGGAAGAGGTGGACGAAGACGCGGAATACTGGGCGCAGTTTGAAGACGGCGAAGCGGGCGAAGAAGAAGAGCCTGAAGACGACTTCAACCCGCAGGATCTGCCGATCAAGCTGGCCATCGTAGGTCGTCCAAACGTAGGTAAGTCTACACTTACTAACCGTATTCTGGGTGAAGAGCGCGTGGTCGTTTACGATATGCCGGGCACCACCCGCGACAGTATCTACATCCCGATGCAGCGCGATGAGCGTGAGTATGTCCTCATCGACACCGCCGGGGTGCGTAAGCGCGGGAAAATCACCGATGTGGTGGAAAAATTCTCCGTTATCAAAACCCTGCAGGCGATTGAAGATGCCAACGTCGTGCTGCTGGTTATCGACGCGCGTGAAGGGATCTCCGATCAGGACCTCTCTCTGCTCGGCTTTATCCTCAATAGTGGGCGCTCACTGGTTATCGTGGTCAACAAATGGGATGGCCTGAGCAATGAAGTGCGTGAGCAGGTGAAAGAGACCCTCGACTTCCGTCTGGGCTTTATCGACTTTGCTCGCGTACACTTCATCTCTGCGCTGCACGGCAGCGGCGTGGGTAACCTGTTCGAATCCGTGCGCGAAGCGTACGACAGCTCCACCCGTCGTCAGAGCACCGCCATGCTGACCCGTATCATGAATATGGCTGCGGAAGACCATCAGCCGCCGCTGGTGCGCGGCCGTCGCGTGAAGCTGAAATACGCCCACGCCGGTGGTTATAACCCGCCAATCGTGGTGATCCACGGCAACCAGGTGAAAGACCTGCCGGATTCCTACAAGCGCTATCTGATGAACTACTTCCGTAAGTCGCTGGACGTGATGGGCACGCCTATCCGTATCCAGTTCAAGGAAGGGGAAAACCCGTTCGCCAACAAGCGCAACACCCTGACGCCGAACCAGATGCGCAAGCGTAAGCGTCTGATTAAGCACATTAAGAAAAGCAAATAAGCTTTGCTGAACGCACGAAAGCCCGCGACTATCGCGGGCTTTTTTTTGCCCATTCATACCGCCGGTTTTCTCTGTGTGAAGTCAATCACTATTCACTTTTAACCAAGTTTAAATCTAAGAAAGTAGACAATCGTCGAATTTTCATCTTAAAGTCCAGGGTCCGGTACTAGACAAAACTAGCGCCTGGTTATCAAATGGTTAACCAACTTTTCGCCGCATGTAAAAAATCGGCCAGATACGTAACTGGCCGGCGTACATGCTGGTGTTTACAAGCACGACGACATACCTTTCGGGAGAATTATGCAATCCTCTGTTAATCAAAAAGAAAGCCGAACGTTCTTCGGCCACCCGTATCCGCTCGGTTCGCTGTTCTTCACCGAGATGTGGGAGCGTTTCTCGTTTTACGGCATTCGTCCGTTACTGATCTTGTTTATGGCCGCCACCGTCTATGACGGCGGGATGGGCCTGGCGCGTGAAAACGCCTCGGCGATTGTCGGTATCTTTGCCGGCACCATGTACCTGGCCGCGCTGCCGGGCGGCTGGCTGGCGGATAACTGGCTCGGCCAGCAGAGAGCCGTCTGGTACGGTTCGATCCTGATTGCGCTCGGTCACCTGTCGATTGCGCTCTCGGCCATCATGGGCAATAACCTGTTCTTTATCGGCCTGATGTTCATCGTGCTCGGCTCCGGGCTGTTTAAGACCTGTATCTCGGTAATGGTCGGTACCCTTTATAAAAAAGGCGACGCGCGTCGCGACGGCGGCTTCTCGCTGTTCTATATGGGTATCAACATGGGCTCGTTCATCGCGCCGCTGATTTCCGGCTGGCTGATTAAAACCCACGGCTGGCACTGGGGCTTTGGCATTGGCGGTATCGGGATGCTGGTGGCGCTGATTATCTTCCGCGTGTTTGCCGTTCCGGCCATGAAACGCTATGACGGCGAAGTCGGTCTCGACTCCACCTGGAACAGCCCGGTGGTGAAGCGTAACGGCGTGGGCGCCTGGCTGCTGGCGCTGGCGGCAGGCGTGGCAACGATCGTGACGCTGATTGCGCAGGGCGTGATTGTGATTAATCCGGTCGCGGTAGCCAGCGTGCTGGTCTACGTGATTGCGGCATCCGTTGCCCTCTACTTTATTTATCTGTTTGTTTTTGCAGGACTGAACCGTAAAGAGCGCGCCAGACTGCTGGTCTGCTTTATTCTGCTGATCTCCGCGGCGTTCTTCTGGTCCGCGTTCGAGCAGAAGCCAACCTCGTTCAACCTGTTTGCCAACGACTACACTAACCGCATGATCGGCGATTTCGAAATCCCGGCGGTGTGGTTCCAGTCAATCAACGCCCTGTTCATCATCCTGCTGGCACCGGTGTTCAGCTGGGCGTGGCCGAAGCTGGCGAGCATGAACATTCGTCCGAGCAGCATCACCAAGTTTGTTATCGGTATCCTGTGTGCCGCAGCGGGCTTTGGCCTGATGATGCTGGCGGCACAGAACGTGCTGAGCAGCGGTGGAGCGGGCGTATCGCCGTTCTGGCTGGTGGGCAGTATCCTGATGCTGACGCTCGGCGAGCTGTGTCTCAGCCCGATTGGCCTGGCGACCATGACGCTGCTGGCGCCGGAGAGAATGCGCGGCCAGATGATGGGGCTGTGGTTCTGTGCGAGCGCGCTGGGTAACCTGGCGGCGGGTCTGATTGGCGGCCACGTGAAGGCCGACCAGCTGGATATGCTGCCGGATCTCTTTGCGCGCTGCTCCGTCGCGCTGCTGATTTGTGCCTCGGTACTGATCGTCCTCATTGTTCCGGTACGTCGCATGCTGGAAAATGCGCAGACTAAACCGGCTGCTAACGCCTCATAAACCTCGGGCTTGCCGGGGCGGCGTTATGCCCCGGCATCGATTCCCTGAGGTGAAACTATGCAGTTAGGATTTGTCGGTCTTGGTGCGGTCGTGGAAACCGCGTATCTGCCCGCGTTACGTCGCCTTTTTGGTCACACTGTTCATTGTTTTGGATTTGATGTTCTCCCCACCAGGCAGCCTGAAGGCGTCACGCGCTGCGCTTCGCTTACGGAACTTCTCGCCGTACCGCTTGATACTCTCTTTATTACCACCGCATCGCTGCACCACCTCGAGGTGCTGGAACAGGCCATAGCCTCGGCCGTTCCGCGGATTGTGATTGAAAAACCGATCGTCGCCACGCTTCCCCAAATCGAAAAGCTCAACGCGCTGCTGGCAAACCCCGACGCTGCTTCCCGCGTGCTGGCGCTCGATCACTGGATGGCGCGCATCGAAACGGTAAAGCGGTCGCTGGTTGGCAGCGTCTCTGACATCGTCAAAATAGACGGCTTTTTGCAGGAGCCGAGCGGAGTTAACGCCGCAGGGGAACCCATCGCGCTTAACTTTGCCACCGGCGAGCCGGACGCGCGTACGCTTCGCCACCCGGACGGCGTGATTCTGGATATCGGTACGCACGTGCTGGCGATGCTGCGCGAAACGGTGCGTTATCTGGGCGGAAGTGATGATATGACCCTGCAGGTCGTCACGGCTAAAGACCGCCTGGGCCGCGCTATTGCAAAAGGCGACCTGACCACGTCGGAGGGCGAGGCGCATCTTCAGGGCCGCATCAGCGGCGTGCCGGCGGATATCTGGCTTAACAAATACGCGGGACCCGCGGGCGGGCAAAAAGGATTACGGCTCTGTTTGCGCGACGGGCGCATCATCAGCCACGACCGGCGCGGCGCGGAGGATGTGCTTGAGCTGATTGAGGGTAAGGATATTCAGCGCTGGCATATTCCCGGGACACTCTACGAGCACTGTCTTGCCGGGCACATTCTGGGCACCAACAGTCTTTTTGAACGGGATCCGCACGAGGTGAGCCGCACGACGCGTCGCCGAATCGAGGAGGTTGAGCTGCTGCTGACCTTGCAGCAACAGCTGCGTGGCCCGCACTGAACGCGACGTGGTAAAATTATTGCAGACCAGAATGCTTTTAAGGAGTCACCATGACGATTACCTGCCCGGATTGCCAGGCACCGCTTGAGCCCCAGAACGGGGTGGCGCATTGCGAGAGCTGTAATAAGGATATTGCGCTTGAAGCCCGCTGCCCGGAGTGCCATCAGCCACTCCAGGTCTTAAAAGCCTGCGGGGCGGTGGACTACTTCTGCCAGAACGGCCACGGCCTTATCTCCAAAAAACGCGTGGAGTTTGTTCGGGCCGAAGGTTAATCGCACACGCAGCCTTCGCCTTTCTGCCACAGCTCGACCAGCGACTCGGGTGCCTCCTGCTCCGGCACCAGCACGATGATATCGGCATAGTGCGCCTGATTTTGCCCGGTCCAGATAATCTGGATGCGGAAATAGCGCTGGTCGCCGCTGCCGGGTGACGAGGCCTGTCCCGGCGGCTGACCGCGCGGAAAGGCCTGCTCCAGGATGCTGACCAGGCGCTGGCGCTGGGCCTCATTGAGCGAGGAGAGCGCGATGGTGCGCTGGCCGCTCAGCTTGGGAATATAAGCGACGCCGCCTTCCCGGGCCAGCTCAACCACGGCGTCATCCGTCAGTTCCGGAACCTGCATTTACAACACTCCCACCTGTTCCCAGGCTTGTTTTATGGCCGCCCCAACGTCGCCGCCGGAGCGTTTCTCTCCGTGCGCTATCGTCAGTTTTGCGAAGGCCTCAAAATCTGCATCCTGCGCCAGATTGCGATCGCAAACCGTGTCGTACCAGGCATAACCCGCTTTTTCCCAGGCGTAGCCGCCAATCGCCGTCGCGGCCAGATAAAATGCCCGGTTGGGGATGCCGGAGTTCAAGTGCACGCCGCCGTTATCCTCACGCGTTTTGATGAAATCCTTCATGTGTGCAGGCTGCGGGTCTTTGCCGAGCAGCGGATCGTTGTAGGCGGTGCCCGGTTCAGACATCGAGCGCAGCCCTTTGCCGTTGATGCCTTTTGCCAGCAGCCCTTCACCAATCAGCCAGTCCGCTTTATCGGCGGTTTGCTTCAGACGGTACTGCTTCACCAGCGAGCCAAATACGTCCGACAGCGACTCGTTCAGCGCGCCGGACTGCTCAAAGTAGATAAGCCCGGCTTCGGTCTCGGTCACGCCGTGGCTCAGCTCATGCGCCACGACGTCTATGGCGATGGTAAAGCGGTTAAATATTTCCCCGTCGCCGTCGCCAAATACCATCTGCTGACCGTTCCAGAAGGCGTTCTGATATTCCCGACCGTAGTGAACGGTGCCGGTTAAAATAAGCCCTTTGTTATCGAGCGAATCGCGCTGATATTCCTTCCAGAAGAAATCATGGGTAATACCCAAAAACTCGTACGCTTCATCCACCGCCACGTCGCCGTTCGACGGCTGACCTTCATAACGCACCTGCGTGCCCGGCAGCTCCTGAGTTTGCTTCGCATCGTAAATGTCCCGCTCCAGCTGTCCGGCTTTATTCACGTGCGGCGCGGCAGGTTTGCCCGGCATATGTGCCATCAGCGTCTGGACGTGGGTTAAGGTCTGGCGGGCACAGCGCTGCTGCGGTTCGGAACCGCTTTCGATAATACGGCGAAGAATATATGGGGGAATAACGCTATGAAGATGGGGCATGCTGCTCTCCTTATGAAAAAAGGGAATAGCAGCAGTATAGTAAGTAACCGGCGAAGAATTATCCGGTTTTACGCTGACGGGTCTTTTTCACCGGTTTAATTGATTTCACTTCGCTTTCTACCCAGCCGTCTGACAGACGCGTCGTCAGCACATCACCGGTACTCACCTGTTTGGTTTGCTTCAGCACCTTGCCGTCCGTTGCCGTCGTCACGCTATAGCCGCGCGCCAGCGTGGAGAGGGGGCTGACCGCTTCAAGGTGGGTCACCGCATTGCCAAAGCGTTCCCGGGTGGCGCTCAGTCGCGCGCGGAGAGTTTCCGCCAGACGGTACTCAAGCTGCTGAATCCGCGTTTGCGCACGATAAATTTTCGGCTGCGGGTTCTGCTGGTTCAGACGCTGCGTCACGCGCTGCTGGCGCGACACCGCGCGCTTGATCTGGGTGTCCATCGCCACGTTCATGCGCTGGCGCAGGCGCTCCAGTACGGTCTGCTGACGCGCCAGGCGCAGCTGCGGGTGCTGCTGCTGTAGACGGTGATGAAGCTGGGTAAAGCGCCGGGTCCGGTTGGCGAGGTAGTAGTCCATCGCCATCTCCAGACGCTGCTGGCCGCTCTGGATCTGACGCAGCAGCTCCAGCTGGTTGCGGCTGACCACTTCCGCCGCCGCGGACGGCGTCGGCGCGCGGAGATCCGCGACAAAATCGGCGATCGTCACGTCCGTTTCGTGGCCGACGGCGCTCACCACGGGGATAAGGCTGGCAAAGATTGCCCGCGCCACGCGCTCGTCGTTAAAGCTCCACAAGTCTTCCAGCGAGCCGCCGCCGCGCCCGACGATTAAGACGTCGCACTCCTGACGCGCGTTCGCCAGCGCTATGGCGCGCACAATCTGCCCCGGCGCATCGTCACCCTGCACGGCGGTCGGGTAGATAATGACGGGCAGGGAAGGGTCGCGACGCTTCAGAACGTGCAAAATATCGTGCAGTGCCGCACCGGTTTTCGAGGTGATGACCCCCACGCAGTGGGCAGGCGAGGGCAGCGGCTTTTTGAACTGCTGGTCGAAAAGTCCCTCTTCCGAGAGCTTAGCCTTTAACTGTTCGTACTTCTGCTGCAGCAGACCTTCGCCCGCAGGCTGCATGCTCTCGACGATAATCTGATAATCACCGCGCGGCTCATAGAGGGTGATATTGGCGCGCACCAGAACCTGCTGGCCGTGCTGTGGACGGAACGTCACGCGGCGGTTGCTGTTGCGGAACATCGCACAGCGCACCTGGGCGGTATCGTCTTTTAGCGTAAAGTACCAGTGGCCGGAGGAGGGCTGCGTGAAGTTAGAGATTTCACCGCTGATCCAGACCTGCCCCATTTCCTGCTCAAGCAGCAAACGCACCGTCTGATTCAGGCGGCTGACGGTATAAATTGAGGGGGATTGAGAGGATAACATGTGAGCGGGATCAAATTCTAAATCAGCAAGTTATTCAGTCGATAGTAACCTGCTGAGAGGCAATCGCAAGCTTTTTTATAAAAAAGTGTAGATGCAATCGGTTACGCTCTGTATAATGCCACGGCAATATTTAACCACCCAGGTCAGAGATATTGCCCATGCTACGTATCGCTAAAGAAGCACTGACGTTTGACGACGTCCTCCTCGTTCCCGCTCATTCCACCGTTCTGCCGAATACTGCCGATCTCAGCACGCAGTTGACGAAAACCATTCGCCTGAACATTCCTATGCTCTCTGCGGCAATGGACACCGTGACTGAAGCGCGCCTGGCAATTGCCCTGGCACAGGAAGGTGGCATTGGCTTTATTCACAAAAACATGTCTATCGAACGTCAGGCGGAAGAAGTTCGCCGCGTGAAGAAACATGAATCCGGCATCGTGTCCGATCCACAGACCGTTCTGCCAACCACCACCCTGCACGAAGTGAAAGCCCTGACCGAGCGTAACGGCTTCGCCGGTTACCCGGTGGTGACCGAAGAGAACGAGCTGGTTGGTATTATTACCGGTCGTGACGTGCGTTTCGTGACTGACCTGAACCAGCCTGTCAGCGTGTACATGACGCCAAAAGAGCGTCTGGTTACCGTTCGCGAAGGTGAAACCCGCGACGTGGTGCTGGCAAAAATGCACGAAAAACGCGTTGAAAAAGCGCTGGTTGTTGATAGCAACTTCCACCTGCGCGGCATGATCACCGTTAAAGATTTCCAGAAAGCAGAACGTAAGCCTAACGCCTGTAAAGACGAGCATGGCCGTCTGCGCGTAGGCGCTGCGGTTGGCGCAGGTGCCGGTAACGAAGAGCGCGTTGACGCGCTGGTTGCCGCGGGCGTTGACGTCCTGCTGATTGACTCCTCTCACGGCCACTCTGAAGGCGTTCTGCAGCGTATCCGTGATACCCGTGCCAAATACCCTGACCTGCAGATCATCGGCGGTAACGTAGCCACTGGCGCAGGCGCTCGCGCGCTGGCTGACGCTGGCTGCAGCGCGGTGAAAGTGGGTATCGGCCCTGGCTCTATCTGTACCACGCGTATCGTGACCGGCGTGGGCGTTCCGCAGATCACCGCCGTGTCTGACGCAGTTGAAGCGCTGGAAGGCACCGGTATTCCGGTCATCGCTGACGGCGGTATCCGCTTCTCTGGCGACATCGCGAAAGCGATCGCTGCGGGCGCAGCGGCGGTGATGGTTGGCTCTATGCTGGCCGGTACCGAAGAATCCCCGGGTGAAATCGAACTCTACCAGGGCCGTTCTTACAAATCTTACCGCGGTATGGGTTCCCTGGGCGCGATGTCCAAAGGTTCCTCTGACCGTTACTTCCAGACCGATAACGCCGCTGACAAACTGGTGCCGGAAGGTATCGAAGGTCGCGTTGCCTATAAAGGCCGTCTGAAAGAGATCATTCACCAGCAGATGGGCGGCCTGCGCTCCTGTATGGGTCTGACCGGCTGTGGTACCATTGACCTGCTGCGTACTAAAGCGGAATTCGTACGCATCAGCGGTGCGGGTATCCAGGAGAGCCACGTTCACGACGTGACGATCACCAAAGAGTCCCCGAACTACCGTCTGGGCTCCTGATTAATTTCCGCGCCCGGCTTCTGCCGGGCGCTCTGTTTTTGTTTCACTTGCCTCGGAATTAGCTTCAATGACGGAAAACATTCATAAACATCGCATTCTCATCCTGGACTTTGGTTCTCAGTACACTCAGCTGGTGGCGCGTCGCGTGCGTGAACTGGGCGTTTACTGTGAACTGTGGGCGTGGGATGTCACGGAAGCACAGATTCGCGAATTCAATCCAAGCGGCATCATCCTGTCCGGCGGCCCGGAAAGCACCACCGAAGAAAACAGCCCGCGCGCGCCGCAGTACGTATTCGAAGCTGGCGTGCCGGTATTCGGCGTTTGCTACGGTATGCAGACCATGGCAATGCAGCTGGGCGGCCACGTAGAAGGCTCCAGCGAGCGCGAGTTCGGCTATGCGCAGGTTGAAGTGGTTAACGACAGCGCGCTGGTGCGCGGTATCGAAGACTCCCTGACCGCAGACGGCAAACCGCTGCTGGACGTGTGGATGAGCCACGGCGACAAAGTCACCGCTATCCCGTCTGACTTCGTGACCGTTGCCAGCACCGAGAGCTGCCCGTTTGCCATCATGGCGAACGAAGAAAAACGCTTCTACGGCGTGCAGTTCCACCCGGAAGTGACCCACACCCGTCAGGGTATGCGCATGCTGGAGCGCTTCGTGCGTGACATCTGCCAGTGTGAAGCCCTGTGGACCCCGGCAAAAATCATCGACGACGCCGTTGAGCGTATCCGCCAGCAGGTTGGCGATGACAAAGTGATCCTCGGCCTCTCCGGCGGCGTGGACTCCTCCGTCACCGCGATGCTGCTGCACCGTGCCATCGGCAAAAACCTGACCTGCGTCTTCGTGGACAACGGTCTGCTGCGTCTGAACGAAGCCCAGCAGGTTATGGACATGTTTGGTGACCACTTCGGTCTGAACATCGTTCACGTGGAAGGCGAGCAGCGCTTCCTGGACGCGCTGAAAGGCGAGAACGATCCGGAAGCAAAACGTAAGATCATCGGCCGCGTGTTCGTGGAAGTGTTCGACGAAGAAGCGCTGAAGCTGGACGACGTGAAGTGGCTGGCGCAGGGCACCATCTACCCTGACGTGATCGAGTCTGCGGCTTCCGCCACCGGTAAAGCACACGTCATCAAATCTCACCACAACGTGGGCGGCCTGCCGAAAGAGATGAAGATGGGCCTGGTTGAACCGCTGCGCGAGCTGTTCAAAGACGAAGTGCGTAAGATCGGTTTGGAACTGGGTCTGCCGTACGACATGCTCTACCGTCACCCGTTCCCGGGCCCGGGTCTGGGCGTGCGCGTGCTGGGCGAAGTGAAGAAAGAGTACTGCGACCTGCTGCGTCGCGCGGACGCGATCTTCATCGAAGAGCTGCACAAAGCTGACCTGTATAACAAGGTAAGCCAGGCGTTCACCGTGTTCCTGCCGGTTCGCTCCGTCGGCGTAATGGGCGATGGCCGTAAGTACGACTGGGTTGTTTCCCTGCGTGCGGTGGAAACCATCGACTTTATGACTGCGCACTGGGCGCACCTGCCGTATGACTTCCTGGGCCGTGTGTCTAACCGCATCATCAACGAAGTGAACGGCATTTCACGCGTGGTGTATGACATCAGCGGTAAGCCACCGGCTACGATTGAGTGGGAATGATCCCGCGTCCGGCATAGACTGGCACCAAAGAGCATTAAAACACCCCTAAGCCCGCGTAATTGCGGGCTTTTTTCGTTCTTGGCGTAGCACTGTCTGGCAAATTTATGCATCGCCAAGCACCCCGTTTCTATGGCATGGTAGATGGTACGATTTGAACCTGATGCCATGTTCGGCACTCGATACCATGCCGCCTATGATGGGGTGTTCATGGTATCGAATTTATGTAACACTTTGTCCTGAAAGAAGTTTTTTGGGGGTATGTGGGGCTTTTTGAGCATGGTATTTTTGAGAGGAAATCCAACCCGACCATGCTGACTGATACCAAGCTGCGCAACCTCAAGCCAAAGGACAAGCTCTATAAAGTGAATGACCGTGACGGCCTCTACGTGGCCATCACGCCTGCGGGTTCGATTTCATTCCGCTACAACTACTCGATCCACGGCAGGCAGGAGACCATCACCTTCGGCCGTTACGGTGTCGGAGGGATCACGCTAGCGGAAGCCCGCGAACGGCTGGGCGAAGCCAAGAAGATGATCGCCGCAGGGAAATCTCCAGCCAAGGAGAAGGCGCGGGACAAAGCCCGCGTCAAGGATGCAGAGACATTCGGCGCGTGGGCCGAGAAATGGTTGCGCGGCTATCAGATGGCGCCCAATACCCGAGACATGCGCCGCTCGGTCTACGAACGCGAGTTAAAGCCGAAATTTGGCAACCAAAAACTGGTAGAGATTACCCATGAGGACTTGCGAGCGCTGACAGACGCCATCGTAGAACGAGGCGCACCGGCAACAGCGGTGCATTCGCGAGAGATCGTCTTGCAGGTCTACCGCTGGGCCATCGAGCGCGGCCAGAAGGTCGAGAACCCGGCCGATCTGGTGCGCCCCTCGACCATCGCCAAGTTCGAGCCGCGAGATCGAGCACTGACGCCCGATGAAATCGGCTTGATGTACCAGTACATGGAGCGCATTGGCACCACGCCTTCCATTCGGGCGGCCGCCAAGCTGCTGTTGCTGACGATGGTACGCAAAAGCGAACTGACTAACGCAACGTGGAGCGAGATCAATTTCACCGAAGCGCTTTGGACAATCCCCAAGGAGCGGATGAAGCGCCGCAACCCCCATTTGGTGTTCCTGTCTAGGCAGGCGCTCGACATTTTCATAGCTCTGAAAACCTTCGCGGGCGGCTCGGAGTACGTGCTGCCATCGCGCTATGACTCGGACTTGCCGATGAGCAGCGCCACGCTCAATCAGGTGCTCACGCTGACCTATCGTCTGGCCCAGAAGGAAGGGCAGTCGCTTGGCAAGTTCGGACCGCACGACCTGCGGCGCACAGCCAGCACGCTTCTACATGAGGCGGGCTATAACACTGACTGGATCGAGAAGTGCCTTGCGCACGAACAGAAGGGGGTTCGCGCCGTCTACAACAAGGCCGAGTACCGCGATCAGCGCCGGGCAATGCTTCAGGATTGGGCGGACATGATCGATGAGTGGACAATCAGGAAGCCCCGCCTCAAGGACTGATTCGGAGCCTTGAGACCTGCATTTTGTCGCGAAATGCCCACTTTGGTGGGCATTTTTTTTGTCCCGAAATAGACGTTTGTTGGACAGTCTTTCTCTCCTAAATTTCCTTAAGAAAACTTCCTGAAAAACAAGAGATTGGGCGAATATCTCTGTCCCGAAACTATACGTTTGTCGGACGGTTAACACATTGATTTTAAACGAGAAAATAGCCCATTAATGCTGGAAAACACCGGCATTGTGTAGCAATAATTAAACCTCGGACGATGACAAAACGAGGTATTCGGTGTGGAAAGAGAATTAAGGAGAGCGAGTAAAGTTCTCATTAGCAAAAAGCAGCTGCTGGAGATGATTCCACTGTGCGAGCGCACGATCTACAACTTTGAAAAGCAGGGAAAATTCCCTCAGCGCATCGCACTTAGTAGTCGCAAGGTCGTGTGGGATTTAGCCGAGGTCGAGGCATGGATTGATGCGTGCAAACATTCCGGCTCGGCCCCTCGTCCCGGAATGGGGGCCTGAATTGTGGCGATTGACTTACGGGCAGCGTTCGAGAACGAACCGCCCACACTAGACTTTATTTGGCCGGGCTTCCTCGCAAAGACAGTAGGAGCGTTAGTGGCTCCCGGAGCCACAGGCAAGAGCTTCTGGGCGCTGGAAGCCGCAATGGCCATCGCGTGCAGCGTTGCCGGTGGCGATCTTGTAGGGCTTGCCCCCGCGTGCGCTGGCCGTGTGGTCTATTTCGCTGGGGAAGACCCAGAAGTCGCACTGGAGCGCCGTATCCATGCCATCGGTCAGCACCTGAATCAGCAGGCACGTGAAGCCATCGCGGAGAACCTCACCCTTGAGCCGATCATGGGTAAGCGCTTGAACGTGATGGATGAGCGGCACCTTGTCCGCATCATTGAATTTTGCGCCGGTGCCCGGTTGATCGTACTGGACACCCTGAGCCGGATTCACGATCGGGACGAGAATAGCAACGGCGACATGGCACGACTTGTCGCCACGCTGGAGTACGTCGCGGTAAGCACTGGGGCGTCCGTCCTGTACCTGCATCATGTCAGCAAGGGCAGCGCCCGCGATGGGCAGACGGATCAACAGCAGGCAGCACGAGGAGCATCCGCCTTAATCGACAATGCCCGCTGGTGCGGCTTCGTCGCTAAGATGACCGCGGACGAGGCCAAGAGCCTCAGCGACCGCGCCTATGACCGTCAGCCCATCGGCAACGAACGAAGAGGCTTTTTTGTTCGCTTTGGTGTTAGCAAACAGAACTACGACGCCACCCCGCTCGATCAATGGTACAAGCGCCACGACGGCGGCGTCCTTGTGCCAGTGGAACTCTTAGCGACGACGAAGAAGGAGAGCACTCTGCACATCGTCAATGGAGGCGACGATGAGCGGTGGTAATGCCGTGACCCCCACCAGTACTAGCGCACAGGCGCGGGTAATGCTCTATCAGCCTAGCCAGCGCCCGCGATTGCGCGAAGGTGATTGGACAGATACATCATTTGGCCGCTGCCGCGTGGCAGGCAGGCTAGGCCAGAGGCACGCCGATATTGTGGAAGCGGTCCTGTACTGCGCAGAACGTCGGCGCCCTGTCTCTGATGGTGGCGTAGAGCTTCTGGTAGACCCCGCTCGGGTGAGAAAAACACTTTCCGACAGCCGCTACAGCTTTGCGCAGATCGAAAAGCTGTTGGCCGAGCTGCGAGCGGCGACGATCACAATTGAGACGCCACAATTCGATTTCCCAATAATCGGGGGATTGATTGATCACGTTATCCCATCGCCCATGACACGGCCTGATCCCCTAACGGGGGGAGAACGGAATCTATGGCGGGTGCGCCTTGGCGTAGCGCTGGTGATGCTGCTTGAGCATGACTTGAGTCTGTACTACGACCCAGCCCCCATTGCCCGCCTGCAGCATGGCATTAGCCAAGCGGTAGCGCGGCACGTTTTGAGCCACAAAGTAGAACCGACAGGCGGTTGGTATCTTGACACCGTTATCGTGGCGGTTGCCGGACAGGCCTCAAGCCAAGCCATGCGCGATGCGAGACGAAGGCTCAAGGAGGAGACTCAAGAGTTACGGGAAATTGGGCTTGTGCTCGACGGCGACCGCATCAAGAAAAACGGCGCTTGCAACACCTGAAGCGTGGCACACCCGCCCGATGGCGTGGCACAGCCGCCCGGTAGCGTGGCACAGCCGCCCGAAACGTGGCACACCCGCCCGGAGTTATCAGGATATTCAGGATATTCAGTTCCTGCGCGGCACAGCCCGCGCTTTGGCGCGGTTCGGCCTTGCCAGTCGGCCTACGGCCGTTAGACACCAAAGGAAGGGCGGTTCGCTCCGTCGAACACACACCACCTCGAGCACCTGGTGCATCGTGCCGTCTGCGGCATCTGAATAGACACCAAAAGGAAAGGCTTGGGGGCGAATGACCCATCGCGCCCCACCAGAAGGCCGTAGGAGCCGCCAAAAACGCTTTTTAAGGGTGCGGTGATGGGGTTTGGGTGCGGCTATCCGAGAAAATTGCTCAGAGCGCAGCACAGGGCCTTACAGGGTGTGTAATAGACGGAGGGAGCGCGGCAGGCAAACAAAACCCCGCACTTAGGCGGGGTTGTCTGTGAGGCTGGCCAGCGATCAGCGATTGTCGCGCTTCTCTTGCCTCTGGGCTTCCTGCGCGGCTTGGATGGCCATCAAAACTTGCTGGTTCAAGGCGGCGTTATTCTTGCTGCCCAGCAAAGGTAGTCGATTCAGAGCCTGCGCCCCGGAAAACATGCGGTAGGAAGCCGACAAGGCGAGCGGGCTTACTCGAAGCTGCAAGGCCGTGTATTGGCGATCCAGCCTATCGAGCTGTGGTCCGTAGCCCTTGCTACGCAGCCACCGGCCGAGCGCCCACATGCCGATGGCGAAAGTCGAGGCGAGTACTACGAATCCAGCGAACATCAGAATGTCCATCATGGTTATTTCTCCGGTTGGTCGTTATTCGAGGTCATGCCCGGCACGTTGAGCGAGGCGAGGCGGTCGGGAGTAGAGCTGTTGTCCGAGGCCGGACGGATGACGTTAAATTCCGCTTGTGTAGGTTCCGCGGCAGATTCCGCTCCATTGGCTGGAGTGGCCGAACTGGTATCGTCGGGAACAGGTGGCGCAGATCCTGCGCCAAGAGACAAGCCGTGCGCGTTCTCCATGCCCGGCACTGCCATCGAGGCCATCACGCCGAGCATCTTTGCGCCACCATTGGCCGCTTGGGAAAGTGCGTTGCCGGAGCTGACAACTCCCCCTTTTGGTGTCGCTTGCGGGTCTTTGTCGTCATTGACCTGCGCGGACTTCCCGGCCTGCTTGGCGGCCTGCTGTACGCCGCTGTTAGGCTGCTGTGGCGCTGCGCCCGGCGTTTGTGGTGCGCCGCTGCCGCCCACTCTGGCACCTGCCGACGACGCGCCCTTGGCCGCCGCTTGACCGCCAGTGCTTGCGCCGAGGCCAGAGGCCGCCCCGCCACCTGATGCGGCTGCGGCGGGCGCACTACCACCGGCAAAGCTGGAATTGATCGCGGCCGCCAGACCGCCGCCGCCAAGCCCACCGGCACCCGCCGCACCTGCCCCCGCTGCACTACCACTCCCGGCCGCGCCAAGAGCACCGGCAGCAGCCGGAGCCGCCGCACCGGCCGTGGCGATGGTTGCGATCGCCGCCGCCGCACCGGCCGCACCGGCAGCCGCCATGCCACCAATGGCTGATCCGCCGCCCATCGACGTGCCGCTAATCATCCCGCCGATCAATTCGGGAATAGTCTTAGTCAGGTATGCGCATACCAGAGCCAAGCCCGCCAATGTCATCAGAGACGCTTCGTCGTTGGTATACGCTGCTAACCAAGACTTCGCCGACGTGACGATAATTCCTACGATCAACGTTAGGACGAACAGCTTGGCACCTACTGCGATAACGAAGCGGAGCGGAGCAATTGCAAAGTCGCGTGTCCATTGCGAACCACCAAAGCCGAAGAACAGCACGGAGGCGTTGATGATGACGTATGACTCTACAAGCGTCACAAACATGAATGCCGCGATGAAGGCGAAGCACAGTAAAACCAAACAGCCAACAAGCGCGATGAGGACCGCTTTACCCGGAGAGAAAACTGAGATTCCCTCTACGATGGTGCGCGAGAAATCGACGGCGACCGCGAACATATCGCCCGGCTGAAGCGCACGGCCCAAACCGCTAGCCGTGCCCGCTGCTTCGCGAAAACTGTCTACTACAGCTGTCGCCCAAGGAACGGAATTCTCAATGATCGCGTAGAAAAAGCCGATAGCCATGAAGAAGCGGATCAACTCGCCGACGATTTCGCCGAAGTCAGCTTGTTTCATGACTAAAGGCATGAACGTCCACACCAATTGGATTAGTGCAAGGGAAGCCAGCAATGTGAGTGCATAGCCCTGTAGTCGTGGCGACCATTCACTTGCGGCGTCATAGAGCATCCGCAAAAGCCCATTCATTTCATTGCCTTGAGTTATATCTCCTGCTGCCGCAGCAGTGCCGGCCGAAAGCAAGAGCACCGCACCGATGAGTGCGAGTAGTGCTGAACGTTGCATAGTTAGAAATCCTCAGATGGACCCCAGTTGTTTTTCCGGGCTTCGAAGTTTTTATCGGCATCTGTCGGCATAGGCCGTTCAGCAGTCGCGCAATTGGTGCTGACGGAAACAAAGACACCGGACACAACAGCACCACCAAGAGCAGAAGCGATGCACAGCACAGCGATAAAAGTCTTAGATATCAACATGATTAGAAGTCCTCCGAAGGTCCCCAGTTATTCTTCCGAGCTTCGAATTGTTGTTCGGCGGCTTCGCTAGCGGCCCTCCGGTCGCCTTGCTGGGCCATGTAGTTGCCCTGCATGTTGATTTGCGTGGCTACCAGATCGCGCAGCTTTTGCAGTTGCTGCACGTTCTGCGAGGCTATTTCGTTGCCCGCCTGAATCGCCTGCATCCGGCCAGCGGCCGACTGCGAACGGGAAACCATGCGGGCAAGCTGCGCGTCCTCAGACTCGAAAGTGCCGGTATTGAGGTTCGCCGCTTCCATCGCCGCCTTCACGTTGTCGCGCCCCTGCTCTGACCACTTCTGATAACGATCCCGCGCCGGGGCTTCCGCCGAGTTCGCGGCTTGATTCAGGTAGGACTCGAAGCCGGGAAACTGCGTGTTGAACTGCGAATCCATGTTCTGGATTTGGCGGCCCAAGGCCTGCGACTTCGTGTAGATATTCGCCACGCTTTGCAGGTCGGCCGCGATACTGCCGAACATGGAGTTGGGCAAACTCAGACCCTGCGTGACCATGTTTTGATACTGCTGAATCTGCGTTGCCAGTTGCTGGGCAGTGTTCAGCTGCGTGTTGACCGCTTCGGCGTACTCGAACATCTGCTGATAGAACGTCGAGCAGTTCGAGCAGTAGATGGCGTAAGCCGGGGCAGGTGCCAGGTAGAGACTTACACCAAGGCCTGTGCTTGCCATTGCCAGAGCTAGCGCCGCGCCTCGACCGAATTTTCGAGCTGACGAAATCGGCGATTTTTGCGATTCAATTTCCATACCGAATACCTCGTTTTGTCACATGTCGAGGTTTGATTATTGACCGATATGGGGCAGTTTTAAATATGCGGATAATCTGGTATCCGCATAAAATTCAATGATTTATGTCCGTAAACCGTCCGTCAATCTTCAAGAGATTGTTTCTCAACACTATGATTTTGATCGCGTTTTTCTTGACGCGTGAAAGGGGCTCGGCTGTCCGGTTTGATACGTTTTGCGGACAAAAAAAAGCCCACCGAAGTGAGCTTTTGATAAGGCGGTGCGCGGCGTCAGTGGGTAGCGTAATAGGGATTCTGTGCGCGATAAAGGTCACGCTCCGGTTCAGGGATGTGTAGCGTTTCAAGGTGCCAATCTTCGAGTGAAGAAGCCAGCTCGGCCGCTATGCGCTGGGCTTCCATAACGCTCTTGCTAGGCCGTCCACTGGCTCGACCGAGGCAGGCTTGCAGTTCGTTGAGTTGATTGGCCAATGCGCTGATGCGGTGAGCTGTCTTCATGATCAATTCCCCTTGCTGATCCTTTCCACGATTTTGTCGAATTCCTCTCGGACTTGATCGTCCGTAAGCTCAAGATTAACCAATCCTGACTTTATTGCAATTCTTCCGATTCTTTCTGCTGCTTCATTGTCAAGTTTTGCCAGCCTTGCCTTTGCCGTTTCAAGCTCCGAAAGCGCATCAGCTCGCCGCTCTAAAAGTGTCTTTCTGGCCAATTTATCCATTCCTCTTTGGTGCCATTTTGGCTTTACGCCGTTGAATGTAATTGCATTCTAACGACCGTCGGCATGTTTGGCCATAACAGGATCATCGCTTCCCGTCGTGCTTGTAGGGAGCGAGGATTGGCTGACCTTGCTTGATGTATCGTGTGACGTATTTGGTGAACTGGGTGTATCCCATTTCGAGCCGGTCCGCGAATGCCTCATAAATCCATACCAGCGGTACCCCGCGTTCGTGCTCCTTCCGCACCTCATCCAGTACCGCTACGAACGATGCGCGGCCACGGCGTTGAGGGCGACGTTCAGTATTTGCATTTTGATGGTCGGTCATGTGCCTTTCTCCGTTCTCGACGTTCGGTCCAAACCAGTATATCCAAGCAAAGAAAATTAGCGCAATTTTACGCAATTCTGCGCTCGTAATAACGCGACGTTGCGCGATTTAAGGAAAACTAGCGCAATTATAGGAAAATGAACGCAACTGATGTTAGCGAAGCTGGCCATTAGCGTTAAATTGCCTAAAATTGCACTGAGCAGTACGGCAAGATGTGTGTTGTAGGCCTACGCTGCTACGCAGCTAGGGCCTCCACCACCGCCCCTTACTCGCCTGCGGCTCGACGGCATCCTGCTCTGCGAGGCTGACAGTCGCTGCCGCGACAAAGGAGCCACGGGCACCAAAAGGAGGCGCAAGCCGGGCAAGACAACGACACCAATCCGCGCCATCGGGCGCGATGGAAAAGGGGCACTGATGAGTGACGAAGAACAGAAACCGAAAGGGAAGGGCCGAGGAACCCGACCCCGAGGCCAACGAATAGAGGTATGGGTGAACAACGACGAAAAGGCCGAGCTGGCCGACCGGGCTGCTCAGTCCGGTTTGTCGTTGTCCGCCTACCTGCCGGCTGTCGGTCGTAACAGCCATATTCGATCCATGGTTGACTTGCTAGCAGTTGCCGACTTGGCCAAGGGCAATGGCGACCCTGGCCGGGTGGCCGGACTGCTGAAACTTTGGCTCGCGGAGAAGCGTGGACAAGGCGCAAGTCCAATGGATGTGGAAGCGATGATGAATGAATTTCACAAATTGCAGAGCGAGGTGCTTTCCATCATGCCACGCGTCGTAAGATGACTGCTGAACGTGTCATCTAAGACAGAGCAAAGTTCAGCTTCACAGTTATGCCGTATCGATGCATCTAATCGAGCGCCTGATGTTGGATTGATAGGTGGCTAGCCAACGCATCGAAGGTTCGTTCTGCAGCATGTTGCACGGATCTACGGAAGCATTGGTTGGCAGCACACCTATGTTGAGGCACGCAGTGCTGCGACCTCGATTCATCGGTGTTGGAACTGATGAGGCGGATGACGGCTGTGGTCAAGGTGAGCCGTGAGGCTTTCAGGGCAAGATTTGTGGTGGTTGAAGCCCGAGCACGAATGATTGCCTGTACCGCTTGGTGATGGAGATCGAGAAGCAAATCATGTGATTTGGTATAGACTTGGATTGCACAACTCAAAATGCGAATCGGTAAGCATTGTCGAGGCTTAAATGAAAAAACAAGATAAGAGAGATCGAGGCCACGATGAAGTTATGGCGGAGGCGTTTGACTCTGATCCAGAATACGCGATCAAACTTGCTGAGGATGTTTTGCGTGACGGAGAACAAGGAGAGATTGATATTCTGCGTCGGCAGCTCATAATAATTCCAGAAAAATATCAAGGACAATGATTTTAGTATTGTTCTATCAATAGTTTAATCAAGGGGGGAAACATGGCAGTTCCTGTACACCATAGGGCTCGCAATGCATATCATTTCACATCGATACAAAATCTCGAATCAATAATTGATCACGGTATTTTTTCGACCAATCAGAAAATTGCTCGCGGCATTCTGCACGTTAACGTCGCTGAGGAAGGAATACAGAGGCGTCGGGCGCTTATGCAGGTGCCTGGAGCCAACGGGCGGTGTGTTCATGATTATGTACCATTCTATTTCGCAAAGAAAACGCCTATGCAGCAGGCGGTGCTCTATAAGAAGAACGTAGATCAGCAGTTCATCATTTACCTTTCCGTGTCGGTTTTGCTCATGGAAACAAGAGCTGGGGCCTATTACACAAACGCGTCTGCAAATACGGACGTTCCCCCAGCTTTCTTTTCTGGAAATCATCAGTCTGATCAGCTCGACCAACTAGATTGGCAAACTATCGATAACGGTCGGTGGGGATATGACGACGATGCTCAGAAGCACCGCAAAATGGCAGAGCTTTTGTTACCAGATCATGTCCCATTGTCTGAAATTAATCAGATAGTTACATTTAATCGCAGCGTATCTGACTGTGTTAGACAAATTTTTCAGAACAAAGGGGTTGTTCCGCCGAACATTGTTGAGGCGGGAGGGGAGCATTATTATCTAGAGCCTGGTAATTGGAATGCTTCTTTGGTTACAGGGCCTTTTTTCCTCAAGCGTTTTGTAGATGAGGCTGTTTCTCATGTGGTCTCATTTCAGCGTCAGGTGATGCCGAGATTCCAGACCTTAAGTGACGCATTGCGTGCTATTCGCGCTAACTTCGGGGCCATCAGAGAGCTAGGAGATATCGATGGTCTCGGCGCGAACTACGGGCCACATCGCGAAGATGTTGGCGCTCATTCTCGACGTGTTGCGGGTCTGGTGTTGAACTCACCCGAATATATTCAGTTGGACCCAATCCATCGTGAAGTCTTGGAGCTTGCAGCTTATCTCCACGATATAGGCAAAGGGCCCAAAACACGCTGGCCCAATAGCTTTATGAATAAGGCTGATGGTGAACATCCCAAAAAATCCCTGCCTATGTTGAAAAGAATTTTGACTGAGGATCTGCCTATTCTGCCACCAGATATAGTCCGAAAAATTATAATGCTGGTGACGTATGATGACCTACTGGGTGAGATCGTTGCTAAAGGTCGGGACAAAAGTCAGTTGTTCGATATAATTACTTGTCCTGAAGATATCACTATGTTGGTGGCTTTGAGCAAGGCTGATATTGGTGCGTTAAATCAAATTTGGTTGATGCAAGTCTCTGCTGGAATCGATGCCCTCAGAGTTGAGGCTCTTCAAAAATTGCAAGGTAATATTTAATGATAGAGTTTGTTTCCGGAGATTTTTTCGATTTTGATGCGGATATTATGATCAATACAGTCAACTGTGTTGGTGTGATGGGTGCAGGTGTGGCGCTCGCATTTAAGAAAAGATTTCCTGAAATGTTCGATGACTATGCTGAAAAGTGTCGTTCGGGCATTATTCGCCCCGGCCTGCCTTCCGTTTGGTTGCAAAAGGATATGATCTCGAAAGACATCGAGATCATAAATTTTCCAACAAAAAATCATTGGAAGAATCCATCTGAGTATCATTATATTGATGATGGGTTGGAATGGCTTTCTAAGTATCTTGAAGATAAGAGTGGAAAAGTAGTAACTCTTCCGGCCCTAGGCTGTGGTCATGGTGGTTTGGACTGGGACAGGGTCCGATCCATGATTGCTGAGAAGCTAAAAAACTCTCCAGCGCATATATATGTCTTTGAGCCTTTCGATTCAGTGAAAGCGGGCAATGTCAAAGCTTCGGAGCCAGACTATGAGCAACTGCTTGGTTCGGTTGGGGCTGGGGTTGTTAAATATGCGTCGGACGCATACCCGGAAAAGTTGCGCATCTACACCAAGAAGGATGTATATTACTATCCAAAACAGCAAAATAAATTTAGATACGATTTTTCAGTTGTGTGCAGCAGCAAGCCTGACTTAAGCGAGATAAATGCTATACGGAAGTTTATTGAATTTTGCGTTCTCGAGAAGTGCAGTATTTTGTTGGGAGGGACAGCCTTTGAAAAAAAACTCGCGCTTGAACTTTCGACCCAAGGTTTAATTTGCGGGTGTGTTCTACCATCCGGAATCTACGAGTCCATAAAAAAAGTATCATTATCAAAGCGTAAAGAAAATCCTAATCTTCTCTCGATTGGTAATCCAGTAGTTGCCTTCGATAAGAAAGAATTTATACCTTCTGTTTTTGCGAGGATGTGTCTTTCTGAGAAGGTAGTGTTTTTCGCTAGCAAGCTTGCTTGGTTGGAAAAATATAAGAGTCAACTCAAACGGATATCTGTAGATGCGTATTACTACGTTTCTGAAATCAGCTCACCAGAGGATATAAAGGCGGTATTAGACATTCGGGCAAAAGGATTTGACTTTGATATGCCCCTAACAAGCATTTTCGCGGATAATATTCACAAGTCTGATGCGGTTGAGGAGGGGGGGGCGAACTCTGCTTGATCTCAGCTTAGCCAAATTCTAGCATGGTATCGGTCATGGTACTTTATGGTGCGTGATTAATAAATCGCTGATTTTTATTGGTTTTTTATGGGTTGTAATAATTGAGTGGGAATGATTTCGCGTCTGGCAATAGTCTGCACTTAAAAGCAGTAAAATAGAGCTAAGCCCGCGTCACTGCGGGCTTTTTTGTTTTTGATACTCTTGAAGTGGTTAGCAACGAAGAGCATAGCTTCTGGAAGGCAATGTGGCACAGAATGTGACAGAAATTTATGCAGTTGGCCTCTCGTACCACGAATCAGAGAATTGGATATTTCCATCCACAATACGCCATGTGATTTTTTCATATTGCATTGAGATGGATTCCATATGATTTAACTTATCATTACCTGATAGTTTAACGTTGGGCACACCACAATTAACACCCGTTATTTTTACATTTTCCATTAATACGGTGTAATAGCACACCTCCTGGCCAGCATCATTGATATGATAAAACCGTACTTCTGCACTTTTTAATGTTTGTCCAGTGGCTGCTGCTTTGTAGAGATAGGGACTGGAACTATCAATTTCTTTTTCAAAATTAAAAGCTGAATGTTGACGTGTTCCGGTTATCTTTCCATTGGCTGTATCAACGGGAAGATTAACACCATGACCCATACTGATTACCTCGATAGAGCCTTCACGATCCTGAACATCTACAGAACCTTTGATTGATGCACCGCCGTCATCTTTAAGCCACAGATAGGGAGGGATAGGCATTTTATTTACTCCTTGTTAATTTAAATAACTTCATTGTTACAATGTTTAAGAAGAGAGAGATAAGTACGTTAAATGCAATTAATGCATAATCATAACTGTAGTAAATATCTTCGGGTGCTGGGTTGTTGCTTAACAAATAGGAAATTCTAATAGCTGTTTCGTTACTTATTAATGGGTGTTCAGTTAAGTAACCAACATCTAACCATGACACGATAGCGAATATTCCGATGAAAAGAGTCGTTCTAATGGCAAGTTTTCTGATAACCACCAATAATCACCTCAATTGTTCCATAGGATTCTAAATCAATGCCTTTGATCTTTTCTTTTTTTGTTCTTAATAGTGCGTCTCTTAATCTATTGTAATCTGATTGGCTTGGTAAAGTTATACACCCTTCTGAAACCTGACCAGGATGTAGCCTGAATCCGCCTCTGGCTACGCTTTCGTAAAATGTCGAATCATCTACATTTCCATCATCGCGAAACAAAGCAAACCATTCAGAATGGTCAACATGATAACTAAAAATGCTTTTATATGTATCGACTCCCCAGGCTCTAAACCTGTTAGCCATACTCCCTTTAGGCCTGTCTACTATATAATATTTACCTTTTGGTAACGGTCCAACGTTTGGAATAATTCCACAAGCTCCTTTGTTCCTGTATGCACCGTTACCAGAAAATGCCATAAATACACCAATACCATCAAATGCAAGTGGCGAGTAGTCTGCATCATTTATTGTAAACTTTCCATGTAAAGCCATGAGTCATCCTTTCTTGTATGGATACTTATTAATCTTATCTGCAAATAGTGCAGGTATCAAAAGTAAACCATACAAAAGATGCTTATTTAAATCTATTGGATCCGAAAGTGGTTGTGACGTTTTACAAAGTAGATCTATATCAAATAAATGGTTGCACCGAAGAGTGGATCCTTTCGGGAGAGACTATTCGAAATGTGCGAACGGCCAGATTAAAATGTGAAAGACATCCACCGTCTCAAAAAACGGTCGTGTACACTTTATATAACGCCATCACCCACAGTCGCCGAAAAATGAAGCACTCGTTAAAGAAAACATATCAGGGAATTATCAAATGTCGATATGTCATGGATAAGCCATATTGAACTAGCGTCGCTAATATGGCATTAAACCTTCACATGTAAATATCGGTGCAGACTTTATGGCGAATGAATTCTTATTTTTCTCCTTCCCCCAATCTATACGCCAGCGCCACCACCAGCGATTGCACCAGGCACAGCGTCGCCGACTGAGACCGAAACGCATCCACCTGCGCCTCTTTCACCACAAAGCAGAGATCGCTGAACGTCGCCAGCGGGCTGATCTGGCTGTCCGTAATCACAATCTGCCGCGCGCCAACGCTGGCGGCGGTTTCGCTGACCATCACCGTCTCTTCCGCGTACGGCGAGAAGCTGATCGACACCACGATGTCGCGTGCCTTAATGCGGCTGATTTGCTCGCGCAGCATCCCGCCCATGCCGTCGAGCAGGATAGGGCGGCACTCCAGATGGCTCAGAGCATAGGTGAGGTACGCGGCGACGCTAAAGGATCGACGCAGTCCGGCGATGTAGATGGTGTCGGCGTCGGCCAGCAGCTGTACCGCGCGCTCCAGCATCTCCGGCTCGGCTCGGGCGGCCAGCTGCTGCAGCGCCTGCGCGTTTGAACGGGCAAACTCCTGCAGGATATCGAGCGGCGTTTCCGGCACGGCCTCGCTCTCCATCTCGCGGAACAGCCGGGCGCGGTCGCTGTAGCTGGCGGTCTCCTCAACCAGGTTCATGCGAAACAGCTGTTTCATTTCGTTGAAGCCGGTGAAGTCAAAGGCGTTGGCAAAGCGGATCAGCGTCGAGGGCGGCACGTCGGCGCGCTCGGCAATAACGGCAACCGTATCAAAGGCCACGCTGTTGGTGTTGTCCAGCACGTAGCGGGAGACCTGCTGCAGCCTCTTGCTCAGGCTATCGTAGCGATCGCGGATTTGCTGCTGCAGTTCGTTCAGGCTGGTTGCTGTCGTCATGTTATCCCCCAAATACAGTCATATGATTCTAAACGCAAAACCGCGTCTTTTAAATGTCGGCCATCCATCTGGCAGCAAAAATGAAACAGAAGATTCAGTCATTTCCTCGCCCGAAAACCCTTAATAGCGCACGCGGCGTCAGTGGTGCTGGCTGTTAACATAAAAATCCATCCTTGATCACAATAATCATCATTTATTTTATTTCAACTTAAAATGGAATATTTGTTTCATATATAGTGTTCAGTACACAGTGTTCAGGTCAAGTCACGTATCAACAGCGAGAGGTTAAGGATGGAGACGGTAGCGAATTTTATTCACGGCGAATGTGTCACCGGTTCAGGCCAGCGCGTTCAGGCGATCTTCAACCCGGCCACCGGCGAGCAGATCCGCCAGGTGGTGATGAGTACGGCACAGGAAACAGAGCAGGCGATTGCCGCCGCGCAGCAGGCGTTTCCGGCGTGGGCGCGTCATGCTCCGCTTAAGCGCGCGCGCGTGATGTTCCGCTTCAAGGCGCTGCTGGAAGAGAACATGGATCGCCTGGCCCGCCTCATCAGCGAAGAGCACGGCAAGGTCTTCTCCGACGCGGTGGGCGAGCTGACCCGCGGCCTGGAAGTGGTGGAGTTTGCCTGCGGTATTCCGCATCTGCAAAAGGGCGAACACTCGGCGAACGTCGGGACCGGCGTTGACAGCCACTCGCTGATGCAGCCGCTCGGCGTCTGCGCCGGGATCACGCCGTTTAACTTCCCGGCGATGGTGCCGATGTGGATGTTCCCGATTGCGCTGGCGACCGGGAATACCTTCGTGCTGAAGCCGTCGGAAAAAGACCCTTCGCTCGCGCTCGCGCTGGCGCAGCTGCTGAAAGAGGCCGGCTTGCCGGACGGCGTCTTCAACGTGGTGCAGGGCGATAAAGAGTCCGTTGACGTGCTCCTGACCGACCCGCGCGTGCAGGCGGTGAGCTTTGTCGGCTCCACGCCGATTGCCGAATACATTTACCAGACCGCGTCCGCCCACGGTAAGCGCTGCCAGGCGCTTGGCGGTGCGAAAAACCACTGCATTTTAATGCCGGATGCCGACATGGAGATGGCGACCAACGCCATCATGGGCGCGGCCTACGGCGCGGCGGGCGAGCGCTGCAGGGCGCTCTCGGTGGTGCTGGCGGTGGGGGATAACACCGCCGATGACCTCTGCGCCCGGCTGGAAAAACAGATTGCCGCGCTGCGCGTCGGGCCGGGGCTCGACCAGACGCCGGAAAACGAAATGGGGCCGCTCATCTCCTCCTTGCACCGCAGCAAGGTGCTGGGCTACATCGACAGCGGAGAAGCACAGGGGGCGACGCTTCGCGTGGACGGTCGCGGCTTCAGCGTGAAGGGCCACGAGCAGGGCTACTTCGTCGGGCCGACGCTGTTCGATAACGTCACCCCGGAGATGACCATCTATAAAGAAGAGATTTTTGGTCCGGTGCTTTCTGTGGTGCGCGTAGCAGATTACGCCAGCGCGGTGGACCTGATTAACCGCCATGAATATGGTAATGGCTCGGCAATCTTCACCCGCGACGGCGGCTGCGCGCGCCGCTTCTGCGAAGAGGTGCAGGCGGGCATGGTGGGGGTCAACGTGCCGATCCCGGTGCCGATGGCGTTCCACAGCTTCGGCGGCTGGAAGCGTTCCATCTTCGGCGCGCTCAACGTCCACGGCAACGACGGCGTGCGCTTCTACACCCGAATGAAAACCATCACCGCGCGCTGGCCGGAAATGCAGCAGGAGACAGGCGCTGCGTTCTCCATGCCGACGCTGGGCTGACAGGAGGCGTTATGCAAACCGAACGTATGACCATGGCCCAGGCGCTGGTCCGGTTCCTGAATCAACAGTACATTAGCGTGGATGGCCACGAGACGCCCTTCGTGGAGGGCGTCGCCACCATCTTTGGGCACGGCAACGTGCTGGGTATCGGCCAGGCGCTGGAGCAGGATCCCGGTCATCTGCAGGTGATGCAGGGCTGCAACGAGCAGGGCATCGCCCATATGGCGACGGGATTTGCCAAACAGCACCGCCGTCAGCGCATCTTTGCCGTCACCTCCTCCGTCGGGCCGGGCGCCGCCAATATGGTCACGGCCGCGGCAACCGCCACGGCGAACCGCATCCCGCTGCTGCTGCTGCCGGGCGATATCTACGCCAGCCGCCAGCCGGACCCTGTGCTGCAGCAGATCGAGCAGTATCACGATCTGAGCATCAGCACCAACGACTGCTTCCGTCCGGTCTCCCGCTACTGGGACCGCATTAACCGCCCGGAGCAACTCATGAGCGCGATGCTCAGCGCGATGCGAACGCTTACTGACCCGGCAGATACCGGTGCGGTGACGATTTGCCTCCCGCAGGACGTGCAGGGGGAAGCGTGGGATTACCCGCTGAGCTTCTTCGCGCGTCGCGTGCACCACATCGAGCGTCGTCCCCCCGATCCGCAGCGTCTGGCGCAGGCGCGGGCGCTGATTGCCCGCAAGCGTCGCCCGCTGGTGGTGTGCGGCGGCGGGGTGCGCTATTCCGGCGCACATGAGGCGTTTCGCGACTTTGTCGAGACGCTGCAGCTGCCGTTTGCCGAAACCCAGGCCGGAAAGGGGGCGCTGGTAAGTGACCACCCACTTAACCTCGGTGGCGTAGGGGTGACGGGCGGGATGGCGGCCAACCAGCTCGCCCCGCAGGCCGACCTGGTGATCGGCATCGGCACGCGCCTGACCGACTTTACCACCGGCTCCAAGGCGCTCTTTTCCCATCCGGACGTGGAATTCCTGCTGCTGAACGTGGCCGAGTTTGACGCCCTGAAGCTGGACGCCACGGCGCTGATTGCCGACGCTCAAACCGGGCTCGAGGCATTGACCCACGCGCTTGGTGATTACCGCAGCGGCTGGGGAGAGGCGATCGCTGAGGCGAAATCCGCCTGGCGCGACGAGTGCCGTCGCCTGTGGGATCGCCAGTGGCGTCCGGACGACGCGCCCGAAGTGGCGGGGCACCTGGACGCGCAGCTGGCGGAGTACGGCGAGACGCTCAACACCCGCCTGACCCAGACGCGGGTGCTGGGGCTGATCAACCAGCATATTGAAGATAACGCCATCGTGGTGGGGGCGGCCGGTTCGCTGCCGGGCGATTTGCAGCGCCTCTGGCAGGTCAAAACGCCGGACAGCTATCACCTGGAGTACGGCTACTCCTGCATGGGCTATGAGATTGCGGCGGCCCTCGGCGCGAAGCTTGCCCGGCCCCAGCAGCCGGTATACGCCATGGTGGGGGATGGCTCCTACATGATGCTGCACTCCGAGCTGCAAACCGCCGTTCAGGAGGGCATTAAGGTCACCGTTCTGCTGTTTGATAACGCCAGCTTCGGCTGCATTAACAACCTGCAGATGGGGCACGGCATGGGCAGCTTTGGCACGGAAAACCGCCATCGCAACCCGGAAACCGGACGGCTTGACGGTCCGCTGGTGAAGGTCGATTTTGCGCAAAATGCGGAGAGCTACGGCTGCCGCGCGTGGCGGGTGAACGATGAGCAAAGCCTGCTGGCGGCGCTGGAGGCGGCCCGCGCCCATCCTGGCCCGACGCTGCTGGACATCAAGGTGCTGCCGAAGACCATGACCCACGACTACGCCTCATGGTGGCGAACCGGTGATGCGCAGGTGGCAGAGTCGTCTGCCGTGCGTGAGGCCGCGGAGCAAACGCAGTCGCAGGTGAAAAAAGCCCGTCAGTATTGAGTTTTCCCGAAGTAACGAAATTTTCATTTCATTTTTGTTTTCCCCTCATCCTAACCCTCTCCCTCAGGGAGAGGGGACGGCTCGGTGTGGTTTTTTACTCCCTCTCCCTGAGGGAGAGGGCCGGGGTGAGGGGAGTTGCCGCACGTTCATCTGTGTTGTGAGATTGATAACAAAATTTATCTCATTCATCTCAAAAGTGTTAACCCGCACTCAAAAACATAATTTTCACTATTTATAAAAATGAAATAAATGTTTTATTTATAGAGTCGTTAGTTCACAGCATTCACCAACACCGGGAGCCGTTATGTTTAACATTGCTTTACTGGGCGCTGGCCGAATTGGCCAGGTACATGCAGCTAACATCGCCAGCCACGGCGCGACCACGCTCTGGTCCGTGGTTGACCCGAATCAGGAATTTGCCACCCGCCTCGCCACGCAGTATCAGGCCCGCCAGCAGAGCCTGGATGAAGCGATGACCGACCCTAACGTTCACGCCGTGCTGATCGCCTCTGCCACCGATACCCACGCGGACCTGATTGAAATGGCCGCCCGCCACGGCAAGGCCATCTTCTGTGAAAAGCCGGTACACCTCGACCTCGCCCGCGTGCGCGACTGCCTGAAGGTGGTCAAAGAGTACGACGTGCCGCTGTTTATCGGCTTTAACCGCCGCTTTGACCCGCAGTTCCGCCGCGTGAAAACCGACGCGCAGGCCGGGCGAATCGGCAAGCCGGAATCGCTGCTCATCATCTCCCGCGATCCGTCTCCGCCGCCCGCGGAGTACGTGCGCGTCTCCGGCGGCATGTTCCGCGATATGACCATTCACGATTTTGACATGGCCCGCTTCATCATGGGCGAAGAGCCGGTGTCGGTGTATGCCCAGGGCAGCAACCTGGTCGATCCGGCGATTGGCGAGGCAGGCGACATCGATACCGCGTTTATCGTTCTGAAATATGCCTCCGGCGCGATGGCGACCATCGTTAACAGCCGCCGTTCATCTTACGGCTACGACCAGCGCCTGGAACTGCACGGCTCCGAAGGGCTGCTTTGCGCGGGCAACATTCTTGAAAACCAGGTGCAGCACTACGGCAAACAGGGCTGCACCAGCGCGCTGCCGGAACACTTCTTCCTGCAGCGCTACAAATCCGCTTACGCCGCGGAATGGGAACACTTTGTTGCGGTCCTGCGCGGCGAAGCGGTGCCTGACTGCAGCGGCGATGATGGTGAACGTGCGCTGTACCTCGCGGATAAAGCGCTGGAATCGCTGCGCAGCCAGCGCGAGATCGTCCTCTAAACACAACCACCCTACACAGAGAGACATAATAATGAAAAAACTGATCGTAGCCGCCCTCATCGCCATGACGTCCGGGGCCGCCCTCGCCGAAAACGAGCAAATTGTGTTCAGTACGCCAAACCTGGCCATGCCGTTTGAAGTTCACATGCAGCGCACGGCGGTAAAAGCCGCAAAAGAGATGGGCGTGAAGCTTCAGGTGCTGGACGGGCAGGGCAGTTCACCGAAGCAGGTGGCTGACCTGGAAAACGCCATCACCCGCGGCGCGCAGGGCTTTATCGTCTCCCCGAACGACGTGAACGCGGTCTCCAGCGCGGTGGATGAAATTCAGGATGCGAAGCTGCCGGTGGTCACCCTTGACCGCTCCGTCGACAGCCAGAAGAAGGTGCCGCACTTTGGCGCCAACAACTACAAGGGCGGTCAGGCGATTGGCGATTTTGTGAAAACCAAATTTCCCGACGGGGCGGAAATCATTCTGCTGACCGGCCAGCCGGGCTCCTCCTCCAACATCGAACGCACCAAAGGGATCCGCGACAGCCTGAAGGCGGGTGGCGATAAGTACAAGATCGTCGCCGATCAGACCGGCAACTGGATGCGTTCTGAAGGGATGCGCATCGTGGAAAGCGTGCTGCCCTCGCTGCCGAAACGTCCTCAGGTGATCCTCTCCGCCAACGACGACATGGCGCTGGGGGCGATCGAAGCCCTGCAGAGCCAGGGCGTGAAGCCGGGCGAAATTCTGGTCACCGGCTTTGACGCGGTACCGGAAGCGCTGGCCCGCGTGCGCGACGGCTGGCTGGCGGTGACGGCGGACCAGCGTCCGGGCTTTGCGGTGCAGACGGCGATGAGCCAGCTGGTGGCCAACGTGCGCGAGAAAAAAGCCATCACCGGGGCCGACTACCCGCCGACGCTGATCACCAAAGAGAACCTGCAGCAGGCTGAGCGTATCGGTGAGGCCGGTAACTGATTTATCCGCAGCCGTCGCTGGCGCGGCGGCTCACTCTAAAGGAGGAGCAGACCGATGTCGCAACCCTTACTGAAAGTGACCGACCTGGCAAAAAGCTTTTCCGGCGTCTGGGCGTTAAGCAGCGCCCAGCTGACCGTCGGCGCGGGCGAGATCCACGCCCTGCTGGGGGAAAACGGGGCGGGTAAATCCACGCTGCTGAAGGCGCTCGCGGGGGCGCAGCCGCAAACCCGCGGGGATATCTGGTTCAACGGCGAAACGCTGCCGGTGGACGACTCCCCGGTGGAGCGCCAGAACAAGGGCATTATCACCATCTATCAGGAATTCAACCTGCTGCCCAACATGACCGTCGCGGAAAACATGTTTCTCGGACGCGAGCCGCGTAAACGTAACCTGATCGTCGACGAAAAGGCGGTAAACCAGGAGGCGCAGGTCATTCTCGACTATCTGCAGCTGAACGTTGCGCCTACCACGCCGGTCGCCCGTCTGAGCGTGGCCCAGCAGCAGATGGTGGAGATCGCCCGGGCGCTGACCCTCAACGCCCGGCTAATCATTATGGACGAACCGTCCGCCGCGCTGAGCGACAGCGAGGTGGAAAGCCTGCACCGCGTGGTGCGCGAGCTTAAAAACCGCGGCGTGAGCATTATCTATGTCACCCACCGCCTGCACGAGGTTTTCCAGCTCTGCGACCGCTTCACCGTTTTCCAGGACGGCCGTTTCACCGGCACCGGCGCGGTGGCGGAGACCAACGTCGAACAGCTGATCCGCCTGATGGTCGGGCGCGACGTGGCCTTTAACCGCCGTCCCGCCAGCGAAACGCATCATGAGGACAAACCCGTCCGCCTGGCGGTGAAGGGGCTGAGCCGCGAAAAGCCGCCGCTGGATCCGCACGGCATCGCCCTGCACGACATCAGCTTCCACGTCCACGCCGGGGAGGTCTTAGGCATTGCCGGACTGGTGGGCGCCGGGCGCACCGAGGTGGCCCGCTGCCTGTTTGGCGCAGACGCGTTTACCTCGGGCAGCTTTGAGCTGGACGGCGTGCCCTACCAGCCGCGCGACCCGCTGTATGCCCTCGACCAGGGCGTGGCGCTGGTGCCGGAAGACCGCAAAAAAGAGGGGGCGGTGCTGGGGCTGTCCATTCGCGACAACCTGTCGCTCTCCTGCCTCTCCTCGCTGCTGCAGTGGCGCTGGTTCGTGAATACCCGCAAAGAGGACGACCTGATCGAGTCCTACCGCAAGGCGCTGCAGATCAAAATGGTCAACAGCGCGCAGGAGGTTCGCAAGCTCTCCGGCGGTAACCAGCAAAAAGTGATCCTCGCGCGCTGCATGGCGCTCAACCCGCGGGTGCTGATCGTCGACGAGCCGACGCGCGGCATCGACGTGGGGACCAAATCGGAAGTGCACCAGGTGCTGTTTGACATGGCAAAAAAGGGCGTGGCGGTGATCGTGATCTCCTCCGATCTGCCTGAAGTGATGGCGGTGTCAGACCGGATCATTACCCTGAGCGAAGGGCGAGTGACCGGCGAGATCCACGGTGACGACGCTAACGAAGAACGGCTGATGACGATGATGGCCATCAACCACAATGCCCTGAACGCGGCATAACGGAGTTTCTCATGACGCAGATGATTTCTAAAACGCAGGCCCCGGTCAAACGCGCCGGACGCATCGATCCCATCGCCTTCTTCGAGCGCTTCGGGGTGCTGATTTTCATGATCCTGCTGCTGATCTTCTTCCAGTCGCAGAACAGCAACTTTTTCTCTGAACGCAATATTTTCAACATCCTGACCGAAGTCTCCATCTACGGGATCATGGCCGTGGGGATGACCTTCGTCATCCTGACCGCCGGGATTGACCTCTCCGTGGGCTCCATTCTGGCGGTGTGCGCCATGAGCGCGGCGTACGTGATTAAGGGCGACAACTTCACCACCGTCGACCCGAACGCCTGGGGCGGCATGAGCTGGCTGATTGGGCTGGGGATTTGTCTGGCGATGGGCACGGCGATTGGCTTCCTGCACGGTCTGGGCGTGACCCGCCTGCGCCTGCCGCCGTTCATCGTCACCCTCGGCGGGATGACCATCTGGCGCGGCCTGACGCTGGTGATCAACGACGGCGCGCCGATCGCCGGTTTCGATCAGGGCTACCGCTGGTGGGGGCGCGGGGAGCTGCTCGGCATCTCCATTCCGATCTGGATCTTCGCCATCGTCGCCCTCGGCGGCTATCTGGCGCTGCATAAAACCCGCTGGGGGCGCTTCGTTTACGCCATCGGCGGCAACCCGGAGGCGGCGCGCCTGGCGGGGGTCAACGTCAAGCGCGTGCTGGTCAGCGTCTACGTGCTGATTGGCTGCCTGGCGGGGCTGGCGGGCTTCATTCTGAGCGCGCGTCTGGGGAGCGCCGAGGCGGTGGCCGGGATCTCCTTTGAGCTGCGCGTCATCGCCTCGGTGGTGATTGGCGGCACCTCGCTGATGGGCGGCTACGGGCGCATCGGCGGCACCATTATCGGCTCCATCATCATGGGGATTCTGATTAACGGCCTGGTGCTGATGAACGTCTCGGCCTACTACCAGCAGATTATCACCGGGTTAATTATCGTTCTGGCGGTGGCGTTCGACACCTACGCCAAGAGCCGTCGCGGCGCACTGTGAGGATCACGATGAAAGAGGTTCGTATTGGATTGATTGGCACCGGGTATATCGGCAAGGCACACGCTATCGCCTATGCCCAGGCTCCGACGGTGTTCAACCTGCGGGGCAGGCTGGTGCGCGAGATGGTAGCGGAAGTCACGCCGGAGCTGGCGGCAGCGCGCGCGCAGGCGTTTGGCTTCAACCGCTCCACCGGCGACTGGCGGGCGCTGGTGGCCGACCCGGCGATTGACGTGGTGGATATTTGCTCACCCAACCACCTGCATAAAGAGATGGCGCTGGAGGCGATCCGCCACGGCAAGCACGTCTACTCGGAGAAGCCGCTGGCGCTGAACGCCCATGACGCGCGCGAGATGGTCGACGCCGCGAAGCGGGCCGGGGTGAAAACGCTGGTGGGGTTCAACTACATGAAGAACCCGACGGCGCAGCTGGCGAAGGAGATTATTGCCCGCGGCGAGATTGGCGAGGTGATCCACTTCTACGGCACCCACAACGAAGACTATATGGCCGACCCGCTGTCGCCCATTCACTGGCACTGCTTCAAAGAGACCGCCGGGCTGGGGGCGCTGGGCGACCTCGCGGCGCATATCGTCAACATGGCCCAGTACCTGGTGGGGGATATCGAGCAGGTCTGCGGCGACCTGAAGATCGTGGTCCCTGAACGCCCGGCCAAGGCCGGATCGTCAGAGATGATTGCCGTCGAAAACGAGGACCAGGCCCACGCGATGGTGCGTTTTGCGGGCGGTGCGCAGGGCGTGATTGAAACCTCCCGCGTCGCCTGCGGCCGCAAGATGGGGCTGTCGTACGTCATCACCGGGACCAAAGGCGCCATCAGCTTCACCCAGGAGCGCATGGCGGAGCTGAAGCTCTATCTGCATGACGATCCGGTAAACCGTCAGGGGTTTCGCACCCTGCTCGTCGGCCCGGCACACCCGGACTACGCCGCGTTCTGCATGGGCGCAGGCCATGGGATTGGTTTTAACGATCAAAAAACGGTGGAGGTGCGCGACCTGGTGGACGGGATTGCCGCCGACGCGCCGATGTGGCCGGACTTCGAAGAGGGCTGGAAGGTGTCGCGCGTGCTGGACGCGATCGCGCTCTCGCACCGGGAAGGCCGCTGGCTGAACGTGAACGACATTGTCTGATGAGGTATCAACGTGGAAAAGCAGTTTGATGTGATATGCATGGGCCGCGTGGCGGTAGACCTCTACAGTCAGCAGATTGGTGCCCGTCTGGAGGATGTGTCGAGCTTCGCCAAATACCTCGGCGGCTCGTCCGGCAACGTGGCGTACGGCACCGCGCGCCAGGGGCTGCGCTCGTCAATGCTGGCGCGCGTGGGCGATGAACATATGGGCCGCTTCCTGCGCGAAGAGCTAAATCAGGTGGGCTGCGATACCAGCCATCTGATTACCGATAAAGACCGCCTCACGGCGCTGGTGCTACTCGGCATTAAAGACCGGGACACCTTTCCTCTGATTTTTTATCGCGATAACTGCGCGGATATGGCCATTACGGCCAGCGATGTGGACGAAAGCTACATTGCCTCCGCACGGTGTCTTGCCATCACCGGGACTCACCTTTCTCATCTTCAGACCCGCGATGCGGTGCTGACGGCGCTGGGCTATGCCCGCCGTCACGGCGTGCGCACGGTGCTGGACATCGACTACCGTCCGGTGCTGTGGGGGCTGACCTCCTTAGGCGACGGCGAAACGCGCTTTATCGCCGCGGATAAGGTTACCCGCGAGCTGCAGGAGGTGCTGCACCTCTTCGACGTCATTGTCGGCACCGAGGAGGAGTTCCATATCGCGGGCGGCAGCACGGAGACCCTGCAGGCGCTGGGGCAGGTGCGTGCGGTGAGTCAGGCCACGCTGGTCTGCAAGCGCGGCGCCCTCGGCTGCTCGGTTTATACCGACGCCATTCCGCCCCGGCTGGACGACGGCCTGACGGTGACCGGCGTGCGCGTGGAGGTGCTGAACGTCCTCGGCGCGGGGGATGCGTTTATGTCCGGCCTGCTGCGCGGCTACCTGAACGACGAGGGCTGGGAGCAGGCGTGTCGCTATGCCAACGCCTGCGGCGCGCTGGTGGTCTCGCGCCACGGCTGCGCCCCGGCGATGCCGAGCAAAATCGAGCTGGATGACTATCTCTCTCGCGCTGCGGATGTGCCGCGCCCGGATCTCGACCCGCGTCTGAACCATCTGCACCGGGTGACCACCCGTCGCCGCGAATGGCCGGAGCTGTGCGTAATGGCGTTCGACCACCGCAGCCAGCTTGAGGATATGGCGCTGCAGTGCGGCGCGTCGCTCAAACGTATTCCGGCGCTCAAGCAGCTGATCCTGCAGGCCAGCCGCGAGGCGGCGAGCCGGGCCGGGCTGGAGGGCAAAGCGGGCCTGCTGTGCGACGGCACCTTTGGACAGGACGCGCTGAACGCCATCACCGGCGAGGGGTGGTGGATTGGTCGCCCCATTGAGCTGCCGGGCTCCCGGCCGCTGGAGATGGAGCACGGCAACATCGGCACCCAGCTTATCAGCTGGCCGCAGGAGCACGTGGTGAAGTGCCTGGTCTTTTTCCATCCGGAAGACGCCCACGGCCTGCGCCTGGAGCAGGAGCAGAAAATCGCCGAGGTGTACCACGCCTGCTGCCGGTCCGGGCACGAGCTGCTGCTGGAGGTGATCCTGCCTGCGACCATGCCGCGCAGCGACGAGCTCTACCTGCGCGCCATCTCCCGCTTCTACAACCTTGGCATTTATCCCGACTGGTGGAAGCTGCCGCCGCTTTCCGCCGAGGGCTGGACGGCGCTGAGCGAGATTATCGAACGCCGGGACCCGCACTGCCGCGGGGTGGTGATCCTCGGCCTGGACGCCCCGGCAGAACAGCTGCGTGCCGACTTCAGGGCCGCAGCGGGGCAGACGGTAGTAAAAGGCTTCGCCGTAGGGCGCACGCTGTTCGGCGATGCCTCCCGCGCGTGGCTGAAGCACGATATTGACGATGCGCAGCTGGTGGCGCGCATCCGGGACAACTACCTGCAGCTTATCGCCTGGTGGCGCGAGCGCGGACACGCATAATGGAGACGACAATGAGTGTACAACTGGGCATTAACCCGCTGACGTGGACGAACGACGATCTGCCTTCTCTCGGCGCAGAGACTCCGCTGGAGACCTGCCTGAGTGAAGGGAAAGAGGCCGGTTTTGCCGGTTTCGAACTGGGTAATAAATTCCCGCGCGAAGCGCGGCTGCTTGGCCCCATCCTGCAGCGCCATGACCTGCAGCTGGTCTCCGGCTGGTACTCCGGCCGACTGCTGGAGCGCAGCGTGGAGGAGGAGATCGCCGCCGTGCAGTCCCACCTGACGCTGCTGCGCGAGCTGGGGGCAAAGGTGCTGGTGTTTGCGGAAGTGAGCGGCTGCATTCACGGCGAGCAGCAGACCCCGGTACATCTGCGCCCGCGTTTCCCGCAGGCACGCTGGAAGGAGTATGGCGAGAAGCTCACGGAATTTGCCCGCTATACGCAACAGCAGGGCGTGCAGATTGCCTATCACCACCATATGGGGACGGTGATTGAGTCCGCTGACGACGTGGACAACCTGATGACCCATACCGGCGAAGAGGTTGGGTTGCTGCTGGACACCGGCCACCTGACCTTTGCCGGGGCCGATCCGCTGGCGGTGGCGCAGCGCTGGGCGTCGCGTATCAACCACGTTCACTGCAAAGACGTGCGTGCCGACGTGCTGGCGGACGTGAAAAACCGTAAAACCAGCTTCCTTGATGCGGTACTGAGCGGCGTGTTTACGGTGCCGGGCGACGGCTGCGTGGATTACCCGCCGATCATGCGGCTGCTGAAGGCGCAGGACTATCACGGCTGGCTGGTGGTGGAGGCGGAGCAGGACCCGGCGGTTGCCCATCCGCTGACCTACGCCCGTCTGGGGTATAACAACCTGAGCCGTCTGGCGCGCGACGCCGGACTGATTTGAGGAGGTGACATGTCACGTCTGTTATCACGCTGGCAACAGCCGAACGCGGAGGGGCGGACCCAGTCCGTCACGCCGGAACGCGCAGGGTGGGGATACGTCGGCTTTGAGGCGTATGAGCTGCAGGAGGGGCAGCAGCTGACGCTGCCCGCCGTCAGCGAAGAGCGTTGCCTGGTGCTGGTCGCCGGGCGCGCCTCCATCAGCACGCCTTCCGCGCAGTTTAACGACATCGGCGAGCGGATGAGCCCGTTCGAGCGCATCAAGCCGTGGGCGGTGTACGTTACCCCGCAGGAGACGGTGCAGGTGAAGGCGCTGACGAGGCTCGAGCTGGCGGTCTGCGCCGCCCCCGGCAAGGGCACGTATCCGACGCGGCTGATTGCGCCGCAGGATATCGACGCTGAAGCGCGCGGCAAGGGCCACAACCAGCGCTACGTGCACAACATTCTGCCGGAAGATAAGCCCGCCGACAGCCTGCTGGTGGTGGAGGTCTGGACCAACGAGGGCTGCACCAGCTCGTATCCGAGCCACAAGCACGACACGGATAACCCGCCCCGGGAGACTTACCTGGAGGAGACCTACTACCATCGCCTCAACCCGGAGCAGGGGTTCTGCATGCAGCGGGTTTACACCGACGACAGAGCGCTGGATGAGTGTATGGCGGTCTATAACCGTGACGTGGTCATGGTGCCGAAGGGATACCACCCGGTGGCGACGATGGCCGGGTATGACAGCTACTACCTCAACGTGATGGCCGGGCCGGTGCGCAAATGGATGTTCACCTGGGAAGAGGACCACGCGTGGATTAATCGGGATTATCCCGCGGATGGCGGGCACTGAGGCTATTTTTTTGCCGGGTGGCGCTGCGCTTACCCGGCCTACAATTTACAAAATACTATTTTGCTTCAATCGCCTGCTCAATCGTCCGGGCGATAGCCTCCGGCTGGCTCACCATCGACACGTGGCTCGCGGAGACCTCGGTGGTTTTCGCATGGATCGTCTTCGCCATCGCCCGTTCAAGATCGGGGTTGATCATTCGGTCATTTTTGCTGACCACAAACCAGCTCGGCTTAACATGCCACGCCGCGTGGGTCACCTTTTCACCAAACGCATCGGCCTTAATTGGCCCCTGCGTGGCCGCGATTGCAGTTTGTTCCTCGGGCTTCACGTCCGGCGCGAAATCCTTCCTGACGGCGTTCGTTGGCAGATATAAATAGCCGTCCGCCGTTTTGGCGATGGCCGCGCTGCCCGGCGGCGGCGGGTAGCTTCCCGCGAGGTCCGCCGTCGACTGGCCGGCATCCGGCGCGAACGCCGCCACATACACCAGCGATTTCACCCGCGCATCGTTGCCCGCTTCGCTAATCACGGTGCCGCCCCAGGAGTGACCCACCAGCACGACATCCCCCTGGGCGCGGGCGATGGCCCGCTTTGTGGCCGCAACGTCATCGTTAAGCGACGTGAGCGGCAGCTGGACGGCAATGACCTCTGCGTGCTGTTTCTGCAACAGGGTAATCACCTTATTCCAGCTGCTGCCGTCGGCAAACGCGCCGTGCACCAGCACGACGCTGGTTTTGCTCTGCGCAGAGGCGCTGGCGGAAAGCGCCAGCAGGCCTGCCGTCAGTACAGTCAGTGCTTTCATCTTCAGACTCCTTAAAAATGGTGGACCGCCGCATGAGGCGGTACGGTGAATTCGATGGTTTTGTGGTCGAGCGGCTTGTGCGTCGGATCGGCCAGAATAATCGTCACCTTGTGTTTACCGGCGGGGAGTCCCACCAGAATCACCGGCTCTCCGCTGGCGTCAGCCCAGTGCCACGGCGCGTCATCCACCACCACGTGAATGTGCCCGATGCGCGGGGTGACCTTGAGCGCTTCAGGTCCGAATACCGGCTCGATGCGCAGGTTTTCGGCACGGTACTGGATAAACACCGCGCCTTTACTCAGCGGCCCGGAAAGCGGCGGATCGACGATCAGTTTTGCAGGCGGTTGCGGCTGCGCCAGCGGGGCAACGGCGGCGGGGCCGTTAACGTCCGCGGCGCTCAGGTTGTCCAGCGGCGTGGCCTGGGCATTTGTTACAGAGGCCAGGACGAGCAGGGGTAAAATTGCGTAACGACGAATCATGGTTCTCTCCTCATCGGTTCTGAATGACGACAGGGAAAGAAAACCATTTTTATGTATCGGAGATATTTGCCGGAGGGGGCGTTTTGTACCCGTTTGTCAGCGCGTCGCGCGGGATACAGTGCGATACAGTTTGCCTCCCGGGACGGCGCACGATCGCTATCGCCAGCCCGGCAATCACCAGCGTTAACCCCGTCGACACTCCCATTGCACCCGCGATCCCCAGCGTTTTGTTCAGCCACGCATAGGCAAACGGTGCGGCTGCGGCCATCAGCTGGCCCGGGATAAGCAGCATGCCCGTGCGGCGGGCATAGCTTTCCGCGCTAAACAGCTCCAGTGGCAGCGTGGCTTTTACTATGGTGACCAGTCCGTTGATGGCGCCGTAGCCCAGCACAAACCCGGCCGCGCACCAGACAAACAGGGCGCTGCTTATTCCCACAAGAAAACACAGCGGCATAGCAAGAGCGGTAAAAAGCGTAAGTTTGAAGGGGGTTAAGCGGCCACCTGCCAGCACCTCCAGCGAGCGCGCGCCCGTCTGGCCGATCCCCCACAGCATGCCGATGGCGACCGGCAGGCCAAAGTGGGCAATAAACTCCGGCAGATGGGTGGAGGTGCCGTTAGAGACAAAGGTGATAAGGGCGATGAAGGCCGCATAAAGCCAGGCGTTACGCCGCTCGTTGCGCAGGGGCGGCGCGATGGCCTTCGTATTTTCCGTCAGCCGCTGCCGGGGAAGCGTGCGGATCAGTACTGCGCTCAGCAGGCCAAGCAGGGCATAAATGCGTAACGCGTCCTGCCAGCTCATGATGTGAAGCAGGCCATCGCCCAGCGGCCAGAAGACGGCGGAGGCCAGCCCGCCCGCCAGCGTGACGCGTGAGATCGTTCTTCGCGCCTGCTGCCCGTAGAGGTTGACCAGCGCGGCGAACAGCGCATCGTACAGCGACAGGCGCATCCCAGTGCCGGCGACAATCCAGGCGCCGTACCAGCCATAAAGCGTCCGGGTATACGCCATTTCTGCGCAGCTTGCGGCGATCAGCAGCGTTCCGACCATCACCACTTTTTGACCGCCAAAGCGTGCCAGCAGGCGGGCGACAAAAGGAGATACCGCCGCCATCACCAGCATCGCCAGCGTCAGGCCGAGGTAAATCTGCGGTGACGACCATCCTCGGTCGGCTGAAATGGCCCGCGCAAAGGTGCCGAGCATATAAAATGAAATCCCCCAGTTGATGAGTTGATTACACCCGGCGGTGAGGGCGAGGCGACGAGGAAGGGCAGAGGTTTCCATGAGTTTTCATTCCGTTATGCAGTTGTCCTGAGCATAACGGGCGCGGTATTGTGCTGGCAGGGCTGCAACCTTATGCGCGGTATAAGAGAAACTTTGAATGACGACGCTTAATCTGGGCTATCTCGCCACCTTCCGCCTGGTTCACCAGCGCGGCAGCTTTTCAGCAGCAGCGGACGTTCTGGGCCTCTCCCAGCCCGCCGTCAGCCTGCAAATACGCCAGCTGGAGCAGTTTCTGCAAACGCGGCTGGTGGAGCGTACCGGGCGAGGGATTAAGGCGACGGCTGCCGGAGAAACCTTGCTGGCGCACGGGGAGCGTATTCAGCAGGTGGTGGATGACGCCATCCGGGCCGTGAATGCGTTTAGCCACGACGTGAGCGGCACCATTACCCTTGGCACGGGGGCGACGGCCTGCATTCATCTTCTGCCGCCGCTGCTGGAGCAGCTACGCCGCGACTATCCGCTCCTGAGCGTGGGAGTCACGACGGGCAACACCCTCGACATCGTCAGGGCCATTGAAGAGAACCGTCTCGATATGGGGCTGGTGACGCTGCCGGTGAGCGGCAGAGCGCTGGACGTCATGCCGGTGATGGACGAAGAGTTTGTCTTTATCGCCTCAAGGGAGCAGCAGGACGCTTTCAGGGAGTTAACCCCGGAGGCGCTCCATGCCCAGCCGCTGATCGCCTTTGAGACAGGCAGCGGGACCCGGGCGCTGATCGATGGCTGGTTTGCCGCCCATGGGGTAGCGATGGCGCCGGTGATGCAGCTTGGCAGCATCGAGGCGATCAAACGCATGGTTCGCGCGGGGCTGGGCTACAGCATCGTACCGAGAATGGCGGTAGAACAGGATGCCGATCGCGAGGGGCTGTGCGTGATGTCGCTGACGCCCATGCTGCAGCGGCAGCTGGCGGTGGTGATGCGGCAGGATAAAATCCTCAGCAAAGGGATCGCGGCCCTTATTCGGCTCGTACAACATCCTTTGGGGGGTTAGCGGTCAGCGGTGTCGACGGTCAGGCTGGATTGCTGTGACTGGGTTTTGTCCTGATGGTGGTACCAGGCGCCAATCGAAGAGTAAACGAAGCGGCCAAAGAAAAACAGGAAACTGATAAGCAGTATGATGCGGGTCATTCGGGTGTTAAATCGATGTCGTTTGCGCATACGCGTGACCTGACTCACTCTGTTTTTCCTGGATAAGCCCTCCCGGGCGATAAGGATATTAAGGCACAGCGGGAAGATGGGGTCAATTCTGTGATGTGTAAATAACCGTCAACGTTTGCATTAACTATTGTTATTGAAATTAATAATTGCATTTACCATATTGATAATATGAAGAAAATTATTTCACAAAATTCTTCTGCAAGGCTTATTTGCGTGAAATAGTTTGATTTAAGTCAACGGATTCCCGGCTCTGATATTTAAAATCCCTCCTCCACACTGTTCACTCTGCACGTCGCGGGGTGGCGCCAGGTCAGGTTGGATGCCTGTCTTTATCTTCCCTCTGGAGAAAAAGGGGTTTAACCGGGCATCTATGAAGATTTTCGCTTTTCTGAAAAACAATAAATACCGTTGGTGGGCATTGCCGCTACTATTACCGGTGGTTTTGCTTCCCGTGCTGAGCGTGGCAAATACGTTCACGCAGCTGGGGGACGGTATCGCGGCGCTTTATTATTTACCGCTCTCCTTTTTGCTCTCGCTGATGATGTTCTTTGGCCTGGAAGCCCTTCCCGGGATCGTGTTGTCGCTGTTTATCCGCTATTACCCGTCGGTCGGGATGTTCGAAACGGTTGCCGGGGTGCTCCATTTTATTGTCCCTTTAGTCCTCAGCTGGGGCGGCTACCGGGTGTTTGCGCCCAGACGCAATATGACGGCGTACGGCGACATCCGGCTGATGGCGCAGCGCATCTTCTGGCAGGTCATCTGCCCCGCGACGCTGTTTCTGGTGCTGTTTCAGTTTGCGGTGTATCTGGGCGTGTATGAGAGTCGCCAGAGCCTCGCGGGGTTGAACCCTCTTAACATTCGTACGCTCATTAACTACCAGGCGCTGCTGGTCAGCGGGCTGACGGGCGTGCCGTTGAGCTATCTGCTGATCCGCCTGATTCGTCATCCGCGGTATATCAAAAGTCTTCTCTCGCAGATCCGTTTCCAGATAGATAAAAAGGTGACGGCCGCGGAGTTTTTGCTGTGGGCGATTGCGCTTGGCGGGCTGCTGTCGCTGCTGCTGCTCCCGATAAATGAAAACAGCTCCATCTTCACCACTAACTATACCCTGTCGCTGCTGATGCCGGTGATGCTCTGGGGCGCGATGCGTTTTGGCTATAAGCTGATTTCGCTGATCTGGACCCCGATACTGCTGGTGTCCATTCACTATTTTTACCGCTATATCCCAGTGAACGCGGGGTACGATATTCAGCTGGCGATCACCTCTTCCAGTTACCTGGTCTTTTCGTTTGTGGTGATTTATATGTCGATGCTGGCGACCCGGCAGCGCGCAGTGAACAAACACGCCCGCAGGCTGGCACTGCTCGATCCGGTTGTCCATATGCCTAACCTGCGGGCGCTGTCGCGCGATCTGGCGAAGAATCCGTGGTCGGCGCTCTGCCTGCTGCGCATTCCGGAGCTGGAAATTTTGGGCCGAAATTACGGCGTGCAGCTGCGTATTCAGTACAAACAGCAGCTGGCGCAGTGGGTTAACGCTACGCTCCAGCCCAATGAGCAGGCCTATCACCTCACCGGGTATGACATGGCGGTGCGGCTCAACGCGGAATCGCACCAGCAGCGGATTGACGCCCTGGACGAGCATATCAAGCAGTTCCGCTTTGTCTGGGACGGCATGCCGCTGCAGCCGCAGGTTGGCGTAAGCTACTGCTATGTCCGGTCCCCGGTTAACCATCTTTATCTGGTGCTGGGGGAGCTGGCGGTGGTGGCCGATCTGTCACTCTCCTCTAATCACCCGGAAAATCTTCAGCAGCGCGGTGCCGTCCATTTGCAGCGCAGCCTGAAGGATAATGTCGCGATGATGAGCCGCCTGCAGAAGGCGCTCGACAACGACGAATTCATCCTGCTGGTTCAACCCGTTCGCGGCCTGCGTGGCGATTGCTATCACGAAGTCCTGCTGCGGATGCCGGATACCAATGGGATACTGATCTCCCCCGATCAGTTCCTGCCCGTCGCGCAGGAGTTTGGTTTGTCCTCCCGGGTGGATCTGTGGGTGCTTGAGCATACGCTGCGCTTCCTGGCCGCGCATCGGGAAAGACTGCCCGGCCAGCGCTTTGCTATTAATCTGGCGCCTTCAACAGTGTGCCGGGTGCAGTTCCCGCTTGAGGTGAGCCGCGTGCTGGCGAAATACGCTATTGAGCCGTGGCAGCTGATCTTTGAAGTGACGGAGTGCAGCAACTTCTGCAACCCCGAGCAGGCGCTGCATATCCTCAGTCAGCTGCAGAAAATGGGGGTACGCATTGCGATTGATGATTTTGGTACCGGCTATGCAAGCTACGCGCGGCTAAAAAGCGTGGACGCGGATATTCTTAAAATCGACGGCGACTTCATCCGCAATATCGTCAACAACAGCCTGGATTATCAGATTGTGGCGTCTATCTGCCATCTGGCGCGCATGAAGAAGATGCTGGTGGTGGCGGAATATGTCGAGACCGAAGAGATACGTAGCGCGGTTCACGCGCTAGGTATTGATTATGTGCAGGGCTATCTGATTGGCAGACCGGCACCGCTTGAGTCACTGCTGGAAACAGAGGCGTCCTGCGCGGACGCCTGAACCGTTACGCGGCGACGTCGGCGCTCTCTTCCTCGATTTTGAGCAGCCAGCCGGTGACCGCTTCCCAGTACTGCTGCTCCTTTTCCAGGTCCAGCAGGACCAGCGCGTTCTGGCTGAACCAGTCGTGCGGGAAGCTCAGCGTCCAGTGATGGTCGTCGGTTTTCAGCTTCAGCGTGGGCGGCGTGGTGGTCGCCTGACGCTGGTTATTGAGCAGCACGCCCAGACGCAGCAGCTGAATGAGCGGCAGGAACTGCTTTTTCTTAAACAGCGTGAAGCGCGGCAGGTCGTCGAGCTTGATGGCTTTGCGGTGATAGCGCACCAGGGTCGCCATCATGGTTTGCTGCTCCTGGTTGAAGCCTGGCAGATCGCTGTTTTGCAAAATATAGGCCGAATGGCGGTGCATCCCGCTATGGTTGATGTTCAGCCCCACCTCGTGCAGCATCGCGGCCCATTTCAGCAGCGCGGCAAGCTGCGGGTGCGCCAGCTTCGGATTCTGCTCTTCCCACTGTTCATACATCTGCACCGTGGTGTCCAGCACGCGCTTCGCCTGCTCGCGGTCGATGTTGTACTGGTTGGCAAGGCTTTGTGCGGTGCGGCTGCGAATATCCTGATGGCGGAAGCGGCCTTCCATTTCGTACAGCACGCCTTCGCGCAGCGCGCCGTCGGACAGGCGCAGCTCTTTAATGGCCAGCGCATCAAACACGCCGCAGAGAATGGCCAGCCCCGGCACGAAGACCGCCTTACGCTCGTCGGAAAGCCCCGGCAGGCTTAAGGCGTCAAAACTTTTATGCTTCAGCACTTCGTCGGTCAGCAGCGTCAGGCGTTCGGGCGTGATGAACCCATCTTTTTCACCCATTGCCAGCAGCACTTCATGCGCCGCCTTGATGGTGCCCGACGCGCCCAGCGCCACGTTCCAGCCCTGAATGCGGTACTGCCAGGCCAGGTTTTCCAGCTTCTGGACAGCCGCCATACGTGCACGCTGGAAGTTCTCGCGGGTGATGGTGCCGCCCGGGAAATACATCTGCGCGAAGCTGACGCAGCCCATGCGGCGGCTTTCCACCAGGCGAGGCTCAAAGTCTTCGCCGATCACAAGCTCCGTAGAACCGCCGCCGATGTCGATCACCAGCTTGCGCCCTTTTTCCGGCTGGGTGTGCTCGACGCCCATGAAGATCAGACGCGCTTCCTCGTTACCGGAGATGATCTCAATCGGGTAGGGGATCACCTTTTCGGCCCGCTTGAGAAACTCTGGCGCGTTCAGCGCCTGACGCAGGGTGTGGGTGCCCACGATGCATACGCTGGAGGGCGAGAAGCCCTGCAGGCGTTCAGCAAACAGCGACAGGCAGTTTAACCCGCGCTCCATCGCCTCTTCGCTGAGCATGCTGCGTTCATCAAGGCCATCGGCCAGGTGTACGCGCTGCTTCAGACGACCGATGATCTGCAGCGCGCCATCCACCTCACGGGCGATGACCATGTGGAAACTGTTAGAGCCAAGATCGACCGCGGCGAATTCCTGCGGGCGTGGGGTCTTATCATTTATCGGCATAGGTTAATCGGGTTGCTCGAGTGATTTGATATAGTCGTAAATCGCCAGTTGCGACCGCACTTTACGGCGGTTGCCGCGCGGTACATAGCGGTTACTGAGTTCTTTGTCGATATAGCGCGCCTTCACCGTATCGCTGAACAGGATCTCTATAATGTCGAGAATACGCTGTTTCAGACGCGGATCCAGCAGCGGGGTTGCGACTTCAATTCGGTAGTCAATATTGCGCGTCATCCAGTCTGCCGAAGAGAGATAGACCTGTTTGTCGCCTGCATTATCGAAAATATAGACCCGATCGTGTTCCAGGTAACGGTCAACAATGCTGATCACCCGAATATTATCGCTGATGCCTTCCAGTTCCGGGATCAGCGAGCACATGCCGCGGATCAGCAGGTTAACCGGTACGCCAGAGCTGGACGCGGCGTACAGCCTGTCCACCAGTCCTTTGTCGACCAGATTGTTAAGCTTCAGGGTGATGCCGGACGACAGCCCTTTCTGGGCATTGGCAATCTCTTTATCAATCATATCGTACAGCAGACGGCGCGAGTTCTGCGGCGAGACCAGCAGATAGTCGAAGCTGACAGGGCGGTACGGGTTCTCAATGAAGTTAAAGACCCGGCGTACCTCGTTGGTGATGCGCGCATCGGCGGTCAGCAGCGAGTAGTCGGTATAAATACGGGCGGTTTTTTCGTTGAAGTTACCGGTGCCGATGTGAGCATAGCGCACCACGTCGTCGCCCTCTTTACGGGAGATCAGGAACAGCTTGGCGTGAATTTTCAGACCCGGCGCGGAGAAGATCACGTGCACGCCCGCTTCCGTCAGACGGCGCGCCCAGTGAATGTTCGCCTCTTCGTCGAAGCGCGCCTGCAGCTCAACCACCACGGTCACTTTTTTGCCGTTGTGCGCGGCGTGGATCATCGCATCGATGATGCGGGAATCTTTTGCCACGCGGTAGATGTTGATTTTGATCGCCAGCACGCTCGGGTCGAACGAGGCCTGTCGCAGCAGCTCCAGCACGTGTTCAAACGTGTGATACGGATAGTAGAGCAGAACATCGCGCTCGCGAATGGCGTCGAACCCGTTGCGGAATTTATCAAACCACAGATGGCGCAGGCGCGGCAGCGGCTTGTTCACCAGATTGGCCTTGCCGACGTTCGGGAAGCCAATGAAGTCTTTAAAGTTGTGGTAACGGCCGCCCGGCACGATGGAGTCATAGCGCGAAATGGTCAGCTTCTCGCGCAGCATTTCTACCATGGCGTCCGGCATATCGCGCTGATAAACAAAGCGCACCGGCTCGGCCGTCAGGCGTTGTTTCAGGCTGGAGGACATCAGCTCCATCAGGCTGGCCTCCATCTCGTGCACCAGGTCATATTCGGCGTCACGGGTCATCTTCATCGAGTAGGCGTTTAACGCATCGTAATCGAAGAAGCCTTTGAAAATGTCGTCGAGACAGTAGCGCAGGATGTTATCCAGCAGGATCATCGGCTTACGTCTGCGCGGGGTTTCCGGCGGCAGGTTCACGAAGCGCGGGACCTTGTCGGACGGGATCTCCAGCAGCGCGTAGCGAATGGATTCACCGCGAATAATTTCTACGGCCAGATAGGTGTAGTCATCTTTCAGGAACTGCACCAGATCGGTTTCGCGGTTGATGAGAATCGGGGTAATGTGCTGGCGCAGGTACTGTTTAAAATAGTGGCGCAGCCAGTTTTGTTGGTTAACGGAAAGCTGACGTTCGTTAATCAGGAAGATTTGATTGCGCGCCATCTCCAGCAGCAGTTCGTTATACAGGCCGTCAAATTCCTGATCGGCTTTCAACACGCGGGACTGGATTTTGCCCAGCAGATGCCGCGAGTGAGAGTTTAAGCCCTGTTCTTCACTGATGATGATCCGTCTTTTCAGCTCGGCAAAGCGAACCTTGTAGAACTCATCCAGGTTGTTGGAATAGATGCCCAAAAAACGCATGCGTTCGATCAGCGGGTTACTTTTGTCAGCCGCTTCCTGGAGTACACGTTCGTTAAATGCTAACCAGCTTAGCTCTTTCTCGATATATAACTTTTCCTGACCCATTACAGCTCACTCTCCAGTTCAATCACAGGACGTGGTAAATCCGTCTCGTCCTTATTATGGCGAGCATTTCCACGATATGTCCAACAGTGCCAGAAAAGTATGACAGTTATTTTTTTTGTTGGGGAATTTAGAAGGTTGGAGAAGGGAATATCGGGTAATGCAAGGTAGATGTCGGGTAAGCGCGGCGCCACCCGACATAACAAACTACTCTTCCGCCGCATGGCCCTGCGGGGGTAACTTCACGCCATCCAGCCAGGCAGCGCCGTCGCGCATTTCGAGGCGCCCGTCGACAAACCAGCTTACCACCAGCGGGTAAATGGCGTGTTCCTGGGTCTGCACGCGTTCGGTCACATCTTCTTCGCTGTCGCCGGCAAAGACCGGGACTTTGGCCTGCAGGATCACCGGACCGCCGTCCAGCTCGTCGGTCACGAAATGCACGGAGGTGCCGTGCTCCTCATCGCCGTTTTCCAGAACCTGACGATGGGTGTGCAGGCCGGGATATTTCGGCAGAAGAGAAGGGTGAATATTCAGCAGACGTCCGGCGTAGTGTGCGACAAAAGCCGGGCTCAGGATGCGCATATAGCCCGCCAGCACCACCACGTCAGGCGCGTAGGCGTCAATCTCCTGCACCAGCTCGCGGTCAAAGGCTTCACGCCCGGCGAACTGGCTGGCTTCCAGCGCGTGCGCGGGAATGTTCGCTTCCCGCGCGCGCTCAAGGCCGAACGCGTCGGCCTTGTTGCTGAATACTGCCCGAATGGTGCCGTTGATTTTCTTCTGTTTGCAGGCGTCTATGATGGCCTGCAAATTGCTTCCGTTGCCGGAAATGAGCACCACGATATTTTTCATTCAATGACCACACGCTGTTCGGAATCGGAGGCTTTAATCGTACCGATTTTCCACGCGTTTTCACCTTTTTCGGTCAGCAGTTTAACCGCTTTATCCGCTTCGCTTGCCGGCAGGGCGATAACCATGCCCACGCCGCAGTTAAAGGTGCGGTACATTTCGTGAGAGCTCACGTTGCCTGCGGTCTGCAGCCAGTTAAAGACCGCTGGCCACTGCCATGAGGATTCGTCGATTACGGCCTGGGTGTTGTCCGGCAGCACGCGCGGGATGTTCTCCCAGAAGCCGCCGCCGGTCAGGTGGGCGATAGCGTGCACGTCAACGTTCTCAATCAGTTCCAGCACGTTTTTCACGTAGATGCGGGTTGGCGCCAGCAGGTGGTCTGCCAGCGGTTTACCGTCAAGCTCGGTGGTCAGCGGGTCGCAGCCGCTCACTTCGAGAATTTTACGCACCAGAGAGTAGCCGTTGGAGTGTGGGCCGCTGGAAGCCAGTGCGATCAGCACGTCACCATCCGCCACTTTGCTGCCGTCGATAATTTCTGATTTTTCTACTACGCCGACGCAGAAGCCCGCGACGTCATAATCTTCGCCGTGATACATACCCGGCATTTCAGCGGTTTCGCCGCCGACCAGCGCACAGCCGGACTGCAGACAGCCTTCGGCGATACCGTTAATGACGCTGGCCGCGGTATCCACGTCCAGTTTGCCGGTCGCGTAGTAATCGAGGAAGAACAGCGGCTCTGCGCCCTGAACCACCAGGTCATTCACACACATCGCGACCAGATCGATACCGATCGTGTCGTGACGTTTTAAATCCATCGCCAGGCGCAGCTTGGTGCCTACACCGTCAGTACCCGAGACCAGAACAGGTTCACGATATTTTTGCGGCAGCGCGCACAGTGCGCCGAATCCACCCAGACCACCCATCACTTCCGGGCGGCGGGTTTTTTTCACCACACCTTTGATTCGGTCAACCAGCGCATTACCTGCGTCAATATCAACACCGGCATCTTTGTAGCTGAGAGAAGTTTTGTTGGTCACGGCTCAAGTCCCCACGCGATTGCATAGCTAGTAAGAAAAATCGGCGCAATTCTAACAGTCCAGGCAAACGTTTGCGAGCCTATTCTCGGTGCGGGGATCTTTTTTTCTCTCTGGCTTAGGCAGGGCGACAAACTTGACTCTGTTCACGAAAATGAAACCGGTTTCGGCGTTCTGCTTGCAACGGCTATCCCCTTTGCACATCATCGAACTGAAACCGGTTTCTGTAATTGTTTTTGCAGAAAATAACGCAGAATGAGGGAAAGCAAATGTCAGGATTTAAAGCAGATTTTCTGTGGGGTGGTGCCGTTGCGGCGCATCAGCTTGAGGGCGGCTGGAAAGAGGGCGGCAAGGGCGTTAGCGTTGCCGATGTGATGACGGCGGGCGCGCACGGCGTACCGCGCGAAATCACCAACGGCGTGCTTGAGGGGAAAAATTACCCTAACCATGAAGCCATCGATTTCTACCACCGCTATAAAGAAGACATCAAACTCTTTGCCGAGATGGGGTTCAAATGCTTCCGTACCTCCATCGCCTGGACGCGTATCTTTCCGAAAGGTGACGAGCTTGAGCCGAACGAGGCCGGTCTGAAATTCTATGACGATCTGTTCGACGAGTGCCTGAAGTACGGCATCGAACCGGTGATTACGCTTTCCCACTTCGAGATGCCTTTCCACCTGGTCACGGAATACGGCGGCTGGCGCAACCGTAAGCTGATCGACTTCTTCGTTCGTTTTGCGAAAGTGGTTTTCCAGCGCTATCAGCATAAAGTGAAGTACTGGATGACCTTTAACGAGATCAACAACCAGGCCAACTTCCATGAAGATTTTGCGCCGTTTACCAACTCCGGGCTGAAGTACGCGCCGGGTGAAGATCGTGAGCCGGTGATGTTCCAGGCCGCGCACTATGAACTGGTGGCCAGCGCCCTGGCGGTGAGGGCGGGGCGCGAGATTAACCCGTCCCTGCAGATCGGCTGCATGATTGCCATGTGCCCCATCTACCCGCTGACCTGCGCGCCGGACGACATGATGATGGCGATGAACGCCATGCACCGCCGCTACTGGTTCACCGACGTCCATGTGCGCGGCAAGTATCCGCAGCATCTGCTCAACTACTTTGAACGTCGCGGCTTCGCGCTGGATATCACCGAAGAGGATAAAGTCGCGCTGACGCAGGGCTGCGTGGATTACATCGGGTTTAGCTATTATATGTCCTTCGCCACCAAGGCGACGGCGGACAACCCGCAGCTGGACTATGACGAAAGCAAGAGCCTGGTCTCCAACCCGTACGTGCAGAAATCCGACTGGGGGTGGCAGATTGACCCGGTGGGGCTGCGCTACTCCCTCAACTGGTTCTGGGATCACTACCAGCTGCCGCTGTTTATCGTTGAAAACGGCTTTGGCGCAATCGACGTGCAGGAGAGCGACGGCACGGTGAACGACCAGTACCGCATTGACTACCTGGCCGCCCACATCCGCGAGATGAAAAAAGCGGTGGTGGAGGATGGCGTCGATCTGATGGGCTATACCCCGTGGGGCTGTATCGACCTGGTGTCTGCCGGTACCGGTGAAATGAAAAAACGCTACGGCTTTATCTTTGTCGATAAAGACAATGAAGGCAACGGCACGCTGAACCGCAGCAAGAAAAAGTCGTTCGACTGGTATAAGCAGGTGATTGCGAGCAACGGCGATAACCTGTAATTGTCGGGTGGCGCAACGCTTACCCGACCTACACTACACGTAGGCCCGCGTAAGCGTAGCGCCACCGGGCAAAACCTCGCACTTAAGCCGGAGACCTGTCTCCGGTTTTTTGTCTTTGCTTGATCCCTGTCAAGCAACATGGGTATGGCGCAATCCGAAAAAAGCGGTATAATCCCGCGATTTTTTTGCGGATGCCATTCAGAGGAGAAAGAGAATGAAGATTGTGGAAGTGAAACACCCACTCGTTAAACACAAGTTGGGCCTGATGCGTGAGCATGACATCAGCACGAAGCGTTTTCGCGAACTGGCCTCTGAAGTCGGCAGCCTGCTGACTTACGAAGCGACCTCCGATCTGGAGACAGAAAAAGTCACCATCGAAGGCTGGAACGGCCCGGTGCAGGTTGAGCAGATCAAAGGTAAGAAAATTACCGTTGTGCCAATCCTGCGTGCCGGTCTCGGCATGATGGAAGGCGTGCTGGAGCATGTGCCAAGCGCGCGCATCAGCGTGGTGGGGATCTACCGTAACGAAGAAACCCTCGAGCCAGTTCCTTACTTCCAGAAGCTGGTGTCCAACATCGACGAGCGTATGGCGCTGGTGGTTGACCCGATGCTGGCAACCGGCGGTTCAATGATTGCCACTATCGACCTGCTGAAAAAAGCGGGCTGCAGCAGCATTAAAGTGCTGGTGCTGGTTGCGGCACCGGAAGGGATCGCGGCACTGGAAAAAGCGCACCCGGACGTTGAGCTGTATACCGCCTCTATCGACCAGGGCCTGAACGAGCACGGGTACATCATCCCGGGGCTCGGCGATGCCGGCGATAAGATCTTTGGTACGAAATAATCGAATAACGATAAATAAGCCGACTTTGATAGTCGGCTTTTTTTTGAATAAAACACCAACAACGATACTACTCAGAGGAAAACACTATGACGCGCCGTGCTATCGGGGTGAGTGAAAGACCGCCGCTTTTACAGACTATCCCGCTTAGTTTGCAGCACCTGTTCGCCATGTTTGGCGCAACCGTGCTGGTGCCAATCCTGTTCCACATTAACCCGGCTACCGTACTGCTGTTCAACGGCATCGGTACGCTGCTGTATCTCTTTATCTGTAAAGGCAAAATCCCGGCATATCTCGGGTCGAGCTTCGCCTTTATCTCTCCGGTGTTATTGTTGCTGCCGCTGGGCTATGAGGTCGCGCTGGGCGGCTTTATCATGTGTGGCGTGCTGTTCTGCCTGGTCTCCTTCATCGTGAAGAAAGCCGGTACCGGCTGGCTGGACGTGATGTTCCCCCCTGCGGCGATGGGCGCCATCGTGGCCGTCATCGGTCTTGAGCTGGCGGGCGTGGCGGCGAACATGGCCGGCCTGCTGCCAGCAGACGGCCAGTCGCCGGATTCCAAAACCATTATCATCTCGCTGGTGACGCTGGGCGTAACGGTCTTTGGTTCCGTGCTGTTCCGCGGCTTTATGGCGATTATCCCGATCCTGATCGGCGTGCTGGCGGGCTATGCGCTCTCCTTTATGATGGGCGTGGTGGATACCACCCCGATTGCGCAGGCGCACTGGTTCGCGCTGCCTACCTTCTATACGCCGCGCTTCGAATGGTTTGCGATTTTCACCATTCTGCCTGCAGCGCTGGTGGTGATTGCAGAGCACGTCGGCCACCTGGTGGTGACGGCAAACATTGTCAAACGTGACCTGATCCGCGACCCGGGCCTGCACCGTTCCATGTTTGCGAACGGTTTCTCCACCATCATTTCCGGTTTCTTTGGATCTACGCCAAACACCACCTACGGTGAAAATATCGGCGTGATGGCGATTACCCGCGTCTACAGTACCTGGGTTATCGGCGGCGCGGCGATCATCGCCATTCTGCTCTCCTGCGTCGGCAAGCTGGCGGCAGCGATTCAGATCATCCCGGTGCCGGTGATGGGCGGCGTGTCTCTGCTGCTGTACGGGGTAATCGGTGCCTCCGGTATTCGCGTGCTGATTGAATCCAAAGTGGATTACAGCAAAGCGCAGAACCTGATCCTGACGTCGGTGATCCTGATTATCGGCGTGAGCGGCGCGAAGGTGCACATCGGGGCGGCCGAGCTGAAAGGCATGGCGCTGGCGACCATCGTCGGCGTGGGCCTGAGCCTCATTTTCAAGCTGATCTCCGTGATCCGCCCGGAAGAGGTGGTGCTGGACGCTGACGAAAGCGAAAAAGCGTCACAGTGATCCTTTAACCGGGCGGACGATCCGCCCGGTTCTCTCCTTGCAGGTTCCGTGTTAAAGTCCATGCCGATTTTATGTCAGATCTGGTTGAGGTACTTCTGAACGGACCGGCACAGCTCTCTCTGCCACTCTATCTCCCTGACGACGAAACGTTTGCAAGTTTCTGGCCGGGTGATAACCCCTCTTTACTGGCTGCACTGCAAAACGTGCTGCGTCAGGAACACAGCGGATACATCTATATCTGGTCACGCGAAGGTGCGGGGCGCAGCCATCTGCTGCATGCCGCCTGTGCGGAGCTTTCGGCGCGCGGTGATGCGGTAGGCTATGTGCCGCTGGATAAACGAACCTGGTTCGTGCCTGAGGTGCTGGAGGGGATGGAACATCTTTCCCTGGTCTGCATCGATAACATCGAATGCGTGGCGGGGGATGAGCCGTGGGAAATGGCGATCTTTAACCTCTACAACCGCATTCTGGAATCGGGCAAAACCCGACTGCTGATCACTGGCGATCGCCCACCACGACAGCTGAATCTGGGCCTGCCGGATCTGGCGTCTCGCCTGGACTGGGGACAAATCTACAAGCTCCAGCCGCTGTCGGATGAAGATAAGCTTCAGGCGCTACAGCTGCGTGCAAAGCAGCGTGGGTTTGAGCTGCCGGAAGACGTGGGCCGTTTCCTGCTGAAGCGGCTGGACCGCGAAATGCGCACGCTGTTCGACACGCTGGATCAGCTCGATCGTGCCTCGATTACCGCCCAGCGCAAGCTGACCATTCCGTTTGTGAAAGATATTCTGAAGCTATAGTTGTGCCGGGTGCCGGCTGCGCCTTACCCGGCCTACATATGGCACCCGTAGGCCCGGTAAGCGCAGCGCCACCGG